>DAIMZF010000147.1:0-8291 GCA_036734085.1 Aggregatilineales bacterium
ATTTAGTCGGCTATGGCACATTCCCCAATGAAGTGATTGACTTCATCCGTAGCCGCGATATTCCCACCATCATGGGCAACTACGATCAAGGCGTGGGCAACGATAGCGACGATTGCGGCTGTGCCTACAAAACACCAGAAGCACAAGCACTGGGCGAACGCTCCATTGCATGGTCTAACGCCCACACCAGCGCGGAAAATAAAGCCTATCTGCGCTCGTTAGTCGCCAGCATCCCGCTACAACTGGGCGGCTTAAACGTTTTGCTGGTGCATGGCAGTCCCCGCAAAATCAATGAATACCTCTACCAAGACCGCACCGACGAAAGCCTGGAGCGTATTCTGGATGGCGTCAACGCGGATGTGCTGGTCTGCGGCCATACCCATTTGCCGTATCATCGCGTGTTGCCCAGTGGACGGCACATCGTCAATGCCGGGAGCGTGGGCAAGCCCAAAGATGATAACCCGGATGCGTGCTACATCGTGATGAGCGCCCGTGATACGGATTTAGACGTGCAGTTCATCCGCTTGCCCTATGACGTGGAACGCACCGCGCAGGCCATCGAAGCAACGGACATGCCGCATGAGTTCGCGCAGATGCTCCGCGACGGGCGCGGCTAGTCTATCACCTGCCCCCCGAAATGACACCGGGCACGATGGTTCGTGCCCGGCCTCCTATGCCAGACTCTTAAAGTCATCATCCAGCAATTGCCCGCGCCCGCCATCGGCCAATAGCGCCCGATTGCCGCCTGCTTCATGCTCACACACCCAGAGCGAACGGCCTTGTGCCAGTGCAAAACGGGCGGCGTGCATCGCGCCGCCGTCGATGTTCGTCTGCACGATGACCACCGTATCACTCAGCCCCGTGATGATGCGATTGCGTGCCACCAGCGCGGGCGCGCTCGGCGGTGCGTCCGGCGCACATTCGCACACCAGCCCGCCACCCCGGTCAAGCATCGCCTGCACCAATGTCGTATTCTCTGCCGGATAAGGGTTCAGGATGCCGTTGCCCAGCACCGCCACCGTCCGCCCATCCGGGATTGCCAATGCGCCCAAATGCGCGGATGCGTCCACCCCCCGCGCCAGCCCACTCACCACCAGCCCGCCTTTTTGCACCACTTCCACGCCGATGCTCTCCGCGCGTTTTTTGCTGATGGCGTCCGGGTGGCGTGTGCCCACAACCGCCACCACCAGCGCGGAATCGGGCACACGACCGCGCACGAATAGCACGGGCGGCGCATCTTCCAGTAGGTTTAAACGGGGGGGATAGCCTGCATCCTCCCATGTGAGGATGTTGATTTTTGCTTTCTGCCATGCTTCCATGCGTGGCAAAAGGTCATCTGTGTTAATAGCGCGGATGCTGGCCGCAATCTTCGTGCCTACGCCGCGCACGCGCCGCAGGTCGGCTTCCTCCGCCCGCAGGATGGCGTCTGCATCATGGTTAAAAGCCTGCATCAAAGCATGGAAGGTCTTGCCGCCGATGTGAGGTAAAAGACTCAGCGCGATGGTGGCGGGGCGTGGGGTCAACTATTCTTCCTCGTAATATTCCACCATAGACAGCAACATCGCGTTCATGAAGTTATTCACCTGCCGCAACAGGTTAGCCCATTCCGACGCACTGCGCGGTGTAATCTCCGACCACGATAAAATCGCGTTCACCACAAATTCACTAAAGTAGAAGAACCCCCGCATCGCCTGTGGCAACGTCAGGCCGTCTTCCGTCAGTGCGGCGGCATATTCCTTCCCTAAGCGGATGGCGTCCGATAGCCGTTCGTCCGGCCCATCATCCGCCAGGAACTTTCGCAAAGCATCCAGCAGATTGCGCCCATACGTCCGCATCTCGGCGCGGGTGTGGTCGCTCATCGCGCTATACCACGGGATGTCATCCAGCATCCCATCGCCCACGCCCATCCGTGCCCGGCCTAGCGCATTCTGGATGATAACCTGCACTTCAATCGGCTGAACGTCGGCGGTCATGTGTGTGCTGGCGAGTTGCTCCAAATCAGACCGTTTAAACCGCCGATGCCCGCCCGGTGTCCGCCGCGAAGCAAGCTCACCTCTATCCGCCCAGTTACGCACAGTCGCGGGATGCACGCCGAGCATATCCGCCGCATGGCGCAGGCTCACCCATTCGGAATTATCGTTTGACATGCACCCCCCCTTAAAAGTTGTCGCCTTTGTTTATTGCCCTTGCCCCAGCGAGAAGCCCACCTGACCATCAAACAGGTATAAGTTCTCCGTCTTGATGCAGTCCAGCCCGGCGTCATACATCCGTTGGAGCAAATCCACAATCACCTGATGCGTGATGGCGGCGTTGCCCGGCGACTGAAACCGACAGCGCCAGTGGTCAGTGCAGAAGGTTTCCGGCGCGCCATCCGGCCACACTTTAACGCCCCGGTTGGTAATCATCACCAGTTCCAGCGCCTCACCGTTCATGCCGCGCAGGGTTTCCCCCAGCTTATCCGGGTTACGGCCTTGTTCATCCCAATCCAGGAACAAGTCCACGCCGATGAGCGACTTGGACATCGGCTCCCGGCGGATGGCCGGAGTCGCGGCAGGCAGGCCGGTATCTCCGGCGGCAAAGTTGACCGGGTGCAACATCTTGGGCCGTTGGCCGATTCGCTCAATCACCGCTTGCGTAAAGTCGGCGGTGTTCACGCGGCGGCTACTTGTCCCTTCCTGGTAGATGTCGCCCGTATGCACGCCATCCTCAATCGTCTTTAGCCAGGCGTTACGCACTTTTTCCGCTACATCATATTGCTTGATGTGTACCAGCATCAGCACGCCCGCATACAGCAACCCGGACGGGTTAGCGATGCCCAGCCCGGCAATGTCCGGCGCGGAACCGTGTATGGCTTCAAACATCGACACCTTCTCGCCGATGTTCGCGCTCCCTGCCAGCCCCACAGAACCCGTCAGTTGGGCGGTGATGTCGCTCACCACGTCACCATACAGGTTAGGCATCACAATCACGTCGAACGCTTCCGGCTCGGTGGCCGCCTTCGCCGCGCCAATGTCAATAATCCAGTGTTCTTTTTCCATCTCCGGGTATTCTTCGCCGATTTCATCATACACCTTATGGAACAAGCCATCGGTCATCTTCATGATGTTGTCTTTGGTGAAGCACGTCACCTTACGCCGATTGTTCATCCGCGCATATTCAAACGCATAACGCACAATGCGCTCGCTACCAGGCCGCGAAATCAGCTTCAGCGTCTGGTACACCTCCTGCGTCTGGCGGTGTTCAATGCCTGCATACAGGTCTTCTTCGTTCTCGCGGATGATGGTGATGTTCACATACGGGTGCTTGGTGGAGACAAACGGATGGTAGCTCATCACCGGGCGCACATTGGCATACAGGCCAAAGGCTTTACGCAACGTCACATTCACGCTTTTATAGCCACCGCCCTGTGGCGTGGTTAGGGGCGCTTTGTAGAATACCCCCGTCCGGCGCAGGCTGTCCCACGCTTTCGGCTCGATGCCGGTGGGGTTGCCGTTCAGGTATTCCTCTTGGCCGATTCGCACTTCTTCAATGTCAAATTCTGCGCCTGCCGCTTGCATAATTTGCAGACAAGCGTCCATAATCTCCGGGCCGATGCCATCTCCCCGTGCAACGGTGATGGGGGTGCGGTTTGTCATTAAGTCATCCTCCTGAAAAAATCGTGTGTCTTGGGGTTGAATACGCCTCATTATATCACGGGGGTAAAACAAAAGTCAGGCGGGGATTGCCGCCTGTACGCGGTAGGGGCACGATAGTTCGTGCCCCTACAAACATCGGATTTAATCTTTAATTCGCTTCATCGTGCCCCTACAAACATCGGATTTAATCTTTAATCCGCTTCATCGTGTCCTCAAAAACCCTTTAATCCGCTTTATCGTGCCTAAGCATTCGCAAAAAGCGACTGTCTTTCATCACCGCCTGTAAGGTCAGCGTCTTGCCTTCCGCTTGCGCTTGCGCTATCTGTGCAGGCGTTAAATCCGCACACACATTTTCCCACAGTTCATCTAACGTGTTGCGCGTCTGCATGATGTACGAAACCGGGTAGCGTTGCAACACGCAGATGAGCACCGCCGCATTCATCACTTGCCCCCGATGCACCGTGATGGCCGCAATCCCTATCAAATAAGCCGTCATCACTGGCTCGATGTTCAGCCCGCGTAGCATTTGCAAGCCATCCATGAACAGCCCTTCGGCTTCATCCAGCCGCCCCTGCCGCAGAGCCACCTCACCCAGCCCGCCTATCGCCTGCAACCGCAAAAATTGACTGCCTGTTTGTTCCGCCGCGACTTGCCCGGCTTCCAGGTAGCCCAGTGCCGCTTCTAAGTTATTGTTGAATAATTCCAGCAGGCCGCGCCCGACCATCACCTGCCCAAGCCCGTCCTCGTCGCCAATCTCCCGGTAGATGGTTTCTGCTTGCAGGGTATAATTCCCCGCTTCTTCATAATCGCCATCCATCAGCTTGACGGTCGCCAGGTCTAATAACGAGTCCGCGATGCCGTGTACATCGCCCGACTTTTGGCGGATTGCCAGACTTTGCTGGAAGTAATCCCACGCGACTTCGGTATCCATGCGGTATATCGCCAGGTTGCCCAACGCGCTCAGCGAATGTCCCAGCGCCACCCGGTTCCCGACCTCACGGTTAAGGCGATAGGCGGCTTGGTAATTTGCCTGCGCTTCTTCATAATCGCCCTTGCCATACATCAGTCCGGCCAGATGGTTAAGTGACTCCGCCATGCCCGGCTTATGCCGATACGATTTGTAGATGTCATACGCTTCCTTGTACATCTGCGCGGCGGCCTGGAATTCACCCAGCATCTGCAACGTTAGCCCCACATCGTTATGCACCTGTGCCAAATCCGTTGGGGAATAGTCACTGTCGCCGTATTGTCCCAGCAGTTCCTCATAAATTTTGTAGGACTCGCGGTATTGCCCGCGCAGGTAGGCCACCTGTGCCGCGATGACGAGCGCGCCCGGCACATATTTAGCACTCTCTGCGGACTTTTGCAACACGTCCACCGCTTGCTGGCTATCCTCAAGCGCCTTCTCGTACTCCCCGCGCAGGATGTTAATTCTGCTTCTTCCCACCCATGCCAGCCCCAGCATCAGGTAATCTGTGCTGTGCTTCAGGTTGTCCAGCGCGTCGTTGATGTAACGGTAGGCTTGTTCGTGTTCACCCAGATACACCATCAGCAGGGCTTGGTACAGCCGCGCCTGCCAGTAAAAAGCCTGACTGCACGACGCCGCCTCACGGCCTGAAGTCGCCAGTTCTTCAAACCACGTCACCCCCTCACGGAACAACCCCCGCAGGCGGTAATATTCACCCAGCACCGCCATTAAATTGTTCAGCTTGTCCCATTCCTGGTTTTGCACCCCCCAGCGCAGGGTAGCGCGGATGTTTTCCAGTTCGGTATCCACTGTCTGCATCGCATCCTGTTCGCGCCGCGTGTTCAGGCTTGGCTCTAGCTGACGCAACAAATCCGCATAATAGCCCGCGTGCGCGGTATGGACGGCTTTCTGCTCGACGCACGTCTGCGCGAATTTCTCCGCCGCGTATTGTGCGGATAGCCGGTGCATATGATAGCGCCCGGTGGGGTCACGCCGAATCAGCGATTTATTGGTGAGTGTGGTCAGCGTCCGCAGGTTGGCTCCGGTCACTTTTTGCGCCGCTTCGCGCTCAAACCCGCCCTTAAACACCGACAACTTCATAAAGGCGTCGCGCTCACTGTCGCCCAGCATATTCCAGGAATAGTTAAATACTGCGCGGATGCTCCGGTGGCGTTCCGGCACATCGCGCAGGTCAGTCTCCAAAAAGTCGATGCTCTGCTCCATCTCCTGCACAATCTCATCCAACGGCAACGCTTCCAGCCACGCCGCCGCCAGTTCGATTCCCAACGGCAAGCCCTGCACTAAGGCCAGCACCCGCGTTAAGTCTGTCGCGTTCTCCGGCAGGATTTCAAAGCCGGGTTGTACCCGATGCGCGCTCTGCAAAAACAGCCGCACCGCATGGTAGCTCATCAGCGCCTCTAGGGGCGTGTCTTCATCCGGCACATTCAGGCTGTTAACCTCAAACACCTGCTCCGCCTGGATGCGTAACCGCTCCCGGCTGGTGATGATGATTTTTATGTGTGGCGCGGCCTTCAGCAAATCCGCGATAATCGCCCCGCCTTCCGCCAGATAATCGAAGTTATCCAGCACCAGCAAGGCGCGCTTATCCTCTAAAAAGTGCCCCAGTTGTTGCTGTTGGCTACCCGTGCCGGAAAAAACAAAGCCCATGCTTTCCGCCACCGTCGGCACGATGTAATCCGTGCTGGTGATTTCCGTCAATGGGGTGAAGTAAACGCCATCCGGGAACGCGCTCTGGTTGCGTTCCGCCGTTGCCACCGCCAGCCGCGTTTTACCCACGCCGCCCGGCCCCAGCAACGTGACCAGCCGTGTGGATTCCACATGGAGCAAATCATCCAGTGCGGCCAGTTCCGCATCCCGCCCGATGAACAACGTGGCTTGCGCGGGCAGATGCACCACCGGGCGCACCGTCGGCGTATCCGGTGAGGGCGTATAGTCATCCGTTGCGAAGCGCCCCGTGCTATCATCCGGCGTCACCACCGCCTGCATAGAAGTCGTGCGCCCGCGTATCACCGCCTCTAGCTCTGTGCCCACCATCCGCACGCTGGGGATGCGTGCTTCCCGTTCCCGCGCCAGCATCCGATACACCAGGTCAATCACCGCCATCGGCAAATCCGGGCGGCGGCTTTCCAGGTCATTCATCGGCGCGGTCAGGATGGCCGTAATCAATGCCGCGACGCTGGCCTGCGACCCGAAAGGCCGTTCACCCGTCAGCATCTCATAAAACAACACCCCGAAAGACCATATATCACTGCGTTCGTCCAGGTCATCGCCGTGCAGGGCTTCCGGGCTAAGGTAAGCCAGCGTGCCCAACACCATGCCTTCCTGTGTCACGTCACTCGTCGCGCCCCGCGCCATGCCGAAGTCCGTCAGAAGTGGCGTGCCATCCGCCGCCAGCAGGATGTTAGCGGGCTTAATGTCCCGGTGCAGAATTTTTAAGCGGTGGGCGCGTGTCAGCGCATCCGCGATGTCTAATGCGATATAAAGCGCCCGTTGGATTGTCAGACCGTGCGCGTTCTGCATCAAATCCAACAAAGACCCACCCGCCACATACTCCATAATCAGGTAATAGGCGTTTTTTTGTTCCACATAATCCAGCATTTTAACGATATTCGGGTGGTTCAGTTGGCGCAGTAGTTCGCCTTCTCGTACAAATCGCTGGAGTTGCGCCGGGTCGCCCTCGACCACTTCCGGCTTCAGTTGCTTAATAGCCACCGTTTGCCCGGTCTGGTGGTCGTGGCCGACGTACACCGTGCCCATACCACCCGCGCCGATTTTCTCCCCAAGTTCGTAACGTCCCGCAATTTCCATAATGATTGCCTTCGCTGAAACGTCTATTGATAGTTTTTTATCAAAGAATATACGCACTAGATGGTTTTAGAGTAGCAGAATCTTTCCATACGGAATATAAAGATTATGATAGAGAATCGCCGCCTAGCCGCCCGCGTCCCACCCCAGCCCGATGCGCCCGCGCTCTTTTTCCACGCTCAGGATATGCACCTCAATCACTTGGCCGACGCTCAACGTCACCCCCTGCGGAATCTGGCTGATGTGCAAAAGCCCATCCTGCTTGACGCCAATATCCACAAATGCGCCGAAGTCCACCACGTTCCGCACCGTGCCGCTTAACTGCATCCCGTTGTGCAGGTCATCCATAGATAGCACATCACTTCGCAACAGGGGCAGGGGTAAATCCGCGCGCGGGTCACGGCCAGGCCGGATGAGTTGCTCGAAGATGTCGCGCAAGGTCGGCACGCCCGCCCCTAATTCCGCCGCCAATGCCTCGATGGGTTGCGCTTGCCGCAGGGCGTTCAGCGCCGCTTCACGCTCTTTTGCGGAATCCTTCAGCGTCAACCGCGCCTGCTTCAATACCGCCTTCGCTACCGCGTAGCTTTCCGGGTGGATGGCGCTCGCGTCTAACGGATTCGCGCCGTCCCGAATCCGCAGGAAGCCCGCCGCCTGCTCAAAGGCCTTTGGCCCCAGCCCCGCCACCTGCTTTAGCGCCTTGCGCTCCCGGAAGGAGCCGTTTTCGTCCCGATACGCCACAATCCGTTCCGCCAGCTTCGCTCCAATCCCGGAGACACGGGTCAGCAACGCCACCGATGCCGTGTTCAAATCCACGCCCACCCGGTTGACCATTGTTTCCACCACACCGTCCAACGCTTCGGAGA
>DAIMZF010000148.1:0-8246 GCA_036734085.1 Aggregatilineales bacterium
CGCCGATGGATGCGCCGCGTCATGGTAGACTTTTTGCTCCGCGATGCGGGCGTCCACGCCGTGCGCGAAGGGTGCGTCTGTGCCTAAGTTGCGCGCCCATCGGGGATGCGCCCCGCTTGCGACCTGCACTCTCAGCCGATGCCCGGCCTTAAATTGATAGGCCGTCGCCCACATATCGACCTCAACCAACAATGTGCCGTCCGCTTGTTCTTCACCCTTGCCGGGCGCCACACGGAACAAACCATCACACACATTATAGGATTTGCCATCCGGCGTCACGTCGCACAGACGCCCTAAAAAGTCGGTATGCGTCACGGAGGAGCATACATAGAGCCGCAAACGCACATAGCCGATGACCTCAAGCGGCGCGGTCAATGGTGCGGTGCTAAACGTCAGCACATCGTCACGCGCTTCCAACTGTCGATTGTCTCGTTTGCCCGCGTGGTACATGCTGAATATCGCCCCACCGGGCGCGGGGGTCGGCTGTAGGGGATCGTAAACGTAGCCATCGAAGGATTCCGCGATGGTGGGCATGGCCGGGCTGAGTTCGCGCTCTGGTTGCAGGTAGTACGGAATCACGGGGTTGGGGGGCGGCCATGTCGGGAAGTCGCGCCAACGTTCCGCGCCCAGCACATACACACGCACCGGACTAGCGCGTAAGCGTTCGGTTTTGCCTTTGAGGATTGCATCACACCATGTAATGCCCTCTCGTAAATCTGCGCCGCTGACCAGCAGGTTAAAGTGGCTCCAGGGGCCGATGGTCAGATAAGGCTGTTTGCCCTGCCGGATGAGGCGCTCATAATCCAGCAACAGCCCCCGGAGGAAGAAATCATACCATCCGCCCACCATATGCACGGCGGCGGTTATCTCGTGCGTTTCAAGCTCTGTGATGGCGGTCTGCCATAGTTCATCGGTGATGTCGTTGTGGGTCAGCCAGTTATGGTAAAAATCAACGGCGCGGCCTACGGTCTTCTGGTCGCAGTCGCTTAATGGCAGGGTTTCCAGCGCGACCTTAACACGGTCTTCTATGCGCCCCCACAATAACAGGCTGTGCCAGAATGGGCGATCCTTCACCTGCTCCAGTTCCTCTAAAAGCGCCATCCAGCGCATCGCCAGCCCTAAATCAAATGCGCCATCCGGGAATAAGACGGTGTGTAAGCTGGAACTCGTCACTGCCAGATTAACGGCCTTTAGCTCCGGTGTGTCCAGCATCAATGCCCACTGTACCAGTCCCAGATAGCTAGACCCCCACATGCCCACCTGACCATTAAACCAGGGTTGGCGCTTGAGCCATGCAACCGTCGCTTGACCGTCCGCCCGTTCGTTAAAATAAGGGTCAAACACGCCGCCAGAATCAAAACGTCCGCGTACATCCTGCACAATGACGTGGTATCCCCGTTCCGCAAAGCGCCGCGCCGCAAACTCTAATGTGATGCCCATAGAACTAGCATGTGCGTTACGCCCGTAAGGGGAACGGATGAGGATAGTGGGGTAATTACCATTTTTGATGGGGCTGTAGTGGTCGGTCGTCAGGTGCACACCGTCAGCCATCGGCACGCGAATCCCACGTTGTAGCCCGATGCGGTAACGCGGGCGGGGCAACTTTAAGAAGAATGCCAGCAACCAGCGACGGAAGGCGAAAACTACGGGAAGAAACAACCCGATAACCAGCAAGGCCATGCTTGAACGTCGCATGAGGAAACTATCGCTTTCGTTATCAGTCTGTTAAACTTGACATATGTGATTCGGTCTGGTGGCGAAACCAAGTTGAACTCTATTTTACTGCATAACTAGCGCTCTCGTCCACTGTAAACGCCAAACCTAAAGCGAATTATCAACAAAAAGTGATATATAACTAAAGCGGGTATAAAAATTTTTTGGAGAATAATTTATGCACCACATCCCCCACCTGCAAAAGAAAGCAGGGACGACGCTTATCCTCAGTGGCGGTGCAACGAAAGCATTTTATTTTCATCTTGGTGTACTCAAAGTCTTACAAGCGGAAAATATCACGTCTATCGTCGGCGCCAGTGCCGGGTCGATCGCTGGCTCGTTCATCGCATCTGGAACCAGTGCGGATACCCTCATTGATTCCCTTAGCCAAAAGCGTGTTTATCTGCCTAAGTTTGATGTCTGGCTGGATACGATGACATCTTCGCGCTTATTCCGGCCAAAATTAAAACAGCTTACTGTGCAATCGCTCTATACCGGCTACACTGGCCTGCGCTTTTTGGCCTCTTTGCCCATCCTGCGAAATCAGGATTTACTGGCGGAAGTGTTAGACAGGCTCATCCTCAGCCAGTCACATGCGACAGGCTTTTTTGACTCGATCGCGCTGGAAGAATTGTTCCGCGAATTTTTACCGTCGGGGAGCTTCCAGGATATGGAGATTGACCTGTACATCACGGCAACCGCATTAGACAGTAACCATCGTGCGGTGTTCAATGCTGAATATGACTTTGACACAGCAGAAGACCGTTTTATGGCGGATGTCCCCGTCTATAAGGCTATCCGCGCCTCCAGTGCTGTGCCGGGCATGTTTGAACCTGTGATGATCAAAGGCAATTATTACATCGACGGCGAGATTAAACGCACGCTTTCTGCGGATATTGGGGTAAGCTTAGCAGACCGGATGATTGTCTCGCATACTTATCAACCCCTATACAGCACCAAAGGCCACAGCGTCCGCGATATGGGCTGGCTTCACATCCTGCGGCAATCGCTGATTACTGTTCTGCATGAGCGCATCAACCGTTGGCGAGAATATGCGGAACAACAAGGCATCCAGACGGAAATCATCTGGATTCATCCCGACCCGGAAGATATCGAATTCTTCCAGGCACCGGAGTTTTCGTTCCGTCAGGAAGTGCAGAAGAAACTCATCCATAGCGGAGAAGTTGCGGCACAGCGTGCATTAGATAAAATCTATTCATAGGCAATACATAAAAATCGAAAAATATTTTATAGTGATAGGGCAAACACATGACCGAAAAATTCGCTAGTTTTCTGGGGCCAGTGGATACCGCCTTTTATTATGTCGAGTCGGAAGTCGCCCCTATGAATATCGGCTCGGTGTCCATCTTTGAGGGCAAAGTGTCCTATCCAGAGGTGTTACGCACCGTAGACTCGCGCATTCATCGAGCGCCTATTTACCAGCAGAAAATTGTCCAGGCACCACTCAGCCTTAGCGCACCGATGTGGGTGTTTGACCCAGATTTTGACATCCGCAAGCATGTTTTCCAGGTACAGATTGACCCACCCAACGATGATGAAGCCCTGCGGCTTACCGCAAGTCGATTACTTTCCAACCCACTGGATCGGGATAAGCCGTTGTGGGAAATCCATGTGATTGAAGGTTTAAGCGACAACCGCACCGCCTTATTCTTCAAAATCCATCATTGTATGGTGGATGGCCTCGCCGCCGTTGAACTTTTTACCCTGCTCTTTGACCTCACGCCGGAAGTCGCACCGCTAGAACCTAAGCCGCTTTACAATCCGCCGGAAGAACCTACCGCCGGTGAGATTATCGTGGAAGCCTTCAAACGCGACTTGCCGCACAAGTTCAACATCCTAAAGAAGCTGGGGGATGATGTCGGGACGATGTTTAATGTGTTTACCCACAAAGAACCGCGTCGTAAGGCTTTGGTTGGCATCGCTAATGTGGTGAATGATAACCTGAAGCCTATCCGCAAATTGCCTATCAATGGTAAAAATAGCGGCAGGCAACAACTGGCATGGGCGGAATTTTCTCTTGCGGAAGTGCGCGGGATAAAATCCGCACGGGATGCCTCTGTGAACGATGTCGTGCTATCTGTGCTGGCCGCCGCCGTAGAGCGTTACGCCCGCGACCAGGAGCCGGACGGAACCCAGGAATTTTTGCGTGTGCTTGTGCCCGTCAGTATGCGCCTGGAACAAGAACGTGGCTCATTTGGCAACCGCATCTCAGTTCTGCCCGTAGACATCAACTTTGACCACAAAACACCGTTAAACCGCTTGCAAGGTGTAAAAGATTACACCACCATGATGAAAGAGTCCGCGCTATCCAACAGCCTGGATATGCTCCTGACTGTGCCTGCCCTATTGCCATCGCTCGCCCAGCCTTTGGTATGGAGTGTCGCGCCTGTCGCGTTTTCCGTGCTGGCGCATACATGGTGTACCAACGTTGCGGGGCCGCAGATTCCGGTATACTTGCGCGGGCACAAGCTGATTCGTAATTACGGATTCTTCCCGTTAAATCCATCGATGGGACTGGCTTGTGTGGTACTTAGTTACAATCAGCGCATCACAATGACATTAGTTGCCGACTCCGCTATCGTGCCGGATGTGCGTGTCATCCGTGATTATCTTTATGATTGCTATGAAGAACTACGCACCGCCGCTAAAGTTGACCGCATCGAGCCAATTGAATTTTCATGGGATAAACCCACCACCCCGCCACAGCCTGCCGCTAAACCCGCCGCCGTGTTAAATGGTGTTACGGGCGATGCTCACCCGGCACAGGCACAAGTACCCGTCAATGTGCTAGAGGTTGTGCAAAACAACGAAGACATACAAGAGGTGCAATCTGCCGAAGACATGACTCCAGTCGATGATTCTATAGCAGAAGCAATCCCCGATGCGCCAGGGTTAATGCCTGTACCGGAGGCTGTGCCGACTGCACCAGCAGGCAAGCCAAAGTTATTTTCTGATGCGTGGGCAAAAGCATATCAAGTCGCCATCAACGCTAACACGGATTATTACAACGCCTCCACCAAATGGACGGCGGGCGCGTTGGCGTTCGTAATGCGTGTCTCACCTGCGAATGGCTTCCCACAGGCAACCGCCGTTTTGCTGGATTTATACAAAGGCCAATGCCGTGCGGCACACGCCATTACCCCACAGGAAGCACAGGATAAAGCGGCGTTTATCATCGAAGGTGATTACGATAACTGGATGAAAGTCTTGAGTGGCAAAGCACAACCCCTGCCCATGATTGTAACGGGCAAGCTAAAGTTAAAAAAAGGGGCACTCACCCGGTTAATGCCGTTCACGCAATCCGCGCAAGAACTGATTAAGAGCGCACAGCGTATATAAAAGCAACCCATACTTTGCTCAATAGTCCAAAGTTCCCCGATACGAAAGTGAATAAGATGCTAAAAGATTATCCGAAAACGATTACCATCAATAACGAGAAATACACCTTCCGCTTGATGAAAGCGGAGGACAGTCCCTATGTGATGGCATTTACGGCCACACTCACAGAGGCGGATTTATGGTTTGCATGGTACGACTTCACTCAACCCGGCGCATTCGACTTATGGAATAATGATATTGAAGCCGGACGCGCACAGACTATTCTTGTCACCCCGCACGATGACGAAACCAAAGTGTTAGCTTTTGCATCGCTTCATTACAACCAATTATTTTGGAACCGTCACTTAGGCGAAATGCGCGTGATGGTGGGCGGTGCAGTGCGTGGGCGTGGCATGGGGCAAAAATTAGCGCGGGAAATCACCCTGCTTGCCCGTGATATGGCGCTGGATAAAGTGATTGTTTACATCGCCGCCAGTGACCAGGCCGCCCGCCGCATGGTGGACTATTTCGACTTTAAGCCAGAGGCGATTCTGCCTGACTGGATTAAAGGCCGCGACAATCGTAAGCATGATTTGCTGATTATGTCGGTTAACCTGGATGAATTACAGAGCTAGGAAATTCGTTATTGCTAAAGAATTTATCCATAGGTTATAATCGAATCGTCATTCGATTAATGTTTTAAGGGAGTGAAGCAAATGGCAACCAAAAAGAAGACCACCGCAGAAGAAGTATCAGAAGAAATTGATGAGCAAACCGCTTTTGAAATTTTCATGGATCATCAGCGCAAAGCCGCAGAACAAGCAGGCAAAGCTCTGGAAGGTCTCATCCCTACCGCCATCCGGGATCATGGGTCTGCCGCATTTAAGGAAATGGTAGAAGGCTACCGCCAACTATTCAACGCCGCACTCGACCAGGTGGTGGATCGTATAGAGAAGGTCAAAGTTGACCGCAAAGACGGCGAAAAATAAACGTCTAAGCGACAAAATTATTATGAAACTCACTTGACCCCTGACGCTTGTCGGGGGTTTTTTGGGGGTAAAACCCTTACAAATTATGAATTTTGTACAATCCATATGCTTTTAATTGAAGTTTAGATTATAATGAAGAAAAATTGACCGAAAATAACGAATTTATTAAAGTTTATGACAGAGACAACGACTAACCCCAATTTGCCAACTAATCTTGACTTCGCAACAGATGTCAAAGCAGACCGTCTGGATGTACTATGGCAAGTGACGCTAGGCGTCAGCTTGGCTGTCTTACTCCTGATGTTTACCTTTGTCTCTACAGAGGCACTCAGCCCGCAAGTGTGGGTGTATATGCCACTTACGATGATTGTTGCCTCTATTGTCACGCGGTTTCTACTGCGTCGCAAATTCTACGATGGCGCATCATTGGCCTACACAATAGGCGGCATTGCCGCTATCAGCGTGGGTTTGACGGACACGACTTACCTCAACGCTATTCAGATTATCCCATTTATGTATGTGGTCATCATCTTTATGGCGGGTTTGTTGCTCCGTCCATCGACCACATTTACTTTAGCGTTGGGCGCTAGTGCATTAGCCATCCTCATTCCTACATTGACTTACAGCTTTGCTATCATCGGCCCCCACCAGGTTGTCGCCATTTTGCTCATTTTCGTGGGCGCGTTGATGGCGGCACAAGTCACGGGTGAACTATATCAAGTCACGGAATGGGCGCTGGAAAACTATCAGCGTGAACGCAGTAGCAACCGGGAATTATTTGAGCGCCGCGAGGAACTGAGCCGGACGCTAAAGCGCGCAGAAGTGCTGGGCGAAAACCTGCAAGAAACCAACCAACAACTAGAAGAAGCCAAAACCGCCGCCGAAGCCGCTAAAAACTTTCGCGGTCAATTCCTGGCGAACATGAGTCACGAACTACGCACGCCCTTAAACGCAATCATCGGCTTTAGCGAAACCATGCTCAAGTTCCCGATGATGTATGATGATGCAGAATTGCCGGAAGCGTATCGTGGTGACCTGACGCAAATTAACACAAGCGGTCAGCAATTGTTGGGTCTTATCAACGACATCCTAGACCTTGCGCGTGTCGATGCTGGCAAGCTGGAAATTTATATGGATCGTATCAAACTCCGTCCCATATTAGATGGCGTGGTTGCAACGGCTAACGGCTTGATTTCCAACAAATCAATCGAGCTATTGCTAGACCTGCCCGATTCCTTGCCGGATGTATGGGCGGATGACAACCGCGTGCGTCAGGTCTTGCTGAATTTGTATAGCAACGCGGCCAAGTTTACGGAACAAGGTAGCATCACACTAACTATCCGGGAAGTTGACGAAGGCGTGCAATTCAGCGTGACCGATACCGGCGTCGGTATTCAGGAAGACCAACTGGGCACAATCTTTGAGGAATTCCGCCAGGCCAGCAATAGCGGCGGGCGCGACCCACGTTCCGGCTCCGGCTTGGGCTTGGCTATCTCTCGTCAGTTATTAGACCTGATGAATGGCCGCATCTGGGCGGAAAGCGTGGTTGGACGGGGGAGTACATTCCATTTTCTTCTGCAAGCATACCAAAAAGACACAAGCGATAATATTCCGGCAGTGTTAGCCGAAGCCAAAGAGGAAGCGCCAGCCCCAACTTCCACTCAAGGAGCGACAGCATAATGCGTATCCTGTATGTGGAAGACAATATAGCAAATGTGTCGTTGGTACGGCGCATTGCGCGTAATGATGAGTTGATTAATTACATTGATGGTGAGGAAGCATTACGCAATTTTGAGCGTGATAACCCCGACATCGTGTTGATGGATATTCAATTGGCAGGCCGTTTAAATGGGCTGGATGTCGTAAAAGTTCTACGCGAAAGAGGCCACACGCTCCCTATCATCGCTGTAACTGCTTATGCGATGGTCGGTGACCGTGAGAAATGTTTGGATGCTGGATGCGATGACTATATCGCCAAACCCCTGCCAATCTCGCGCTTGATGGAATTATTTGAAGGCCGCCGACAGGAAGTCGCTTCACAATCCACAACGAAAACAGCACCCGTACAAACGAGCGTAAAATCCGCGCCGCCGACAATGGCCGAAAAAACGCCCGCGCCTGCGGTTGAGGCTGAACAGCCCCTCACACCGCCGGAGCAATCCGCAGAGTTAACGCCTGAGCCACCCGTCACGGAACCTGCCGTCA
>DAIMZF010000149.1:0-8012 GCA_036734085.1 Aggregatilineales bacterium
TTGCGCGGAACTTGCCGCGCTTGCAGGTCAAAATGGCGATGGGCGTGGGTGGCTCATTTGACTTCATCGCGGGGATTGTGCCGCGTGCGCCGTTATGGATGCAACATGCCGGGCTGGAATGGCTGTTCCGGCTTATCCGCCAGCCGTGGCGCATCAAACGTATGATGCGTCTGCCACGTTTTGTGCTGGCGGTGCTGTGGCAGGGGCGTGCTTAAAGCCTCTTTTGATGGATAGGTTGGATGCGTGATATTGCTGGCCTGTCAATCCACTTTGGCTTGTGACGCTTGCTTAGCTATATATGCTTCCGCCTCTTGAATGGAATCCACAAAGTAAATGTTTTTCACGGTGTTCGGCGCTATTGTGCGTGCAAGGTTGATCATTGCCCGCACAACGAGCGAATGATCCAGACGGAGCAGGAAACAAATGCCCTGGTTAGACGCCATGTTCCGGCTGGCATAGCGCATCATAGGGGTTAACACCGGTGGACGCTTGAAGTTTTTATCATAAATGATGACGAGATGAACCGTATGCGGTTGCTCTACGATGGCGCTGGTGGTTTCGTCGATAACCTTGTAATAAATATCAAGGGTTAATTCGCCCGAAAACTTTTGCAACAGGATTGTTTTTTCATCATTGTACCATTCGATGTGTCCAGGCATATGTGCATTTTTCCCACTGGATTATGTAGATAAACTGTTAGCCTACATCTGGGCATAAAGTTCTTGCAAGGCTTCGGCATCGGTATCCCACTGTTGATGCTGGCTAATGTGTTGGATGAGTTGCATGAGGCGGTCTACGACGGGCTTGGTGATGACCCCACTACGCACCCGTTTATCCATGTACAACGCACCGACTCCTACAACGGGCAACACAACCCCAATCCGCAAATTGGCGAAGTTTGTATTGGTATCCGGCGCAGAGGAAGCATCCGCGATAATGTTATTGCAGATGAGCGCCTCGCCCTGGTTTATAGCCTCGCGGATGTTAGCCAGCATGACCACATCGGGGATTAGCGGTGTGTCTTCTTCCGTCTGGGTGTGCAGAATTTGTAGCCCATCATCTACAATCAAACCCCGCCCGGACTGGGTAACAAGCATGGCAAAGCTGAGGAGTTTGTGCAGGTTAGTCATGATTACTCTCTACACTAGGTATAAAGAAGATGTATTTTCATTGTACTCGATAGTGATTTTAGCGACAACGTCCGTCCTGTGAGTTGGCAGACAGGGTTATTCCACGTCGCGTGGTTATCAGTTAGAATAGTGCGGATGCTATCCGGCAATAACGATAAAGGAGTTCCGATGTCAAAGTCCATGCCCGTGCTGGTTATCCTGGCAGGCGGTGCGTCGTCACGCATGTGGCCGCTACAGGAAAAATCGCTCATCCGCTTCGGTAGTGACCCGCTATTAGTGATGCAACTGCGACGCTATCAAACACTCGGCTTCGAGCAGGCGATTATCGTCGGCAACCCACAAAACCACAAAGACATTGAGGGGATGCTTTCCGCAATTAATATGCAAATTGATGTGGTCATCCAGCAAACGCCACAGGGCATGGGTGACGCCCTACTGCAAGCGGAAGCGGCCCTTAAAGACAATCCCAACACCCCCATCTACGTAAACCAGGTGCATGATGTGGTGGACGATTCACTTCATACCGCGATGTTGCAAGCCTATGAAAAAGACAACAAAAATACGTACCTGGCCGGGATAAAGATGGAAAAATATTTTCCCGGCGGCTATCTGGTCGTAGACGATGACCAGCACGTTACCGGCATAGTGGAAAAACCAGGTGAAGGCAACGAACCGAGCGATCTTGTCAATATTGTGGCGCACATTCACCGCGATGCCGCAGAATTATTCGACGCTATCCGTGCGGAATATGCCAGCAATAACAACACCGATGACCATTACGAACGGGCGATGGATAAGCTCATGAAGGCGTTTACCTACCGCGTTGTGCCTTATACAGAAAGTTGGAATGCGCTTAAATTTCCCTGGCATGTGCTGGACATCATGAACCACTACCTCAACCAGCTTGAGGGACAAGCCATCGCCGATGATGCGTTCGTCGCGTCTACAGCAACCATTGTGGGCAACGTCTACATCGGCGCAGGCGCGAAGATTTTCCCTGGTGCGGCAGTCGTTGGCCCGGCCTACATCGGCGCGGGCACAATCATCGGCAACAACGCGCTTGTCCGTAATTCAATGGTGCTGGATAAATGTGAAGTCGGCTTCACGACGGAAGTCGCACGAAGCTATGTCGCAAGCGGATGCGCCATGCACGCCTGCCGCGTGTTGGATTCCGTCTTTGGGGCAGGCGTTAACTTCTCTGCTGGATGCACCACTGCTAATCTGCGGATTGATAAGGGTAACGTCACCAGCATCATCAAAAACGATCGGATAGATTCCGGGCGGGACAAACTAGGCGCGATAATTGGTCAAAACGCTTTTATTGCGGTGGATGCCATGACGATGCCCGGCGTCAAAATCGGCGAAAACGCGCAAATCGGGCCGGGAACGCATGTGATTCGGGATGTACGCGATAATGTGCGTGTGTATGTCAAGCAAGTGTTGGAGACAGTCGAACATGACACCTAGCCCCAAGCTATTCAAAAAATATGACATTCGCGGCAAGGCTTCCGGTGATGATGCCTTGCTCACACCGGAGGCGGCGCGGCAGATTGGGCGCTCCTTCGGCACATACCTGCAAATGATGGACAACAAGCAGACCGTCGTCATCGGGCGGGATAATCGCTCTAGCTCATTTGCGTTAGGCAACGCTTTTACAGAAGGTGTGCGTAATAGCGGCTGTGATGTTATCGACATTGGCCTGGTCGCTACGCCATTGGTCTATTGGCACGCTGTTCATTATGGGGATGTAGGCGGTGTGATGGTTACAGGCAGTCATCTGGCAGGTGACCAGAACGGCTTTAAGCTTTGCATCGGCGCACGTACCATTTACGGGGATGAAATTCAGGTTATCCGTAAGTTTATCGATTCCGCACGGCTCTATACCGGACGGGGCGATTTAACACTGGATAACGGCGCTTACCGGCGTTATGTCGATGATTTAGCATGGCGTGTGGGCAAGGGACGCGCCTTAAAAGTTGTCATCGACGCGGGCAACGGCATGGGCGGATTGTTTGCGCCGACTCTGCTGGAGCGATGGGGGCATAATGTGGTGGAAAAGCTCTATTGTGAACCGGATGCCAACTTCCCGAACCATCACCCCAACCCGCAGGAAGAAGCCAACATGCAAGACCTGAGCGCGAAAGTGCGCGAACTAGGCGCGGATATTGGCATCGCGTTTGACGGTGATGCTGACCGCATGGGCGCGGTAGACGAAAACGGCGATATGATAGCGGCTGACCGCCTGCTGGCACTGATGACACTCGACCTGCTGAAGCGGCATCCTGGCAGTGCGATGGTCGCGGATGTGTTGTGTAGCCAAGTGTTATTCGACTCGGTCAGGGCGGCAGGCGGATATGCGTTTATGGCCGCCAGTGGACATTCGCTGGTTAAAGAGGCCATGCGTGATAAAAGTGCGCTCATCGGCGGCGAGATGAGCGGGCATATCTTTCTGGCTGAGGAATATCACGGGTTTGATGATGGCTTTCTGGCGGCGGGGCGACTGTTGCAAATCCTCGCGCAGACGGATAAAACACTGTCGCAACTTGATGCGGAATTACCGCGCCTGTTCAGCACGCAGGAGTACCGCCCGCACTGTCCTGATGACCAAAAAGAGCAAGTTATTCATGGTGTGGCCGAATACTTACAGGGACACGGCGAAGTCGAAACGGTGGACGGCTTCCGTTTAAATTTGCCTAACGGCTGGGGAATTCTGCGTGCAAGCAATACCGAACCGGTATTAAGCCTGCGTTTTGAAGGCGCAACAGAGGCCGACGCCGACGCGATTAAAACCCTGTTTCTGGAAGCGCTCCGGCAATTCCCGCAGGTAGACCGGAGCGTTTTCCGGGATTAAGCCTTTAGCTCATCAAGTTATCGCCCATCGTCCGCCCCGCCTCGATTAATGCTTTCACTGCTTCCGGCGTGTGTGCTTCGGCATAGATACGCAAGACTGGCTCGGTTCCACTGGGGCGGATGAGCAACCAGCTTTTATCCGCCAGGTAGAACTTCACGCCGTCAAGCGTATCCACCCGCGCCACACCCTCCCCCGCGATACTGGCAGGCGGATTTTCTGACAAACGTTTGACGACTTCTTTTTTGGGCAGTTGTTTGGTCAAACGGGCGTCGATGCGCTCATAATGAGCCGGGCCATAAGTGGCCTGTAAATCCGCGACAATTTCATGCAGAGGTGCTTCCGCATGGGCGATGACTTCCAGCAACAGCAACCCCATTAAAATACCGTCGCCTTCCGGGATGTGACCGCGTACACTCATCCCGCCGCTTTCTTCACCGCCCATCAGGATGTCATCAATCATCATTAAGTCTGCGATATGGTTAAAGCCAACAGGCGTTTCGTGCAATTTAAGGCCGTGTTTTTGTGTGATGGCGTCAATCATGAATGTGGTGGAAAGTGTCTTGACGACACCACCGCGCTGACCTTTATTTTCAATCAGATGGCGTAACACCAGCGCGAAGATGTGATGCGGGTCGATATAACGTCCTTGCGCGTCCACCGCGCCGATGCGGTCAGCGTCGCCATCCGTCGCCAGGCCGATGTCTGCTTGTAAACGTTGTACATTGGCGATAAGCTCGTTGAGGTACTTCAGCATCGGCTCCGGGTGGATGCCCCCAAAGCCAGGATTCAACACATCACGGATGCCTACTGCCCGGCATCGCGTCCGCCCCAGAATGCTGGTAATGGCATTGCGGCCAGACCCCCACATCGCATCAGCCACGACGGAAAGCTCCCCGCGTGAGATGAGGTCTAAATCCACCAGATTGGTGAGATGTTCGTAATAAACCCACGCCGGGTCAAAACGGCGGATGCGCTCTGTTTCCAGCGCGGTCTCGTAATCCATCACATTGACGGCGTTCTGGCCGGAAAGCACCTTGAGTTCTGCTTCGATGGCGTTGCATTGTTCCGGCGTGGCACTGCCGCCATAAGCCGCCTTGACCTTAAAGCCATTGTAGCGCGGTGGGTTGTGGCTGGCCGTGATGACCACGCCTGCCAGTGCTTTTTTTTCCACCACATTGTAAGAGATCGCAGGGGTCGGCGCATCGGTGCGCGTTAGCCAAACGTGGATGCCATTAGCCGCCAGAACGCGCGATGTTTCCATTGCGAAGCGGTCAGACAGGAAGCGTGTGTCATAGCCCACCACCATCACTGGGTCGGCCTCACCGGAATAGTCCTTCTGTACCCAGTTGGCGACTGCTTGCGAAACAAGGCGTACATTTTCAAATGTGAATGTATCTGCGATGACCGCCCGCCAGCCATCTGTACCGAAGTTAATCATAATTGCCTCTTTGCATGTCGTGTGGTCAAGTTCCGGGCAAATTTTACACGGATTGCCCGGAACTGAATATAGTGGGGGTTGGGGGTTAGTTTTGTGGTTTAGATCGCCCGCGCTCCGCCGCCGTCGAGTCCGGTTTTGGCGACGAGTTCTTGCGCGAGTTCGTAGGAAATTTCCGTGTTGTGCAAGATGCTATAAGGCAAATCATGGCGCTCAACATAATCCGGGAGCATCTGCAATGTGTCGATAATATCGCCCGTGCGTAATTGACCTAACCGGATGCCCGCGCTCAGGAGTGTGTTACGGATGGCGCTCACATCCTGACCATGCAGGGCGGCGGCCAGCATAATGCCCGGCCCGATGAGGTCGGCATAGGGCACACCTCTGTCCCGGGCGACACGCGGCTCGATGGCATAGGCGAAGTATTGCTCACTGCCTTCTTGCGGGCGATTGTGGCCGAGTTGGTTCGTCAGTTGCACTTCCACGCAGATGAGGTCGAGCAGATTTCGTAGAGACTCAATCTTGCCATCGCCTACCCCCTGCGCGATTTTAAACGCCTGTTGCGCGATACCTGCCGCTAAACTGGCCGCCCATTGCTGGAAGCGTTCCTGCTCGGTGTTCATGTTACGCTCTGCGGCATAGCGCCAATCCAGCAATCCTGTAACCATGCTCAGGATCTCCGCGATGCCAGTGCCCCGAAAATGTGGCGGCGCACTGCTGACGACATCCCAATCAATAATCACACGGTCAACCGGGCCTGTAATCTCGTAGCCGACCGTGCCTTCCTCACGCACAGCCACCAGCGCGGTAAAGAAGCCGTCCACACTCAACACCGTCGGGATGATAACCACCGGCAACTTACGCCGCCAGCCGATATACTTTGCCACATCCGCCACCAAACCACCGCCCACGCCGTAAACCACCTCTGCTTGTGGCGGCACACCGTCTGCTAATGTCTCCAAATAAGAGCGGCGGACGTTGGTCGGCTCTGCCTGTACAACCAGTGGCAACTCCAGATAGGAGCCGACACGATCCCAAGCAGTACGGCCTGTTAGCAAAGCTACAGGTCGCGATTCTTTAATCTCTGAAAGCGAACGAATGTCAATGCGTGGCAGGTTCCAGATGGTGGTCATAGCTTCCCGTCCCGAAATCGGTTATTTGATTTAGTCACTGTATCATATTAACATAAGTTGACAATAACCGCCGCACTTTGCTAAAGAACTGGCGCGGCGCAACCCGGCATAACCATCACCTGATACAGGTGTTGTTAACAAATAGAAGACAACTTGAAAAGAGGCACCGCATGAGTTCACTATTCGGGAGTCGATTCGGCAATCGGCCCAAAACTGAAGAGACGAAAATTCCGCCTACCCCCCCCTCTCAGGCGATACAAATGCCAACACGCCCCACCGCCCTGACGCAACAGCCGCTCGGCTTTGAAACAGTGCTGGGGCCTAGCTCTGTGTTGGAGGGCAAGCTCAAGAGTGGGGGCAACATCCGCTTGGATGGTACGTTTACCGGGACATTGGAGATTTCCGGGAATGTGCTTGTCGGTGAGACGGCCAACATTGAGGCCGATATTGACGCGAAAAATATTTCCATCGCGGGTGCGGTGCGGGGCAATGTAAGCGGCAACAAAGTTCAGCTATTGCGTACTGGGCGCGTGTGGGGGGACATCAGCGCGACCGCGTTAACCACCGAAGAAGGCGCGTTCATCGACGGTAAAATCTCCATGAAGTCCGCGCCGCCCGTCGTGCCTATTCCGATGCCGGTTGAGCCAGAAGCGGAAGAGATAGTAGCGCCCAGCAAAGCCGAGCCAGAAGCACAGGCCGCAGTAGAACCAGAAGCAGATGCAGATGCAGAACCGCAATCGCCTCAACCAGCTACCGATGATGTACTGGAACAATCAGAAGATGTGACCGATAGTACCGACGCCCCCGAACCGCCAAAGGAGGCGACAGAATGACAGCCGTTTTGTTCGTCTGTTTGGGCAATATCTGCCGTTCACCTATGGCGGAAGGCGTCTTCGCGCATCACGTCCAACAAGCCGGGTTAGCAGATTCAATCCGTACCGATTCCGCCGGAACGGGTGATTACCATGTGGGGGAGAAGGCACATCGCGGCACATTGGATGTGATGAAGCGGCATCGCATCCCCTATGATGGCCGGGCGCGTCAATTCCGGCGGGTGGATTTACAGCAGTTTGATTATGTGCTGGCGATGGATTTAAGCAACTTTCGTAACATCCTCCGCGCCGCCAATATCCAACCAGAGGACAATCAGACGCGCTATGTGCTGGATGATGGTACAGAAATTGCGTTGTTCCTGCATTATGCGCGGCAAGCAGGCACGGTGGATGTTATTCAAGTGCCCGACCCCTATTACGATGGGCGCTTTGATGACGTGTATGCGCTTGTAGAAGCTGGCAGTAAAGCGTTACTCAGCCACATTACCGCAGAAGGCTAAAGCGTGTGTGGTGTGTTGCACAATGGCACAATGGAGCGTATAAATTTGTCTATGCGGTCTATGCGCTCTGGTAGCTGACCGTTGGCGTCAGTGTTGGCGTGGGGGTGGGCGTATCGGTGGCGTCAAAATC
>DAIMZF010000150.1:0-7860 GCA_036734085.1 Aggregatilineales bacterium
TGGAAGGTGAAGTCAACCGCATGTTAATCAACTGGCGACTGCCGCCGGATATAGCAGAGGGTGACACGGATTTTACAATCACTATCGGCGACCATGTATTCACGCTTGGCACACTGAATATTGCCGGGCAATCGCGCTTGTACACGCCGCCGCCCGTTGATGCCGTGCTGGATATGGCCTTCGGGGATGAAATCGCGCTGTATGGCGTTACATTAACACATGATGAGGGAGATTTGTTGGTTAATCTGGTATGGCAGGCGCTCCGTGTGCCACAAGCGAACTATACCGTGTTTGTACACCTTGTTGACGAAGCAGGGGTCATCCTCGACCAACGCGATGCTGTCCCTCAGAATTACGGCTATCCTACGGTGTTATGGGACGTGGGCGAGTATGTGCCGGATGAACATCACTTTTTTGACATACCCTTACACAGTGATGCCTTGAGAATTGGCCTTTATAACCAATCTACAGGGCAAAGGCTCTATATTTCCACGATACAGGATGGCATAATGAATGACTATATAGCAATTAAGGTAGCTATGAGCCAGCCTTAAGGTGTTACGTTATTCTATCCATTATAATAACACTATAGCGAGTTATAACCAGAGAGGTACAGCCACTTTGCGGCGTAAAGGTATTCAGGCAGAAGGTGAAGTTCACCTCAGTGTGGCCGACGACGAGACAACCCATTGGGCGCTCACTGCACCAAGTGTCGAAGGCTATGTGATTGGCCGTTCCGACCCGGAAAGCCAGTACGTTCCCGACCTTGACTTAGCCCTCTTCCATGCGTTGGAGTGCGGAATATCTCGGCGTCATGCGGCGCTAGTGGCGTATCGCGGATACGTCCACGTGGTTGATTTAGGCTCGATGAATGGCACGTTCATTAATAGTGAACGGTTGGCGGCTAATAGCGCCTATCCCCTTTTTGATGGTGACCGTCTGAGTATCGCAAACTTAGACCTCCTCATCACACAATAGTCGTTTGTTAGACACATTAGAGAGATAAACCGATGATCAATAATAAGCAAGAACAAGCCCACGAATTGCTGTTTGAAGGTTCGGTATGGTGTAATTTGGACGTTGCTCTACGGAATGTAGATACGATCTTCCGTCGCCATATCCACCCGGAGGAATTGACAGTCATTGAATGGTACATCCTGCGCTCCTTGTACGACGCAGACGGCCAGCACGCTTCGGAATTAGCGCGGGCGGTAGGGCGTGCCGCCACGTCCTTCACGCCTAATTTGGATAAACTGCAAAACAAGGGCTACATCGAGCGCCGGCCTGACGAAGCCGACCGCCGCGCTGTGCGTATCTTCCTAACGGCGAAGGGCAAAAAATGTAAGGCCGATGTGCTAAAAAGTGCCGCAGAAATTGACCAGAAAATCCGGGATATGTTCTACGGCAATGAGTTCGAGAACTTCCAGAATGTCCTGCTACGGTTACAAGTCACTCCCGCAGAACAGGCCATCGAAAGCTAACAATAAAAACGGGGATTATCACATCCCCGTTCAATTTACGCCTTAGCCAGTTTTTCCAGCACACATCGTCCCACTGCCCGCCCACTTAAATAAGCGCCTTCCACACGCGGCCCACCGAACGCATCCCCCGCGAATAATAACGGCATGGGGGTTTTTGCATCCAGATAACGCTCCGAGTGGGTGACGAGTGGCCGCGAATAACGCCACCGCTTAAGCTGTGCTTCGCGGACGTTGGACTCGTCCGTCATGAAGATGCTTAGTTCTGTTCGTAGTGCGCTTAAAATGCGTTCATCAGGCGCAGGCCACATCTGACGGCTATACTGTTCGCTGGCTTGCAGTGTGATGAGTGTCGCTTCCGGGCTGATGCGCTTCTGTTGGTTGTCCGCCACCCATGTGACATTAGCATTATTTCGTTGCATCGCGCCCGGTGGGGGGATTGTCACGCGCCCCTCGACCCAGAACAACCCGCACAGGCATTCCGCATAGGTGATGCGGGCGAGGGCTTCATAATCTTTTTCTTCCAGTTGGGTTGCGCCCGCATCCAACAAGGCTAAACTCTGGGGCACGGGTGCGGTAATAACCAGCACTTTACTGGTATACAATGCCCCTTCATTATCTTGCAAAATCCAGCCTTGCTCATCGCCCGTTACGGTAGCAATGGGTAGTCCTGTTCGCACATCTGGCAGGTTTTCCGCCAGCCGCTTGGCGATGGCGTTCATACCGCCGTGTGTTGCATAACGTGGATGTCCGTCACCTTTGGGTGTTATCAGGCTTCCATCGCTAAAGCCCTGTGCCCATTCAAAGACTAAGCCCTCGTTCATCCACTGGTCAACTTGTGTTTGGAATTCGGCCTCGCGCACCGTGAAGAACTGCGCCCCATGGTCTGCAATACCCGGCCCGATGCGACGGGTTGCCAGTCGCCCGCCCACACTGCGCCCTTTGTCCACCACTGTTACTTTAACGTTAGCATCATGTAGAAGGTTAGCCGCCGTCAATCCGGCTAAACCTGCTCCGATAATGATGACTTCGGCAGTATTGTTCTCGTGATTGCTCATATTTTATCCTTTGTTCCTATGCGCCATTATACTATACATCAGGCCGAATTTCTGCTAAAATACATTTATATGGGAGTGACAAGGACTCGACGCGTGAGGATGATGTCACATCGCAAGTCGCGGAGCCTAGCCGCGTTAACAATGGGCACGCACATTAAGTGCCAACAACAACACCCCGGCTTACGCCTACGCCGCTTAATACGGCTTAGGATTAAGTCACTAACCCGCAGAGGTTAGTCGTTTGCCCCAACCGTCACTATCCGGGTGGATTGGCAGGCGTCATAAAAGATAGTGTGCTACCTGACTTACGCCGATAACCTCAGGCCAAGACGACATCGGCTAGCAACCGGCGTACCAGGTTGATTGGGGCTACCGGATGCGAAATCTAACAATCAACTAAACTTGTAGACGTGTGCCGTCGAATTGCGTGGACCCCGGTTCGATTCCGGGCACTTCCACATAACGCGCCAGACCTTACCATTGTGTAAGGTCTTTTTTGTGCCATAATCTACCCTATGATGACACGTATTGCCTTATTCATTTTAACGCTTTTTGCGTTGGCCGCCTGCGATAATGTCGCTACCGGCCAGCAAACACTAGTCGCATTTGACGAAGATATGGAGGAGCGTCGCTCTGTATTGGCCGCAACCAGCACCGCCAATATGGAAATTTTACTGCTGACGTTGGATTTCTCCGAAGTACAACTCACCCGCGTTCGCGTCCAGCAGGATGACTTAATCGCCACATTGCAGGCGGCAGGTGTCGCCGTCCAATTGCCTGCAATCGCTCCTGCGGCAACAGCAACACCTGTCGCCATGTTTAATGCCCCTAACGCCCCCCAAGACCCAAATGTGGAGCCAACCGAGATACAGATTACCCCCTTCGCGCCGACTTTACCGCCCACATTACCGCCACCGCCGACCGTCGCGCAGGACTTCCCGGATAACCTGCGGCAGATTGTTTTAGCGCCGGATGTAGGCGCGGACGATTGTGCTACGCAAGTGGTGACCAGCTTTAGTACACAGGCGGAGCGTGTGTACATCGTGGCGCGGGCGTTTGGCATTGCATCCGGCACAGAGATTGCTTCTGTGTGGGAGCGCGACGGCGAACCATTAGCGCGGTTTGCCTTCACGCCGGATTTCGCCATCAACGATGCCTGCATCTGGTTCTTTGCTGACCCCACTGACTTTGATTTTATACCCGGCAATTATGCCGTCACTCTGCAAATTAGCGGCGCACAGGCCGCGCCCACGGTTAATTTCCCCATCCAAGAAGGTTAAGTCTCTACCGCCCGTATGGATGGGGCGCATCTTCACTTAACCTTGATATAATAAAAAACCATAACGTATAACAGAAAGACAAGGATAAATGCGAATGATGAATAATGGCGGATGGTGGCGCTATCTACATTCTGACGGCGGCCAAAAACAACCGCGTGTGACATGGTCGCTCGTCTTCCGCGTGCTGACATATGCAAAACCGTATCGCAGTCAGATTATTGGCCTACTGGCACTCATCCTGATGACAACGGGCTTATCCCTGATAACGCCGCTTTTAATCATTGATTTGATTGACAACACCCTGCCGAATGCCAATACCAGCCGCTTAAACCTGATTGCGTTGGGGTTGGTGGCTATCCCGGTGATAACAGGGGTGTTGCGTGTGGTGCAACGCCGCCTCAACGCGGAAGTCGGCGAAGGTGTCATCTATGATTTGCGCGTCGCCCTGTATGACCACCTGCAAAAGATGTCTCTGCGTTTCTTCACCAATACCAAAAACGGTGAACTTATGAGCCGGTTAAATAATGATGTGATTGACGCGCAACGCGCCATCAGCAATACCATTGTTGAAATTGTGACCAATCTTGTCACTGTCGTCGCAACATTGGCCGTGATGTTCGCGTTGGAATGGCGCTTGACATTGCTGGGCGTGATGGTTCTGCCGTTCTTCATCGTGCTGGCGCGGCGCGTGGGGGCTGTTCTGCGCGAGATTGCGCGTGAGCATATGGTCTATAACGCACAGATGAACGCCATGATGAACGAAACGCTCAATATTAGCGGAACGCTCTTAGTGAAGCTATTCGGACGACGCAAAATGGAAGTAGGCCGCTTTGATGAACGTTCCGCCAAAGTGCGTAATATCGGCGTGCGGCGTGCGGTGATTGGCGCGCAGTTTTTTGTTGTCGTCGGCTTAATCAGCGCCATCGGCACGGCCTTAATTTATTGGCTGGGTGGGCATCTGGTACTCAGTGGTGCGTTCACGGTGGGTACAGTGATCGGTTTCGGCACGTTGTTAACACAACTCTACGGCCCCCTGCAAGCCCTCACCAATGCCCCCGTAGACTTCGCTACGTCGATTGTCAGCTTTGAGCGTGTGTTTGAAGTGGTTGACCTGCCGCTGGAGATTGATGAAAAACCGGACGCCATCGCCCTGAACGATATACGCGGCAAATTAACGTTTGAAGATGTGACGTTTGTCTATAGTGTGGACGAAGCGTTACTGCTCCGTGATGCTGGCCGCCGCCCGGACGAAGATGATGTGACCTTAAGCGGAGAAGCCGCGCAGTTCCAAACTTATACACAGGCGCGAGAAGTGGCGCTGAAGGATGTATCCTTTAGCATCGAGCCGGGACAGTTGGCCGCGCTTGTTGGCCCCAGTGGGGCAGGCAAGACCACGACAACTTATCTGATTCCGCGTTTGTATGACCCTACAGAAGGTGTTGTACGGATTGATGATACCGACATCCGCGACGTGACGTTAGAGTCTCTGGCTGACCAAATCGGCATGGTCACGCAAGAGGTCTATCTGTTCCACGATACAATTCGCAACAATCTGTTATATGCGCGGCTTAATGCAACCCAAGAGCAGATTGAAACGGCCAGCAAAGCCGCCAACATCCACGACTTTATCATGGGCTTGCCGGATGGCTATGACACGGTTGTGGGCGAACGGGGCTACCGCCTAAGTGGTGGAGAAAAACAGCGCATCGCTTTAGCGCGTGTTATCCTCAAAGACCCGCGTATTCTGGTCTTGGATGAGGCGACATCCAGCCTGGATAGTCAATCGGAGGCGCTCATCCAGCAAGCGATGAAAACTGTGATGTCCGGGCGGACAAGCATCGTTATCGCGCATCGCCTCAGCACAATTTTAGCGGCGGATGTGATTCTGGTGATGAATCGCGGTCAAATTGTAGAACGCGGCACACACGAAGAATTGCTGATGCTGGGCGGGTTATACGCGGAACTTTATGAGACACAATTCAACCGTCAGAGCGAGAGAGTTTAAATCACTTTTTCCGTTCGGTCAGATAATTCTGGCCGAACTTTATATCCTCACCACTCCTATGTCTGTTTAACACGGTGTCGCTCAAAGCAGAAATAACAGACAAAGGTCAAAATAAGCGTGATTAGGTAGAATATACAAGCATAAAAATCCGCGATGCCGGGCTGAACGCCCATGATGATGCAGAGGGTTTGCAAGGGCGCGGGCTTTACATCGGGCAAAAGCCGCCGTTAGAATAGAGGCGTCAAACTGATTGAGACCCTAGATAAACCCCATGACCACACGCTTTCTCATCGTCGGGTTAGGCAATCCCGGCAAAAAATACGAAACCACCCGGCATAACATCGGCTTTTGGGTGATTGATGAATTGGCTCGGCGCTGGAATATCGCGCCTTTTAAGTCGGAACGTAAAGCCCTTGTCGCAGATGGCACAATCCGTGATAAGCGTGTTTTGTTCCTCAAGCCGCAGACCTATATGAACCTAAGCGGGCAAGCGGTACGTGCCGCCTGCGACTTTTATAAACTAGCGCCGGAAGACCTTATCGTTTCGCATGATGATTTAGATATTCCACTGGGTACATTACGCCTACGCAAGACAGGCAGTGCGGGGGGGCAGAACGGCATTAAAGACATCATCCGGCACATGGGCACACAGGACTTTAAGCGGGTGCGCTGTGGGATTGGCAGGCCGCCGGGACGTATGGATCCTGCCGCGTATGTGCTTCAGCCCTTCGGCGGGGACGATGCCATCACCGCGCAGTTAATCGTCGCCCGTGCCGCCGATGCTATCGAGACATGGCTGAAGGAAGGCATAGACACCGCGATGAACCGCTACAACGGCACGCTTGATGAGATTCCGCGTGCAGATGTGGTGAAGGCGCCACGCCCAAACAAACAACCCGACGACAACCCGACGACGTAAGGGCGGAGCGTTTAAGATGACGACCTCTGATGATACAATGCCGTTGGTTATGGTGGTGGATGATGACTGGATGAACCGTGATTTTTTGGAATCCGTCTTATCTGCTTATGGATTCCGTGCATTAATCGTCTCGGATAGCACGCAAGCTCTTAGCCGGGCGGCACAAACCCAGCCCGACATCGTGCTGGCGGACGTGCGGATGCCGCAGATTGACGGCTATGCACTTTGCCATCAGCTAAAATCGGACTCCGCTACACAGCACATCCCAGTTCTGCTGATGACCGGGTTAAGTGTGGGTGCGGCGGAGCAGGCACAAGCGCGAACCTCCGGCGCATATGACATCATCAGCCGCGCTATCCGACCACAAGAACTGGTCGAAATTATCCAGCAGGCGATTAATGGTTAAGGGCGATGCTCGGTAAATCTCCCACACAATCCAGACGTTCAAGTTATCCCCGACAGGGCGGCACGCCGTCGTGGTTGGTGTTTCTATTGGGCGTGGCGATTGTGTTTGGTGTGTATTATATGTGGCAGGGCTTCCGGGAATATAGCGCCAGTACAGGCATAAGCGGACAGGCCACCCGTGAGGCGGCTACCAGCACGGCGATTGCTGGTGGTGATAACCCGCGTCCAACGGCGATGGCGGGCGGCAATAGCGTCTCGTCGAATAATTCGGGCGCACAGAGCAACCCCGCACAGCCGCAGTCTGTGGTTGTGCAACCCGCCGTCACATTAACCCCTGTGCCGGAATGTATGGATTTTGTGATTACAGAACGGGCAAACATCCGTAATGCGCCAGATACACAAGCAGGGGTGATAGAGATTTATCAGGAAGGGACAATTATCTGTGTTTTGGGCGAAGCAGATGAAAACCCGGACTGGTACATCATCGACTTAAACCCGCTTAGCCGCCGCGTGAATGCGGCTTACGTTTACCGCAGTTTGGCGCGGGCGCTCAGCCCAACGCCGTTACCAACACGCACCTTCACGCCTGCGCCGACGGTCACGCCCATGCCCACGCTGACGCCCAGTACAACACCCACGCCGTTACCCACACGCACGCCGGATTTTGACGCCACCGATACGCCCACCCCCACGCCAACACTGACGCCAACGGTCA
>DAIMZF010000151.1:0-7666 GCA_036734085.1 Aggregatilineales bacterium
CGGCGGATGGCGACTACACGCTCTATGTCAATACCTACGGCGGCATTTATGCGGGGGATGTGACCGTAACCCTTACTCGTTTTGACGCCTTCTTTACCACCGTAGAAGAAACCGATCAGCGCGTGACCATCACCGGGATTTTGCCGCCCGGACGTGCTTATGAAGGCTATACGTTTTATATGCAGGCGGGTGAAGTGATAACCCTAACCGCCCGTGATGCAGGCCGTACACTCGACCCGGTGTTAACTTTGCTGGATGCGGACGGTCAGGTTATCACATGGAACGATGACCACGCCGGACATGATTTAACGCTGGATGCCTTCGACGCGCAGATATGGCGCTTTGAGGTTCCGGCGGACGATGTGTACACCGTCCGCCTGAGTGATTTTCTGGGGCAATCCGGCGCGTTTATGCTGACGATTGATGTGTTAACCGGGCAGGATGGGTAGGGCGCGGCATAAGCCCTCAGCGTTAACGACATCATCACGCACATAGACGCCTGTCTCTAAATACCACCATGTAAAGCTATCCGCGCCCCGTATTTGCCCAACAGCGCGGAATTCGCGCCCGGCGGGGAGGGTGGCTACACGGTCAAAATTAATGCCCGGCCCACCACGCAGATTAACCTCGCCCTCAATGGCGGAAACCAGACAAACCGTGCCTTCCGCACGTTGGGCGGCATCCAGCGTATAAGCGTCGAAGTGCATCACATCGAAGCGGCCTTCCGCCTCGAAGGGGCCATTCAGCCAACCCTGCACCGCGAAGTAACGCTCTAGCTGGAACAACGGAATCAACGGCCATTCACCCTCAGCACCGAATAGTGCGATCATACCTTGTGAATAGAGCGACTCTCTTGTGGCCGGGTCATCGCTACGGTTGGCCTGGCGGATAAAGTCATCGGTTGGGGTGCAGGTCTGCCGCCCGAAATAGTTGCCATCACCACACAGCACGACATCGCCAAAGGTGCTGGCGTCGTTGTAGTCCGCGCCAAAGCCGAAGGTAAACATCTGTGGCCGTTGTGCGGTGGGCGTGGTGGGGTTAATCGCGCTCCGTAAGTCGTCAAAGGGGAGTTCAATAATGTTGAACACGACTTCCGCACAACCGAGTTCTAGCTGAACAGCATCTCGTAGATAGCTTACCCAACCGCCTGCGCCTTCGTAAGTGTAAACCTCGACGTCTGGCAGGCCAGCACAACCCGCATAACCGGAGAGCGCCAACTGTTGACGGGCGTAATCTGTGTTGTAACTGGTCAACCCATCGTAGAAGCGCGGCGGCGCACCATTGAGTTCTTCCGGGATGAGATGAAATAGTGAGATACCCCGCCCTCCGCGCACATCCCGCACAAAAGCCTCTCTATCCAGCACGGCGGCAAATGCCCGGCGCAGATGGATGTCATCAAAGGGGGGCTGGCTGGTATCAAAACCGATGAAATAGACTGCCGAAGTCGGCACGGTGAACGCCCGCCCGGTGTAGGCTTCGTCATTCAGCACAGTTTCAACCAGAGGCGCGGGGATAGGCGCTCTGTCCAGCAGGCCTTCCGTAAATAAGCGGAAGACCGTCGCTGTGTCCAACAGGCGCGTATATGTAACGCGGCTGATGTTGCCGTCGCCGCGCAAATCACTCGGCAAAAACGGATTTGCGACCAGCGTTAATGCGGTGTTCGGTTGCCAATCCGCCAATGCAAACGTGCCACTGGTCAGGATGTTTTGCGGTTGTGTCCAGTCCGCGCCGTAGCTTTCGGTCAAGCTAGAGTCAATCGGTGCGATAGCGGATAAAGCCATCAGCATAGGGAAGTAGGGGATAGGCTCTACCAATTGAATAGTGACGATGTTCTCAAACTCAGGAAAATCTGACATAAATTCGCCCGGTTGCGCCTGACCATCCGCACAAGTGGCGATAATCGGGCCGAATACATCACGGGTGTAATAGGTATTGGCTATGGGCGAACAGAGGCGGTTTAACGCCCCATAGACATCCACCGCGTTGACTGGGCGTTCTGCTTCTACCTGGCCGGTCTCCGGGTTGTAACGCACCCAAAAGATGTCATCACGTAAAATGAACGTCCACGTCAGGCCATCGTCGGAGACATCCCAACTTTGCGCTAAACCGGGTCGAACATTGCCGGTCTGCGGGTCGATGCGTACTAACCCCATAAAGAGGTTCACCGCGAACTGGGTATCTGTTGTCGATGTGGCAAAAAGTGGGTCGAGCGTTACAGGAAACAGCGTTCCGGCCAGGCGCAGAGTATCATCTGCTGGGATGTCGATAAGGTCTTGTTGGGCGCTGACGGGTAGCGCGATGAGTGCCAGCATGATGACGCCGCATAACGTACTTAACCATCTGTTCATCGGAGGAAATCCTTATGTATTAGGTTGGTTTTCTCTGATTATACCGATGGCTAAGCGTGCGGCGTGTGAGCGTCGCTTGAGCGTTGTTCAACGGTAGGCTGAACGTTGAAAAGGTCGTTGATCATCTAACGGACTAAGGCCGCCGCGCCTACCGCACTGGATTCCACCTGTGCGGGGACAATGCGTAATCCTTCCGAGACAAAATCCACACAACGGGTACGGATGGCATCCTGCAAGGTGGGGAACAACAGCGCCCTTGCCGCTAGCCCCATGCCCCCACCGATGATGAGTGCATCTGGATTAAATGCGGTACACATCCACACCGCCGCATCCGCGATGATTGCCTGCCATGCCTGCAACGCACTTATCGCTAGTGGATCATCAGCCTCATACGCGCTCAGAATATCGCCTGTTGTGGGCATCGCTGGCAAATGCGTGGGGGTGTGAATGTTGTCGCGCAAGGCGTTGGCTATTTTCACCAAACCTGTGCCGGACGCGCTATCTTCCAGCCGTGCGCCATCCGCTAAGTAGATGTGATTCCGCATATGCATCTGGCCTAGCTCCATCGCAACGCCCATCCTGCCGCGCAACAGGTGACCATCCACCAATGCCGCCGCGCCGAGTCCTGTGCCGATGCTCAGGTAAACCACATGACGGTCTTCACGCGCCGCGCCAAATTGACATTCACCGATGAGGGCGGCGCGGGCGTCATTTTCCACGATAACAGGCCGCGTCAGGCGTTGCATGAGCAGGTCTTGTAGCGGCACATCCTGCCAGCCGAGATTAACCGCCAACCGCACCACGCCCCCCGCGCCAATGTAGCCCGGGCATCCCACACCGACCGGCGTTGATGCCTCCGGGTTAAGCGCGGCTATCCCCGCATGGATTTGTCCCAGCACGGCCTCCAGCCCGTCATCGGCCAGCGTGGGCAGACGGTGTGACGCCAACACACGCCCGCCGGAATCCACCAATGCACATTCAATTTTTGTACCGCCAATATCAACGCCGATGGTGTGCTGGTGTGCGGCGCTCATCACTACTGCGTCACCGTGACTTTAGACAGTCCGCGTGGTTTATCAATGGCATAACCCCGCACCAACGCTTGATTCATGGCGAACACCTGGCCGGGCACGACTGCCACCATCGGGGATAACCACTCCGGCACATCAGGAATCCGCATCACTTTTTCGCCGAATTCCAATGCGCGTTCATCATTGCTGATGACCAGCAATTCCGCCTGACGCTCATGCAACTTGCTGATTAAATCCAGCACATTCGTCAATGTTTGGCCGCGTGGCGCGACGACAATCATCGGGAAGCCGGGAGTCACCAGCGCAATCGGCCCATGCCGGAAGTCGGCCTCGCTGTAGCCTTCACCCGTGATATAGCACAGTTCTTTCACCTTCAGGCTGATTTCAAACGCTGTGGCGTAGTTATAACCGCGCCCAATGGTGATAAATTGTGTCATATAACGGTAACGTTCCGCCCATGTGGGGATGTTGAGCGAATTTTCCAGCGCGGCATTCATGGCCTGTGGGAGCGCGTGCAGTTCCGCCTGCATGGTGGAATCACCGACTAAAGCTGTGACTAAAGCGGCAATAGCGGTTAACTGTGCGGTATAGGTCTTGGTGGCGGCAATGCTGATTTCTTCGCCCGCCATCAACGGGATGTGATAGCGTGCTGTGCCTGCTAACGGTGAACTTTCATCATTGGTGATGCTGATTGTTAACGCCCCCTGAGCATTGGCATCCATGATGACGCGGCGCACGTCTTCCGCCTGTCCGCTTTGGGAGATGCCAATGACCAGCGCCCGCGAGAGGTTCGGCGGGGCTTCGTACATGGTGTGCAGGGAAGGCGCACTAAGGCCAACACTCAAGCCTGCCCGCGCACCGAATAGATATTGGGCGTAACGCGCGGCGTTGTCGCTGGTTCCGCGTGCGGCGATGCACACAAACGCCGGGTCGAACATACGGATTTTTTCCGCAATTTGCGTAATATTGGCGCGGCCTTCCGCGATGAGCCGTGCCAGGACTTGCGGTTGCTCGTTGATTTCGTGTTCTAAATACATCGTTTCTATCCTTTAGTTATCAAACATCAAGCGATAGGCTGGCATGACACACCTGAACCAGATGTTGCCGTAGCGACACGGGGCTAGGCTGTGTTGTGTTATTCAAAAATTTCCCCACAAATCACCGTCATCTGCACGTTTAAATCCGCAGATAACACAACAAGGTCAGCTTGTTTACCTGTGCGAATGCTCCCGGTGATGTTGTCTACGCCGATAGCCCGTGCTGGTGTTAAACTCGCGCACGGCCACAATGCCGCGACATCCAGCCCGGTGAAGGCGGCTAAATTCCGCAGGGCGGCATCCATCGTTAGGGTGCTTCCGGCCAATGTGCCATCATCCAGGTAGGCACTCCCGTCGCGCACGCTCACCCGTCGCCCGTCCTGTGTATAAGTCGCGCCCTCTGGCAGACCTGCACCGCGCACAGCATCAGTAATCAATATCATGCCATCCACACTTTTAGCCCGGAGCAGTAAATCCACCATTGCAGGATGCACATGCACACCATCCGCGATAACCTCACAACGCAGACGATCCAGCATCAACGCCGCGCCAACCGTGCCTGGCTCCCGGTGATGTAACGGGCGCATGGCGTTAAAGGTATGCGTTGTGGCACGCAGGCCGCGCTCAAGCGCGTCGTGCATCTGCACAAAAGTGGCGTCGGTATGCCCGGCGGATGTTGCGATGCCGTGCTTGGTACATAGCTCAACCAGATGCAGGTTTTCCGCAAATTCTGGCGCAAGCGTGACCAGCTTAATCATCCCTGTTTGATACCAGTCTTCAAATTCTTCTAAATCCGCCCGCCGGATAAAGAGGCTGGATTGTGCGCCGGGCTTGCTGGGGTTAATGTACGGCCCTTCTACGTGTGCGCCCAATATCCGCGCCCCTGTGACGCTAATTTGATGGTCTGCGATGGCGGTCAGTGCGGTGGTGATGGCTTCCCGGCTGGCCGTCCAGGTGGTGGGCAAAAACCCGGTGACGCCCTGTTGGGCATAAAAGCGTGATAGCGCATCAAGCGATTCCTGTGTAGCGTCCATCGCTTCGTAGCCGCCGCCGCCATGAACGTGAATGTCGATGAAGCCCGGTGCTAATGTCGCGCCGTGTAGGTCGATGCTCTCGCCGTCTTCAGCATGGGCAGGTGTATCTCCCATGCCGAATGCGGCAATCAAGCCGTCACGCACAGTCAGCCATCCGCGTGGAATCAGTCCGTCTTCCGCCAGGATGCGGGCGTTGCTGAATGTTAACATGAGTCACGCTCCACAATGCTGGTACTCAGTAAGGTCACGCCTCGTATGCGTAAGCCTTCTATCTGCCCGATGAGTTGCCGTGCCGCCCGCTTGCCGATTTGCTCCACATCAATGCCGACGGTGGTTAGCCCGGCCTCTGCCGCTTCTGGCCCATCCCCAAAGCCAACAACGCACATTTTGTCGTGGCCTTGTGCCTGTAAGACGCGCATCGCGGCAATCGCCATCAGGAAGTCCGCACCAGTGACCGCATCAAACGGGATGCCCTGCGCTAAAAACGCCCGCATGGAATCCGCCGCCGTGTGGGTTTCAAAGTCGCCGCGCAAAAACAGCCGTTCGTCAATATCGATGTCGTGGCGCATCAACTGGCGCTTAAAGGCTTGCGTGCGCTCTTGGCCGTCGTTCTGGTTCATATCCCCCTGGATGAACACAACGCGCCGTTTGCCACGCTGGACTAAATAATCCGCCAGCGCAGTAATGCCGCCGATGTTATCCGGTATCACTGCCGGAATAGGCGTCCGTTGTACGCGATGGCTGACCAGTGATACCGGCTTACCGGATTGGTATAAGTCGCGCAAGGTGGCGTCCGGCAGGATGTTGGCAATCACTAAAACGCCTTTTAACCCGTCCATATCCAGCGAGATAGGGCGGGTATTCTGTGTTTCCGACGTGATGCTATCCACAGCGACATCGTAGCCTTTTTGCGCCGCAATCGCCCGAATCCCCGCAATCACCTGCCGTTGAAAGACGTTTGTCTCGTCGTTGGTAATCACCCCTATCATGCAATTACCCCCAGTTCACGTTCCAGCGCGTGTGCCACACAGCCACTCACGCTCAGCGTAATGTCCGTCGCCAGCGAGAACGTCACCGCGTCCACCAAATCCGGCGGGAGCAGATGCGCGGCGCGTTCGGTAGCGAGCGTGACGAGTTCCGCGCCCATCTCTACAATTTCACCCGCTAAGGTGATGTGGTCGGGGCGGATGATGCCGGTAATCCATGCGAAAATCTGCGCTAAGTGCCCGGCGAGTTCATCATAAAGTACCGTACACAGCCAATCACCGCGCTGGTAGCCATAGCGAATGCGGAGATAGTCAATATCAGCCGCTATCAGGCTGGTGTTGGGGTCTAAATCCACTAATTCCGCGATGCGCCGTTTCACAAAATCCCAGCCGAGATAAGCGGATAGCTGGTCGGCGGCGGGCGGCACACGGAGTAATCCCAGGTCGCCACTGTGATGATAGACCGCACCAGCAAACGCGATGCCGATTTCCACACTGCCATCCACCAACACCATGACAAGATTCCGCGCCTGGTCTTCCGGGTTGTCAAACGCGACAAGCGCACGGGTGGCGAGTTCTGTATTGTTGCCAATACACGCCGGCACATCATAGAGCGTGCTGAGGTGCGATGCTAACGGGAAGTCGTACCAACCCAGTGAGGGCGCGGCCTTCACGATGCCATCATTGTTATACACAATGCCCGGTGTGCCGATGCTGATGCACAACAGGGGTGAATCCAGTTGGGCGATGAGGCCGTTGATGACTTCGTGCAGAATTTTGAGCGCGTCTTCGCCTTGAGCGCCGTTGAGTTCTGCATGATGTGTGGCGATGATTTCGCCTTGCAGGTTGGCTAAAGCACCCTGGATGCGGTTCGCGTTGATGCTGACGCCGATAATCTGCCGGGCTTCCGGGCGGAAGTGGAGCAAACGCGGACGCTTGCCACCGCTTTCCGTGCTTTCACCATGCCCGCCTTCCTCTAACAAGCCATCCTCAATCAGTTCGCCTACGATGTCTGAGATGGTTGGTTTTGCAAGCCCGGTATGGGTGGAAAGCGCGGCGCGATTGGTGGCTTCTCCACTAAATACCGAGCGTAGTACAAGGCGACGATTGTGAGACTTAACTCCCTCACGGGTGGCTTTCTGGGTCATGTAGTGTCCTCAATATCGATGACGGGCTACCTGTATTATACACAGCCTGGTGTATACATGCGGAGGGTGTCCCACAATTCCG
>DAIMZF010000152.1:0-7653 GCA_036734085.1 Aggregatilineales bacterium
TCTTGGCTTGTTTCCCTACCGTTTCATTGGCATAATCAAGGCATGTCGGCAAAACATGCAAAGAGGATTGACCTATGGCGGAAGCAACCGAAAACACCGAAGAAAAAAGCCTTACAGAAGCCACCCCTTACAACATCTTCCTGACGGATGGCAACAACCCTGTGTCGCGCACACTCACGCGGCTCTTTACGGCGGCGGGGCATCGCGTCACAGCCATGACCAGCGATAACAACGGCGCGGAGGAAATCCGGGCGGATGGCGGCTTACCCGTCTTTGCGGATCCCATGCGCGCATCGGAGATTAGAGGCATGTTGCAAATGTCTAAGGCGCATGTCGTCATCCACACCGCGCCGCAAAATGCCAATCAAGCGCCATTTTTAGCGGTGGATTATTCCGCAGACACTCTGCAAAAAGGCACAAATACGGTCATCCAGGCCGCCCGCGAAGCCGAAGTCGGCTACTTCATCCACCTCAGTTACGCCTTTTTATATGGCAATACAGGCGACCACCCCGCCGATGAAACCGCCAAACTCAGCGACTCCGATGATGCGTTCGTCAAGGCGGGCAAAGCGGCGGAGGCCGCCGTGCAAAAAAGCACAGTCCCCTATGGCATCATCCGTGCAGGCTATATTTACAGCGCAGAGTCCGATGTCCTCAAAACTGTCGATGCCACACTCAAGGCGGCGCGTCCGGTACATGCTGGCGGCGGCAAAAATTACGCGGCTTGGGTCAACATTGCGGATTTAGCCGACCTCATCACCCGGGTTGTAGCACATCAACCCGCCGGAGAAATCTTCAACGCGGTGGATGACACCCCCGCGACGCCTAAAGCCTTCCTGGATTATCTGGTGAGCGCACAGGGCGTACAACCATCCAGCCCATTTACCGCCCTGTTCCGCGCCCTGTTGCCCAATAAAACCGCCACCCGGCTCGGCTTTTCCACACAGGTGAGCAACGCCAAAGCACAACAGACGCTCGGCTGGCGGCCACGCTTCGCCAGCTATCAGCATGGCATTGATGACATCCTCATGACATGGCGGGCGAACTTCCGCCCGGAGGTGCAATAAACCCGTGACGTTACAAGCCATTCTCTTTGACCTGGACGATACACTCATCAGTTGGGGCAACTTCGCGGAACAGTGGGAAAAGCACGAGACACCCCACATCGAGAATGTGTACGCGCATATTCAACAAAAGACGCCGCTCTCGGCGGAGTTTGCCACCTTCAAGACGGTTTACTTCCAGCGCACGCGCAAAGCGTGGATGGACGCCCGCCACACGCTCATCGCGCCGCACTTAGGCCGCGTGCTGGTGGATGCGGCGCTGGCTGTGGGTGTGCCGCGTGAATATGCGGATATGTCCACCCTGTTAGACGTTTACGGCTGGACGCGCGTGCCCGGTACGGACACATTCCCGGAAGCCCCCGCCATCCTCACGCGCCTGCGCGCCGCCGGTTTAAAGCTCGGCATCGTCACCAACGCCTACCAACCCATGCGCCTGCGCGATGTAGAACTGGAAGCGCACGGCCTGTTGCAGTACTTCCCGGATTGCCGCATCTCTGCGGCGGACGCCGGATACCTTAAGCCCCACCCCAGCATCTTCCAGCAAGCGTTAGAACGCATCGGCACAGCGCCGGAAAACACCATCTTTGTCGGCGACAACCCCACCGCCGATATTGCCGGAGGGCAGGCCGCCGGGATGCGGACAGTGCTTCGTGTGGTAGGGCGCACATGGCCGCTTATCAGTGGCTTGATTATCCCCGATGCCGCCTTGAACAGCCTGGAGGAACTACCTGGTATCCTGGACGAATGGTTCCCGGGTTGGGAGGGAGGCTAAAGCTGATGGTCAGCTTTTTACCGTTTACAGAACGAAACCTGATGCTCACGGGCTACATCGGCCCGGAGCATACCACCATCGGCAGACAGTTAGCCGCCCAGTTGAAGATGCCCTTCGTCAATGTGGAGCAAACCATCGCGGAACGGCTGGATATGCCAGTGGAAGAAATCCGCACTTATTACGGCGAAACACGCCTCAAGACCATCGAAGCGGAGATCGTCCAGGAGACCGCGTTACGGCGCGGCACGGTCATTCGCGTCAGTGGGCGGACGTTAGTCAGTGGCGATAACTACGAGCGCCTGCGGACAACAGGCACGGTGTTCTGTTTGCGGATTGGGCTGGATGCCATGCTCCAACGGTTACACATCAACATGGGCGCACGTTACCACGACCCCAAAGACCGGGCGCTGGCCTTAGGCGATTTACAGCGTGAGTGGGCGGTACACAAGCTGGAAGGCTTACAGACGTTGGATGTATCGCGCATGGACGATGAAGAAATCATCCGCACCTTGTCCGCGCTATGGCGTTCCTTGACGGTGCGCGGCGTGATGCAAAGCGGCTAAAATAAATAGACTGATTTTGAGAGAGGAGCGACCATGTACGCGACCAATCCACCCATAGAGCCGAACAAAATGTCCGAAGCGGAATATCTGGCATTTGAGGAAAGCACACGGGACAAATACGAATATAGTCGCGGACGGGTCTATGCCATGTCCGGCGGAAGTGTACGTCATGGTGTTGTCACGGTAAACATCAGCACACAATTAAACATTCAATTGATGCAAAAGAATTGTTCCGTCGCTTCCTCAGATGTCAAAGTACACATCGCAAGCAAAAAGAGCTACCGCTACCCGGATGTCACCGTGTTCTGCGGAGCGCCCAGCTACCTGGCCGGGCGCGTTGATACCCTCCTCAACCCGGTGCTGTTGGTCGAGGTAACGTCGCCCTCCACCGCGTTGCTAGACCGTAACGAAAAATTAGCGGAATACACCCAGATTGATAGCCTGCAAACTTATCTGCTGGTGGCGCAGGACGAACCCAAAATTGAGCGTTTCATGCGGCATGAATCCGGCGGATGGTTGTATCAGTACGTGACCGGCCTAGATGCGGAAATCAGCGTGCCGTCGCTGGATTGCACACTGGCGCTATCCAGCATTTACCACAAGATAAACTGGGATGAAGCCGATACACAGACGCCATCATGAGGGTATCGCTTAGGTGCGTCTGTTTTTTATGAGGATGAGGCAGGTGGGAGTCGAACCCACATTCCTTTCGGAAGCGGTTTTTAAGACCGCCGTGTATGCCATTCCACCACTGCCCCGAACTTCCACAATTGTACCCATAGGCGGAAGATTGTCAACCCGATAAGTGATGCCACGCCCACCACAAGCGCCCCATCACCGTGATGACCACCCCTGCACTCATCAGCGCGAACAGAAACACGATAGACTGCGGAAACACATAAAACGCGATATAGAACAAGACCGTCTCCGTCCCTTCGATGAGTCCGCGCGGCATGGCAACGGTTGTCAGCTTGTTATGGGCGGATTGTGCGCGTTTTTCCAGGATGGCGCTAAGCATCATCCATGATGAAGCGTTGATGTAAAACGTGGTCAGTAGCACCAACCCCGCGACGAGTGCCGCCGATGTGCCATGTTGCACCGCAAAAGCCACCGGAATCAGCGCATACACCACATAATCCAGCAGAATATCAAAATAACCGCCGAAGTCCGTCTGCTTGTCGTGGACGCGGGCGATTGTGCCGTCCAGCCCATCCAGCAGACGGTTGAGCAACCACAGCACCAACCCCGCGCCGATATACCCCGCAAAAACCAGCCCGGCGGACGCAACGCCGACCACCAGCCCACAGACCGAAACAACGTTCGGGTTGACCGTGCGTAATTGCACCGCTATCGGCTTTAAGGCCACTTCTTTTACTTGCCGCAGAGTATCATCAAGCATTCAAATTCCTGCCCTTCGCCCAAACATTATTCATCGCCTCATCATTTTGCGGTATCATCTGCCTTGCTACAAATTTTACTGCCTGATTGAAATTACATAAGGATTTTTTGATGAAACGCTTACTTGTACTCTTTTTAGTCCTGTTATTAGGGAGTGTGAGCTTGACGAATGCTCAAACTGATGACTTTGTATTCGGGGATTTGTTACCCACTGCGCCCGAACTCGCCGCACGCGGCGATTACGCCGTTGGCGTGCAAATGCTGGAACTGGTAGACGCAGGCCGGGTGGACATCCTCAGCGCCAATGCGGACAACCCCGCCCCGCTTTATGACCGTCCGTTGACTGTTGAAGTGTGGTATCCGGCAACATTGGCCGATGGTGAAGCGGAATTCGTGGAATACACCGACTTTCAAGGCCGTGCGGATGACCCCAACGCGCCCAACACACCGTTTACATTTGCCGGGCGCGCCGCCCGTGATGCCGCACCCGATGCCAGCGACGGCCCGTATCCCTTAGTCGTCGTCTCTCACGGGTTTCCCGGCTCAGCTTATATGATGACCTACCTCACGGAGAATTTAGCCTCTAAAGGCTATGTGGTGGTCTCCATCGCGCACACCGAGTCCACGTTTACCGATGTCAGCGCGTTTGGCAGTACCCTGCTCAATCGCTCACAGGATCAACTGTTCATCGTGGACGAATTCTCCCGCCTTAATCAGGCTGAAGGCTTTTTGAACGGCCTGGTAGATGCGGATAACAGCGCCATCATCGGCTATTCAATGGGCGGCTATGGTGCATTGAACGCTATCGGCGCGGGCTATAACGGCTTTGCCGGGAACTTCGGCGCGGGTGCGGCCTATGCCGACCTCACCGCCGGCAGTGACGCCTATGCGGAAATCCTCGACGAGCGCGTGAAGGCCGCCGTGCTCATCGCCCCCTGGGGCGGGAATTTAGGCGCGTTAGGTTTAGCGGATGTGTCCCTGTGGGATGACGAAGCCTTAGCCGACATCAGCGTGCCGACCTTCTGGATTGTGGGTTCGCAGGATGACGTTTCGCTGTTCTCCGGCGTGGAGCGCCTGTTTAATGCGTCCGTCAACAGCCAGCGCCATATGCTTGTGTACGAAAACGCCCTGCACAACACCGCGCCCAACCCGCCCCCGCGTGAAGCAGTCACGTTAGGGCAGTACGAGCGTTACGCCGACCCGGTATGGGATGAGCGCCACATCAACAACGTGAACCAGCACTTCATCACCGCGTTCTTGGGCTATCACCTGAAGGGCGACGAGAGCATGGCCGCCTACCTGGATGTCGCCGTAGAAAATGGTAATGAGGCTGTTTTTGCCGCCAACGCGGATGGTAGCTTCGGCGATGCCCACACCTATTGGGCGGGCTTCTCCCCGCGCACCGCGCTAGGCTTGCGTCTGCTACAAGGGGAATAATCCCCCGCATAACACCACACAGTACGGGGTGGGCGCTTGCCACCCCGTATGCTTGCCCCACAAAAAATCCAAACCGCTTTAGAACCTTAATCACCGCGCTTTTGTGCTATGATGATGTCAAATTTGTTACAAAGTCACACCGGAAGCCAAAACCCTATGGAAAATAACCTCAACGCGGATGATACCCCGCCGTTTGCCGAGTCCGCACCCAGCGCAGATGCCAGCCTGAACGCTGGTCTATCCGCCCCCCGTGATGAGGACGCCGCCGACGCCGTGCGCGAATCGCGGCGGATGCTACGCCACATCCAGGCGCACATGACGCAAGCCCACCAGAACTTAGGCGCTACCCCGCACGATACCGGACTGGTGCAGGTCTTATATCATCCTGGCAACACCTTGCCCCACCTCAACTATGTGACTCCACGCCGCAACACCGCCTGGATACCCGGCCCGCAGATTCAAAAAGGGCTGGACTTCCTGCGTAAAAAAGACCGCGTGCCCCGCTTCTACCTCATCGGGGGGTTGTACCCGCCCTTATTCGCCAAGTCCCTGCGGGATATTGGCCTGACGGTAGAGCGCGAAGTCGCGTTGATGGCGTATCAGGCGGAGGATACCCCGCCGCGCATGTTGCCCAAGCCCGACGGCCTGCATACCTCACTGGTGGATAGCCAGGACGGAATCGCGCTATGGTGGTATGTATGGCGCAACGCCCGTTATGAAGTTGTGGCAAATGGCGTGGAGCCGGTCTACATCGGGCGGGATACCCGCGAGATGGCGCTCGGCAACCAGCAGGATATCATCCTGTATCGTGCCCGCTTTCCCATCGGCGTTGCCCGGCTGACCTATGTAGACGACAGCGCCAACATTACCGCCGTCGCCGTGTTGAAGGAAGCCCGCACGCCGGAGAGCGTCACCATGCTTTATCAGGCCGCGTTAAGCGCCGCCCTCAAGCGCGGGTGTCAGATGGTCTTCACCACTGGCGAGACCGAAGCAGACCGACATGCAACCCGTAAGCTCGGATTTGTGGACGCCGGTAGTTTGATATGTTATGCTGAATCAAGGTCAAAGCGACCCACCGTGCAAACAGCAGAGACGCACGATGACGCCAATACTGAAACCTTAGAATTTATCATGCAGTAGCGGTGCGCCCGGCTTATCCCAGCGCACCCTGCGCCGGGATGAGATAACCAATGACCGCACAAGATCGCGTCCGGTGGGACGCCTATTACCGCGAACGCAAGCACCAGCCCTACCCCCAGCCCGACCCGCTTTTGCTCCAATGGACGCCGCCTGTGCCGCCCGGCAAGGTGCGGCGCGCGCTGGATGGCGCGGCGGGGCTAGGGCAAAATGGCCTTTGGTTGGCCGAACAAGGCTACATCACCGATATTATGGAAGTCAGCCGCGTGGCGCTTTCCCGCACCCGTGCGGAAGTCACCCTGCGGAACATCCGCAACGTGAACCTGCTCCAACAGGATTTTGACGACATCGACCTCGATGAACAGGTCTACGACCTGCTGTGCGTCTTCCGTTACCTCAAGCGTGACCTGATGCACAAGTTTAAGTCCGCCATCACACCCGGCGGGCGCATCATCTACGAGACGTTTAACACTCGTTATCTGGATGTTGTGCCGGGCTTCAACCAGGATTTTCTGCTGGATGAAGGCGAACTCGACCACATCTTTAAGGACTGGACGGTGATTCATAGTAGCCACGAGACCCACGTTTCGCAGATTGTCGCCATCAAGCCGGATACCCACGCGAAGACCGATGACAAACTCGACTGGTAGTGTGTGGTTATGGCGCGGATGGTTCGGCATCGCGTTGTGGCTGGCCTGTGAGGGCGTGCTGTGGCGCTCTGTGGCGCATCCCCCGTTGGATTGGCTGGTGATGGCGGCGGGCTATGCGCTCATCAGCATGGCCGCGCTGGATTTTGTGGTGCGTTACCGGGCGCGGGACGCCATCGGCCTGATGGCGCTGACGGTCTGCATCGTGCCGTTGATTGGTCTGCTCATCGCCCCACACAACACCCTGTCCGCCCTGCCGGAGCATTTGTTCTCGCGGGTGGTGGGTGCGTATGGGCTGATGTTGCTGGGCGTGTTTGGCCTGCTGGCCTTTTTGCTCGGTGGGGGTACGGCCTCTGTGCGGCGGCTGGCCTTTGCCTACAGCATCGGCATGGGCTTTCTGGCAGGGGTGTGGAGCCATGCCGCGCACAGCCTTTCCAATTGGGGCGACTTCCCCGCCCGGTTATCCGACGTGATGCTGGTCTATGCGCTGATAGGTGGCGGCGTTGTCTTGGGTGGCGCAATCTTAGCGCGACGTGCGCCCCTGCCCCCTGCACCATCGTTCCAACTATCTGCGCGGGGATGGGTGCTGGTAGCACTCGGCCTGGTGCTAATTCTGCTCCTTCAGATTGTGCGCG
>DAIMZF010000153.1:0-7565 GCA_036734085.1 Aggregatilineales bacterium
AGCAATTCGGGCTGGAGATGACGCAGAAGCTCCTGACCAACACCGAGAAGCAAATCAAAGAATTAGAGAAACAAGCGTCCGGCTAGGCGGCAAAAACACAATCATCCGGGTGATGGGGCGGGGCAACCGATGCGTTGCCCCGTTTGCGTTCTATAGGGTTTACAGGCTATTTGACCCCACAGCCTATAAAACAGGGGCGTGCGGCTTGCGGGCGACGAACTGACCGTTGCCGTTCTCGCCCAACCACACATCGCCATCCACCAGCTTATGCCCACGTTGATACACTTGCGCGGGCTTGCCTGTGACTTCCATGCCTTCATAGACGTTATAATCCACACGCATGTGATGTGTGCTGGCGCTGATGGTGTGTTTGGCGGTTGGATCCCACACCACAATATCCGCATCCGAACCGACGGCGATTGTGCCTTTTTGAGGGTACATGCCGAAAATCTTGGCCGGATTAGTACAGTTCAAGGCTACAAAGCGGCTCGGGCTGATGCGCCCCGCGTTGACTCCATGCTCCCACAGTACCATCATGCGGTCTTCCAGGCCGGGCATCCCGTTGGGGATTTTGGCAAAATTACCCTGTCCTAATTCCTTACCAGGCCGCCGGTAGGTTGGGTCTTGCGCTTCATATTCCGCCCAACTGCCGCCGTTGTGCGCTTCTGCCCATGCTTGCCAGGGGCCGATGCCCCCTTCATACCAGAAGTCACAATGATCTGTACTGACGACCTGAAGCGTGCCGTCCTTCACCGATTGCCATAACACCCCTTGATCGTAAGTGCTACGGATAGGCGGCGAACACACATATTTTGCACCCTCAAAGCCGGGCGCGGCCAGGTGCTCGTCCACCGTGAGGAAGAAATACTGCGTACACGTTTCACCCATCACAGGGTAGCCCAACGCTCGCCCACGTTGCAACGCCTGGATAGCGGATTCACACGTCATATGTACGACATATAATGAACAGCCCGTCAACCCGGACATCACCACCGCGCGATTCGTCGCTTCGCCTTCAATTTCCGGCGGACGTGAGGCGGCGTGGAACTTGGGGTCGGTCTTCCCGGCGGCGATGAGCGCCGGAGTCAATTCCGCTTCAACGTCGCCGTTCTCCGCATGAACCATCACAATCATGCCGTGTTTGGCGGCGGTCTGCATAGCGCGGAATAGCGTCGTGTCGTCAATCTGGAACACGTTTTTATACGCCATGAACAGTTTTAAGCTGGTCACGCCTTCATCCAGCAAACTAGGGATTTCCGCCATCACATCATCGCGTAAATCCGTGATTGCCATGTGGAAGCCGTAGTCAATCTGCGCGAGTTGGGCTTTCTGTCGCCACGCCTTCAGGCCATCCGCCAGTGTGCCGCCGATGGGCTGAATCACAAAGTCGATGTGCATGGTTGTGCCGCCGAAGGCCGCCGCTTTGTGCCCGGTGTCGAAGTCATCGTTGCTGTATGTGCCGCCAAAGGGCAGGTCGAGATGGGTGTGTACGTCAATGCCGCCGGGCATCAAATACTTCCCGGTGCAGTCCACCACCTCATGCCCATCTGTGGCAATATCCAGGCCGATAGAGGTGATGATTTCACCTTCGACTAAAACATCTGCTTTTACCATATCGGCGGCGGTGATGACCGTGCCGCCCTTAAATAAGAGTCCCATATCAAAATACCTTTATACCGTTGTGGGTTCGTGCTTAAAATGCGGGATGATGTGTTCGCCGTATTCCGCGACGTGGCGTTCTTCTTCGCCGCACATCAGATAAATGTTGAACTGTGTCACGCCTGCCGCTTCCAATTGCTTCAGCTTTTCCACATGCGCTTCCACTGGCCCGATGATGCCGAAGCTGTCAATCACATCATTGGAGATAAAATCCAGATGGTCAGCGTCTTTGTTGGCATGGTCTTTGTAGTCATAGCCCTTGCGCCCGGCGATGTATTCTGTCAGGCTACGCGGCACATCGTCGGTATCCTTGCCGTATTTTTCCACAATATCCGCCACATGGTTGCCCACCATCGCAGGGAACCAGCGCGTTTGCTGGCGGCCTTTGTCCATATCGCCCACCCATACCGGCGCGGCGGACATCACCTTATACCCGGACATATCGCGCCCGGCGGCGTGCCCGGCGGCTTTGGCTTGATCCAGAAACCAGGTGACCAGCATCGGCTCTGCCAATTGCACAATCAGGCCATCGCCCACCGTCCCGGCGGCGGCGAGTGCTTTGGGGCCGTAGGCGGCCACCCACACCGGCAACTCGTAGCCTTCCGCCCAGGGGAGTTGAACTTCGGCGGGGGTGTCGTCATAGCGTACCGCATCCCCGCGCACCATGCCCTTAACCGCGCCGACAAACTCCGCCATGCGGTCTACGGTGTTGGGGCGCTTGCCCATCACCCGCAAGGAGCTATCCCCGCGCCCTAAGCCAATGTCGAAGCGTCCGCCGCTTTGCATCGCTAATGTCGCAAATAGGCTGGATGCCACCGACCAATCACGCACACCGGGATTAGTCACGCAGGGGCCGAAGCGCATGTGGTCGGTATGTTCCATACACATCGCAATGGTGACGTAAGGCGAGCGCCACAGGATGTGCGAGTCGTAAAACCACGCATAGGTAAACCCGGCGACTTCCGCCTGTTTGCACAGGGCGATTGTACGCTGTGGGCTGATGTCACCTTTAAAACAGATTCCAAATTCCATGATGTTTCTCTCCTATTTTGCCTGTCTTAAACGAAACCTACGGGGCGACAATACGATCATAGGCATCTGGACGGCGGTCACGGTAAAATTGCCACGTATTCCGCACTTCACGGATTAAGTCCATATTCAAATCGCGGACGAGCAATTCTTCTTCGTGCGGGTCGCCTACATCGCCCACAAATTCCCCGCGTGGTGTGCAGAAGTAGCTTTGACCGTAGAAGTCATCATCGCCTAATGGCTCGATGCCGACGCGGTTAATCGTGCCGACGTAGTAGCCGTTGGCGATGGCGTGGCTGGTTTGCTCAATGCGCCATAAATGCTCGGATAATCCGCGACTGGTTGCGGATGGGATGAACACAATCTCCGCACCGTTTAAGCCCAGCATCCGTGCGCCTTCCGGGAAGTGGCGGTCGTAGCAGATGTACACGCCCACTTTGCCCACCGCCGTATCAAACACCGGGTAGCCCATATTGCCGGGACGGAAGTAGTATTTTTCCCAGAAGCCCTGTACATGCGGGATGTGTGTCTTGCGGTATTTGCCCAGATACGTACCATCGGCATCAATAACGGCGGCGGTGTTGTAGTACACACCGGGCTGGTCTTCTTCATACATCGGCACGACGAGTACCATCTTGGTTTCTTTGGCAAGGTCTTGCATCAGCTTGGTGGTGGGGCCGTCGGGGATTTGCTCCGTGTAGCTGTAATACTGCGGGTCTTGTACCTGACAGAAGTAAGGCCCGTAGAACAATTCCTGAAAGCACATCACCTGAGCGCCTTGTTTGGCGGCTTCTCTGGCATACTGCACATGCTTCTCAATCATGGTGTCTTTATCGCCCGTCCACGATGCTTGCAGTAGTGCGCCGCGTACTATGTTTGACATTAGCTGTACTCTCCTGTGTGATTAAATAGTCGCTTCAGTTATTCAGGTATTCCGCATGTTGGTTCGCACAACGTTCTAAGGCACGTTGCGCCTGCCGCACGTTGATTTTTGGCGCAACATCCGTATAAAAACGCACGGCGGTTTGTGCCGCGTGGCGTTGGCCGTCTGCGGATGTGTCGGTTAAATCCAGGACATAATCTTCTGCGTCCAGGCCGTCTATCGCCTCCAGGGTGATTTCCAGCACATGCTCCCGCCGCACTTTTTCCAGCTTGGCGCGGCGTGTGTCGGATGCCTGGGCGCGGTCTTCATCGCCAATGGCGCGGTAATAGTCGCGCAGGTCGGCCTCTAGCGCGATGGCGTGTGTGCAAATCGCCCCGAATGTGTTTAATGAGGCCATGTTATATCCAACGCTCGATGATGATTTTGCGCTCTGTGTAGAACTCGATGGCGTCTGGCCCTTGCCCGTGCAAATCGCCGTAGAACGAGTCCTTCTGCCCACCAAACGGGAAGGATGCAGACGGCGCGGCCACGCCGATATTCACGCCGATGTTGCCTGCTTCCACATTGTATTTAAATTCGCGGGCGTATTTGCCGTTGGATGTAAAGATGCTGGCGGCGTTGCCGTAATGACTGGTGTTGATGAGCTTCACCGCTTCGTCGAAGTCGCCAGCACGCATCAGCACCAATACCGGCCCGAAGACCTCCTGCTGGGCGATGGTCATATCCGGCGTGACGTTCTCGACAATCGTCGGCCCGACAAAACTGCCGTCTTCGTAGCCAGCCACGACCTGATTACGCCCATCCAGCGTGATTTTAGCGCCTTGTGCTTCCGCTTCGTTAATCATCGCTTCGATGCGCTCTTTGGCTGTCGCACTGACTACCGTGCCCATCTGGGTTGTCTCATCCAGCCCGTAGCCGACCTTAAGCCTGCTCACCTGCGCGACCAGTTCATCGCGGACGGGTTCGTAAGCATCCCCCACGCCGACCACCACCGCCGCCGCCAGGCAACGCTGACCCGCGCACCCATACGCCGCGCCCAGGATGTTACGCACGCTGGCTTCCATATTGGCATCCGGCATGACCGCGATATAGTTCTTCGCGCCGCCCTGCGCTTGTACACGCTTGCCGTGCCGGGTGGATGTCTCGTATACAATTTTTGCCACCGGGCTAGACCCCACAAACGACACACCCGCTACACCGGGATGTTGCATCAGCGCCATAGAGGACGGCACGCCACCCTGGACAAGATTCACCACGCCTTCTGGTAAATCCAGTTCGTCCAGCAATTCATACAACAATTCCGCCGCTAGTGGGGTTTGTGGGGATGGCTTGAGGATGAATGTGTTGCCGCACGTTATCGCGGTTGGCAAAAACCACAACGGCACCATCATCGGGAAGTTAAACGGCGTGATAGCGGCAAACACGCCCACCGGTTGCCGGATGGTGGTCTCGTCAATGCCGGAGCTAATATCCTCTACGCCGTCGTTACGCATTAAAAACGGGATGCCTGTGGCAAAGTCCACACTTTCTATGCCGCGCCGCACTTCGCCGCGTGCTTCGTCAATCGTCTTGCCGTTTTCCTCCACCACAATCCGCGCCAGGTCTTCAAAGCGTTCTTCCAGCAATTGTTTGTAGTGGTGCATATACTGGGCGCGGACGAGCAGGGGAGTGCGCCGCCACTCGGCATAGCCTTCCTGCGCGGCCTGAACCGCCGCGTCCACATCCGCCGCCGATGAGTCCGGGCAATCGGCCAGAACAGCGCACGTCGCTGGGTTATGTACCGGGATGTAATCCGAGACTGTCGCATCTGCCCAGCCGCCGTTGATATAGTTCTTTAATTTTCTTGTCATGGTGGTTCCCTAAAAATTGTCTAATACTGACTCTTGACAAGTATATCAAGTGTGCGTTGTAAAGCGAAATTTGTGCCTACAGCGTTTGATGAAACTGCACACCCACACTGGCTCTATAACTATAAAACACGTCATTTCCGTGTTTTGATAGTCAAACCATCCGACATTATGACCGTAAGATTGTGAAAATTTGCCATGATAGAGTAATATTCGCATAGGTAAAGTTTGTTTAAATAGTATCCCAAAAGGATTCTCGTCATGACGCAATCCGAATTTATTGAAAAAACGTCAGTCATTGACCGCTATAAAGATGTCATGTTCCCGGCGGTAACACCTTACTACGGCGACCACCCCATTGTGGTTGACCGTGCCAAAGACCAATACATCTGGGATGTAGACGGCACGCGCTATCTGGATTTCTTCGGCGGCGTGCTGACTGTTTCCGTCGGGCACTGCAACGACTACGTGACCGAGCGCACAATTGAACAATTAAAGACCGCCCAGCACACGTCCACGCTGTATATCAACGATGTCATGGTGCGCGTGGCGGAAAAAATCGCGGCGTTGACGCCCGGACGCCTGCAAAAATGTTACTTCACCAATAGCGGGAGCGAAGCCAACGAAACCGCGATCCTGGCGGCACGCATGTACACGGGCAATAACGATGTTATCGCGCTCCGTCATGCGTATTCCGGGCGCACGATGATGGCGATGAGCATTACCGCGCACGGCACATGGCGACTGGGTAATGTGGTAGACCCGTACATCCGCCATGTGCGTAACCCCTACGCCTACCGCGCACCGCTAGACATCACGCCGGAGCAACTGGTTGATTTGTGCATCCAAGACCTGGAAGAAACGCTGGCGACCGTGACCAATGGCAAAATCGCCGCGTTCATCGCGGAGCCGATTCAAGGTGTGGGCGGCTTTATCGTCCCGCCTGCGGATTACTTCAAGCGGGTGCATCCCATCATCAAGGCGGCGGGCGGTGTGTTCATCGCGGATGAAGTGCAGACCGGATGGGGACGCACCGGCGGTAAATGGTTCGGCATTGAGCAGTGGGGGGTTGACCCCGATATTATGGTCTTTGCGAAGGGCGTGGGCAACGGTACGCCCATCGGCATTACGATTGCGACGCCGGAAATCGCGGACGCTTTTCAAGGGGTGACGTTCTCCACCTTCGGCGGCAACCCCGTGACGATGGCAACCGTACTCGCCACGATTGAATATATTGAGAACAACGACCTGCTGACCAACGCCACCCAACAGGGCAGTAAATTGCGCCAAAAGCTGGAAGAATTCCAGGCGGAATTTCCTTTCATCGGCGATGTGCGCGGTATGGGCTTAATGCAGGCGTTAGAGATTGTCGTGCCCGGCACAAAGACCCCAGACCCCGCCCGTACCAACGCGCTGATGTCTACCGCCCGCGATAACGGCTTGCTCATCGGCAAGGGCGGGCTATACGGGAACGTGATACGCATGTCCCCGCATTTGAACGTCAGCGAAGATGATTTGATGACAGGCTGTGAAGCCATCGGGCGAGCATTGGCCGCCATCGGCTGAATTGATACTTATGACGGAAATCTCTTATCCTCAGCAAGCAACACCCCATATTCAACCGGATTCCAGCGCATGGGTTCGGCTGGATGTGCGCCGCGTGTTGCTGATGCTGGTGGCGGCGCTGGCGGTTGGCGTGGCCTTGTGGGTGGCCGGGCGCTATCAAGGCATCAGCAATGATAACCTCCTGTATGCCAATTCCACGCTAGGGCAGTTGGCGGTGTGGATGGCCGACCAGTCTAGCTTATCCGCCCCTGTTTCTATTTTGGGGCAGTACAGCCGCGATTGGGCGCTCCAAATCGGCGCGGATAGCCTGGAGCCATCTATCCTGCTGGATGCGTTGCGGCGCGGTCTGGTCGGCTTTTGCCTGTTGATTGCGACGGTGGGCGCGGTGGGCGTGGTCGGTGTATGGACGCGGGCGCGTTGGCATCTGGCGGCGTTGCTGGTGTTATTGCTCGGCCTGGATTCACTTCTGTTCATCATCCCGCCGATAGACGCCACCGTGAACTGGATTTTACTGGGCATTACGGTTTTGGCTTTTGGCCTGCTGTTTTTGCCCAAAAAGCCAGGCCGCGTGATTGGCTTTC
>DAIMZF010000154.1:0-7552 GCA_036734085.1 Aggregatilineales bacterium
TCAGGCCGCTTGGGACGTTCACCGTGCCGAAGGCCGCCCAACTGATTTGACGTGGTGTGACCGGGAAGGGCAAGCCCATAAACAGGATGAAGATAAACAAGCTGGTGTTGTATACGTTCTTGGTCACAAAAATCTTTGTGGTTCCGTAGAGCGTCTGCGTGATTTCCATGCCTTCTTCAAACGCCTTCGGCAGTGTACTCATCGCATTATTGAGCAACACAATATCGGCCACATCTTTAGCGATTTGCGCCCCGTCGTTCATCACGACCGCTAAATCCGCCGCCTTGAGTGCGGGCACATCGTTCACGCCATCGCCCACCATCGCCACATATTCCCCGCGTGCGCGTAATGCGCTGATGATGCGGCGCTTGGTATCCGGCGCGATGCGAGCGAACACATCCGCTTTGTGTACCACGCTGGATAACTCCTCGTCGCTCATCGCATCCAGTTGAGCGCCCGTATACGCGATCTCGGTATTCATACCGGCCTGTTGCGCCACCGCGATGACGGTCTCTAAGTTGTCGCCGCTAATCACCTTCGGGCGTACTTCCTGCGCGATGAAAGCCTGCAACGTCGCCTGAATATCATCCCGCACCTGGTCTTCAATGACGATGAGCGCGGCTGGCTCCAGCAAGGTTGGGTCGAGTGGTTGCTCCGCGATGGGGGGCAGGCTGGCACGCGCAAACGCCAACACGCGCCGCCCTTGTTGGGTGTGGGCGTGTACGGCTTCCAGCGTCGGGCTATCCGGCGTGAGTAGTAGCTCCGGTGCGCCGAGTACAAAAATGGCATCGCGGAAGACCAGCGCCCCCCACTTGCGCGCGGAGGTGAAAGGCACTTCACGCTCCTTGATGGGGTAATCCACACCCTTTTTAAAATGGATATGCTCCCCGATGGCGGCGGCGGTGGTGTTCAGATGCGCCAGATTTGCCACATACAGCCGTAAATCCGCCTGGATTTCCGCAAGGGATTGTGTGTTGAGGGCGGTTATTTCATGCACTACCAGATGATTGCGCGTGAGCGTGCCTGTTTTATCAAAGCACAGCACGCTCACATTCGCCATGGATTCAACCGCATTGATACGTTGGATCAACGTCTGATGGCGGCTAATCTTAATCGCGCCGATGCTCAACGCTAAAATACTCGTCAGGATGAGACCTTGCGGGACTAAGCTGGTGGTGAAGACCACCGTATTCTTGACGACTTCAATAAAGCCGATGTCGCTTAAAAAGCCGGATACAACCGACATTGGCCCGAAGACCACCAGAACCACCAACGCAATTTTGACAATGGCGGCGATTTTATTCTGTGTGGGCGTCAGCGTGTTTTTATACACTTTGGCGATGCTCGTCAATCGGTTGACCGTACTTTCCGCGCCGATGCGGGTGGCGACCATGTAGCCCCGCCCCGCCACACAGAAAGACCCCGACGATACCGCATCATCGACGTTTTTATGGGCTGGCTCGGATTCTCCGGTGAGGTGGCTCTCGTCAATTTCCAGGCTGTCACTATAGATGATGTGACCATCCACCACCAGCTTATCGCCCGGTTGGATATGAAGCACGTCATCCAGCACTACTTCGCGGAAGTCAATCGTCACCAATTGACCATCCCGTAAAGCCTGCACTTCTTTGGGGGCGAGGTTCGCCAGTTCATCCAGTTTGCGCTTGGCCTGTATCTCCTGGATGCTTCCAATCAGCGAATTGGTCACGACGCTGAAGCCAGCAAATAACACCGTAAAGAAATCACCGGAAAACAACACAATCATCAACATCGCGAACAGCATCAGGTTAAACACGCTGAAGATATTCTGCTGAAGAATCGTAAAATAGGTGCGTCCACTGCGGGCGGTAAAGTTATTCACATCGCCGCGTGCAACCCGCGCCCGGGCTTCTGCACTTGTCAGGCCGACGATGTCTGCTTCGGTATGGGTTATTGTGTTACGCTCTAGCGTCATAAAATGCTTTTTCCTGATTATTACTCATGTGCCCCAGTTTACACGCGATTAGGGTTGATTGCATCACCCTGTAAGTTAGGATATGATGGGTCAAACGACTTATTATGGAATTTAAATAAATCAAATTTGTGATTATAAAATTTTATGTGTTATGTAGGAGGTGTAAGGTGACAGTCAACATCAGTTGGTACGATGAAGATGAAGACATCCTTCACTATCGCTTTGGCGAAACCTGGACATGGGAAGAATACGAGCCAATCCTGAAAACCGGACGTTGTATGATGCGTCGCAAGCCGCATTATGTCGCTGTGCTGAATGATATGCGCGAAACGATAAACACGCCTAATATGCTCATCCCCAAAGCAAAGCAGACTATCGACAGCCGCCCCCCCAATACGGGCATGGTCATCTTCGTGACGAGTTCACTGTTTTTCTCATCGTTGTTTGATGTTCTCACTCGTCTGTATCCAGATATTAGCGCGCAGTATCTACTGGAAACCAACATGGACATCGCGCTGGCACGCATCAGGAATTGGCTAAAAGAAAATTCTGAAACACGGTTTGATGTCGAACTGCTGTGAAGGGACATCTTCAGGCGCGTTTATTTGTTTGTTACAATAGCCATCAGATGTTTTTAAGGCCGTAAAATTGGATGTGCTTATCCTATGCCTAACCAGCTACGCTTTTTCATTATTTTAATCGGGGCGTTTATCGTCAGCGCGACGTTTACCTTCCCGTTGTGGCGTGTGCCGCCGGAAGCGGAGACCGCCAGCGATGAGCTACCCGGCCTGAGCGCGGCGTTGCAATCTGCATTTGACGATTTGCCGCGCTCCGTGCAGACGCTCTACCGCCTGATGAGCCGCGAAAACCCCTCCATGGCGTTACGCCTGGTGGAAGATCGGCTTAATCCGCCGGAAGTCATCATCGAAGCCTTGCCGGATGTCAGCAACGCGCAGAACGTCCGCAATGGGCGCTTCCAACCCCTCACCCTGACTGAGAATGAACGCCTGCTTGACCCGGATTTAGAACTGCCACCCTACAACGGCCTGTTTGCCGCCACAGGCGATTTAGCCGTCTACGCTTACCCGGACAGCCGTTATGTCTTCCGGTTGGAGGACTTTACCATCCTCAACGGGCCAGATTTAATTCTGGTGCTGTCTGTATCGCCCAAGCCCTTCACGGCGGCGGATTTTGGGCGGGATTATATCGAGATGGGGCCGTTGCGCTCTAATTCCGGTAATATGAACTACGAATTACGCGACATCAACATCAATAATTATGGGTCAGTCGTCGTCTACGACAGGCGCTACAGCATGATTTACGCCTTCGCGCCGTTGGGCAACTAGGGGCGGCGTAGCACGCTATAAGCGTTGACCGTCGCGGTGAAGCCATCCGCACGGAAGCGCGTAAGCAGGGTGAAGCCTGTTGCCGCCTCCAATGCGGATTGCTCCGCGTCGTCTACATGATGACAATAACGGATGGCTGTCTCACCCCGTCGCCAATCCAGCAGATAATCATTCTGCTCAACATGCGGGGCAAGGTCTGGCGGCCATGCCACGATGCGCTTCTGGAAGCGCTCAAACTCATAAAAGCGCCAACATGCAAAGGCCAACACCCCACCCGGCGCGACACGTTCCGCTAAGGTTTTTACAAAAGCCCGGCGGTTAGCCGCGCCGGGAATATGATGCAACAGCCCAAAGGCCACGACCCAATCATACAGGCCGTCATCCGGCGGATGTTGTACCACATCGCGCTGTTCCAGTGTCGCCAGGATGCCCGCAGATTCCAGCGCAGTAGCGGCGTAACGCAGTAAATCCGTGTTGTTGTCCATGCCGTGCAGATGCGGCGGCGGCGTGAACTTTTCCGACAAAAAGACGCCAAAGCGCCCGTTGCCACAGCCGACATCCAACACACGGCGCGGGGGCGTGGGGACGGCCTGCGTTACGCCTTCCCATCCCGGCCAGGCCTGGCCGCGTGTCGCGTCGAAGTCGGCGGCGGTGGTGGCGTAAAATTGTCGGTTGATGTCGTTTAAACGCTGGATAATATGTGCTTGCACGTAGCGAAAGTCCCGTCGATTGTGGGTATTTGACCAATGCGTTAAATTATGCTATATTTCCTATGAAATCCAACACCTTCAAAAAAAACCAACGCATAACATAAAAAACCCCTGAATGTGTTCGTGTATGGCTGATAGACTCCGCTTTTTGGGTGGAGATGGTGCGAATAGTATCAGGTTATAGCGGCCTGTAGATAACAAACTCTCAAGTTTACATGGAAAGGAGACGGAGCGAACTTCATACCCCGCTTCGTTGCATATTATGGACATTGCCCAATTAGAAGAAAAAAATCTGGAAGAATTGCGCGTTTTAGCCCGTGAAACCGGCGTGGCGCGTTTTAGCCGCATGAAGAAGCAGGAGCTTATACTCGGCTTATTGCGGACAGAAGCTGAAAACAGAGGCCACAAGTTACGCGGTGGTGTGTTGGAAGTCATGGACGACGGCAAGGGCTTTTTACGGGCGGAAAAATACATGCCCGGCCCTAATGATGTCTACGTCAGCGAATCGCAGGTGAAGCGCTTTAGCTTGCGGACAGGCGATATGGTCATCGGCCAGGTGCGCCCGCCGAAGGATAACGAAAAATACTTCGGCCTGCTCCGTGTGGATGCTGTCAACGGCCAAAACCCGGAAGAAGCGCGTAACCGCGCTAACTTTGAAGACCTGACCCCCATCTTTCCATTAGAACGCTTTGACTTAGAAACCAGCCCCCGTGTGCTTTCTACACGCATCCTCAACCTGATTGCACCGATTGGACGCGGACAACGTGGCCTTATCGTGTCACCGCCAAAATCCGGTAAGACCACCGTCTTAAAAGATGTTGCCAACGCCATCAGTCACAATTACCCGGACATCCACCTGATGATTGCGCTCATCGGTGAGCGCCCGGAAGAAGTCACCGATATGGATCGCTCCGTTGATGCGGAAGTGATTGCCTCCACATTTGACGACCCGGTACAACAACACGTTAAAGTCGCGGAAATGGCGCTGGAACGTGCGAAACGTCTGGTAGAAATCGGGCGGCATGTCGTCATCCTGCTGGATAGCATCACGCGGTTAGCGCGTGCGTACAACCTTGTTGTCCCGCCCAGTGGCCGCACGCTGACAGGCGGTATCGACCCATCCGCCGTGCAACCGCCTAAGCGCATCTTCGGCGCGGCGCGTAACGTGGAAGAAGGCGGTAGCCTGACCATCATCGCAACCTGCCTGGTGAATACCGGTAGCAAGATGGACGACGTTATCTACGAAGAATTTAAGGGTACGGGTAACATGGAGCTACACCTGAACCGCAAGCTCCAGGAGCGCCGCATCTTCCCGGCGTTTGATGTGGAACAATCCTCCACCCGCCGCGAAGACCTGCTGTTAGGGCCGGACGTGCTACAGCGTGTATACACCTTGCGCCGTATGTGGGCGCATCTGGCAGAGACTGACCCCACCGGGCCGATTGGCGCGACGGAGCAACTGCTGAATAACTTCCGCCAATACGAGACTAACGAAGACTTCCTGAACTCGTTGCCGATGGGCGGCGGGGGTAATGGCAGATTCTAGGTGCATTTTATTAAGCTAGTCAAGCGGCATCCCGTTTGATAAAATGCCCCCGTTCGCAAAGACACAGACTTAAGGCTGAAAAAATCTCATGATTGACGTGAATCAACTCCGCAAGGGCACGACCTACATCGACGATGGGGAACTGTACAAAGTATTAACCTACGCCCACAACAAGACCGCGCGCGGTAGTGGTAATGTGCGCGTGAGCATCCGTAACCTGCGCTCCGGCTCTACTATTGAAAAGACCTATAATACGGGTAGCCGCGTGCAGGATGTCAAACTGGATGCCGTCGAAGTAGAATACCTGTATGATGACGGCGAATTTTTAACCTTCATGGATAACGAAACCTTCGACCAACCGCAACTTTCGCGCGAAGTCTTCGGGGATGATGTATACTATCTTAAAGAAGGGTCGTTGGTGAAGTTGCTCCGCTATGAGGGCGAACTCATCGACTATGAACTGCCGTCCACGATGGATTTTAAAGTTGTCGAAGCGGAAAATGCTGTCACGGGTGACCGCGCCAACAACCCGACGAAAAAAGTGACCACCGAAACCGGCTTGGTCGTCACCGCGCCGATGTTCGTCAACGAAGGCGATGTCATCCGCGTGAAGACCGAAGACGGAAGCTACCAAACACGAGTTTAAATCACTGTGTAAACCGTTCCTAGCCAAAATAACGGCCACACAGTAGCGTCTAACCAGCAGGCGCAACAATTTTATAAGGGGTAAATTAAAAGGGTAGAGTACACGGCCTTCGCACGCCGTTACGATGCCCTTTTTATGTTATATGTTGTTATAATGCACGATATTCATAATTTCTATGGGAGGGGCTATGCTCCGGTTTGACCATATCATTATCGGCGTACAGGATTTAAACCAGGCGATTAAAGATTATACAGAACTTGGATTTAACGTTGTTCCCGGTGGCGAACATGCTAGCGGCACAACTCACAATGCGCTGATTGTCTTCCGTGATGGCACTTATGTGGAATTGATGGCACGTACAGGCAAGCCACCTAAGCAGGATTTAATCAACCAGGATTTTGCGCCATTTTTGCACGAAGAAGAGGGGTTCGCCGGGTACGCGCTTTACACAGATGATTTAGCCGCTAGCCTGGCTAAACTTAAAGAAGCCGGCATCACTACCATGAGCGACCCGCAACCCGGCCAGCGCATCACCAAAGAGGGCATGACCATACGCTGGCAGATGAGCTATGCGCGTATAGGCGGCGTCACACTCATCCTCATCTGTGATGATACAGAACGCGCACAACGCATCCCCACCACGACGCGCAATATCACGCACCCTAACGGCGCGAACGGCTTAAAATCCCTGTTGCATGTCACCAAAAATGCGGAGCCGCTCCAGCAAATTTTGGCGGTATTCGGCCAATTAGATGAGGACAGCTACCTGCTAAACGACGAAACTCGCATCATCCTGCGCCCGCCGGATACAGACCTGCTGGCGGAATATCATACCAAACACGGCGACTCGTTATGGCGCGTGGTGCTTTCCGGGCTGGGGGAGATGTACAAGCGACTGGATGCAACGTTGTTACACGGTGCAGACTTCATCATCGTGGGGAAGTAGTGGCCTGATGTTGGACTGGCTCATCATTGGCGGCGGGATGCACGGCACGGCGCACTCGCTCGCCCTCACCAAGCGACTCGGTATCCCCCGTGACCACGTGCGTGTGCTGGATGCACATACCATCCCGCTTGCCGCATGGAAGCACAACACACACAATGTCGGGATGCGCTTCTTGCGTTCTCCCGGTGTGCATCACTTACACTTTGACCCGTTTTCGCATCGCACCTTCGCCCAAACGCCGCAGGGAAAGCCGCTTATGCAGGCAATCCCCCGTTATGAGCGGCCATCATTGGCCTTTTTTAGTGCTTATACGGATTATCTGTTTGCGCGCTATGGCCTGGCGGAATTGCGCCTGCAAGGGCGGGCGGCAGGCTTGCGCCGCTTGCGTGATGGCTGGCAGGTAG
>DAIMZF010000155.1:0-7346 GCA_036734085.1 Aggregatilineales bacterium
CGCGCTATCACATTAAGCAACGATGGCATCCGCCAAGCCTTTGCGGAAGGTCGCATCAGCATGGCAATCATCACATGGACGAATGAAGATGAAGCAACAGCATGGCGTGATTTATTCGGCGGGGAATATGTGCGCGAACTGTACGCTTTGCCCATCCGTTACCTTGCCATGCCGGATTTAAACATTACGTTTACGGCGGGCGGTTGGCCGATTCCAGCACCGGGAGGTTGAGCCGTGCAACTGATTACAACGCACGACATCGCGGATTTTGACGGTGTAGCCGCGATGTTGGCCGCGCATAAGCTCTACCCGGACGCCGTGCCTGTGTTACCACCCCGTCTAGGGCGCGGTGTGCGGGAATTCATCACGCTATATCAAAATGGCCTGCCTTTCGTCGCATGGCGGGATTTTCGCCCGCAACGGATGGAGCGTATTATTCTGGTAGATACGCAAAAAGTGCCGGACATAAAGCGTGTGCGCCGTGACGCCCCTGTGTTGATTATCGACCATCACCCGCAACACCCCAACGAGCGCACGGATACCACATTCACAGGCGATATTGTCGGCGCGGCAACCACGCTGTTAGTAGAGCAAATCCGCACACAGGGCGATATTACCCTCAACGGGCTAGAGGCAACTCTGTTGTTGCTCGGCATTTACAGTGATACGGGCGCATTGACCTACGGCACAACTACTGCTCGTGATGCCTATGCCGCAGGCTGGCTACTATCACAAGGCGCGGCGGTGGATACTGTGCGCGGATTTCTCGCGCCGTCCCTCAATGATGTTCAGCGTGATTTGCTGGATATGCTCATCAACGTGGAAGAAACGCGCACCGTACAGGGTTATGCGGTTACAGTCGGCGCGGTGACGCTAAAGCATTATGTGGAAAATATCAACAGCGTTGCCCATCGCCTACGGGATTTACTCGACCCCGACGCGCTGTTCATCCTCGTGCAGATGCCAGATCATAATAAACGTGCTAACGTGCAAATGGTGTGCCGTTCCCGCACGGATTCAATTGATTGCGGCGCGGTCGCCCGTCACTTCGGCGGCGGTGGGCACAGCCGGGCGGCGGCGGCCAACATAGATTCAGCCTTAGATGATGTTAAATTTTCCTTGTGGGATTTCCTTGTCGCTAACGTTCAGCCCGCCGTGTGTGTCGCGGATTTAATGTCACACGGAGCGCAGACCGTCCGGGCAGAGGCCAAACTGGGCGAGATCATCACTCAATTACGCAAAATCGGTCACGAAGGCTACCCGGTGTTAGACGGTCATGCTGTGGTGGGTTTGCTCACCCGGCGCGATGCTGACCGTGCGTTAGAACACGGCCTCAAAGACGCTACCGTGCGCGACGTAATGACCGATGGTGAAATTGTCCTTAGTCCGTCGGATAGCGTCGCCACGTTAGAACGCTTGATAGTCGATAGTGGCTGGGGGCAAATCCCGGTTATGGATGCCGGGCGGTTGGTCGGCATTGTCACCCGTACAGACCTCATCAAGCATTGGGCGACGGTGCATCCGCCAACACAAGCGCCCAGCCAACGCCTACCACTGACAGAAATTAGCGCGGTACTCGGTACGGATTCCAGCACATTAATCGAGACAGTGGCCGCCTTCGCCCGTGAGCGTGGCCTGAATTTATATATGGTGGGTGGCATCGTGCGTGACGTGCTACTCCGGCGGCACAATGATGACATCGACTTTGTGCTGGAAGGCGACGCACGCACAGATAACATTCTGGAAAACGGCGCGATACAATTCGCACAAGCCCTCTGCGCGGCACTTGGCGGCAAAGTCAGCAGTTACCGCCCCTTCGGTACGGCGACCTGGTTGCTTGATGAGGTCGTCGCAGAGAAAATTGGCGCGGATTTAAGCCAATTACCGCCTTATGTGGATTTTGCGACAGCACGTAATGAGTTTTATGTGCGCCCTACTGCGCTCCCCTCCGTGTATGGTGGCTCAATCAAGCTGGATTTACACCGCCGCGATTTTACGATTAACACGCTGGCCGTGCAATTAAGCCCCACAAGTGACTATCGCCTGCTTGATTTTTATGGCGGCCTGCGCGATTTGAACGAGCGTAAAATCCGCGCTTTACACAGCCTGAGCTTTGTTGATGACCCGACGCGGGTGCTTCGTGCCGCTCGTTTTGAACATCGCCTCCAGTTTGAGATTGAGCCACGCACCGCACAACTCATCGAACGCGCCCATCCTATGCTTCGGCGCATCACGGGGGAACGCCTGCGTAACGAGCTAAAATTATTACTCAACGAGGCTGAACCAGAACGCGCCCTGCATCTGCTGGAAGAACGCGGCATCCTTAACGGAATTCATCCCGCGTTACGCTTCCCGCCGGAAGTCGGGCAAGCCTTTATTGATGCCCGTACCACGCGCAACACATGGCCGATTCAGCCGGAAAAGACACGTCACATCTACTGGGTGCTGATGATGGCCGCGCTCCACCCGGATGAATTGCCAGCCATCGCGGAGCGCCTGCGTTTTAGCCAGACATTCATCAAGAGCTTTGTGGATGCGGCGCATCTGCGGTTACAGCCAGGTGCACTGGCAGAAAAATCCGCGCCTGTGAGCGCGATTGTGGCGCGGCTGGATGGCGTGCGCGATTTAGCTTTGCTTGCGGCATGGATTACAGGGGATAAGTTGCGCCAAACCCGGTTATCACGCTATATTGCAGAGTGGGCGCACATCCGCCCTACAATAGACGGCAACGGGTTAAAGGCGATGGGGCTAACACCCGGCCCGCGCTTTGGCCTCATCTTAAGCCGCTTACGTTCCGCCTGGCTTGATGGTGAAATCGCTGATATGACGGAGGAAGCGGCTATGTTAAACCGCTTGATTGAGGAAACTAAACCATGACCGCATCCGAAGACCCAGCGACGTTAAATCTTACACTTGCCATCAGTACCCGTGCCGCCACCCGTGAAGACGTTACCAAACTGGAATGGTTCGGGCAATACGCCCACTACCGTAACCTAATCCGTCGGGCGTATCAGGAACAAAAATATGGGCGGCGGCTGATTCTTGTGGCAGATTTAAATGGTTTTCCTGTCGGGCAGGTCTTCATCCAATACGCCGCGCACAATCCACGCATCGCGGATGGCAAGACACGCGCTTATTTTTATGCTTTTCGTGTGTTCGAGCTATTTAGAGGACAAGGCGTGGGAACCCATTTGATGCAAAGTGCGGAGCAGAACATCCAGCAGAGAGGATATACCCACGCGACAATCGCTGTCGCCAAAGCCAACGAAGGCGCCTTCCGGTTATATAAGCGGTTGGGGTATCACATCATGGCGGAGGATAGCGGCCATTGGCATTATGTCGACCATCGCGGTTTAACCCATCATGTGCATGAACCAAGCTGGGTTATGGAGCGTAAATTATAATTTGCACAATCCCCAATGTTTTGATATGATTGCGCGGATGTGTTAATCAGTTTTTGTGAGGTTTATATGGCTGTTCGTCACAGCGATAACGTCCGTGTCACTCGTTGGCATGGCGCGCAACACCCAACGCTCTCTAACATCAGTCGTTTGATGAACAAAGAGACATTAACCCCCTACCACGCGATTTATACCCCCAACAGTCGCCAACCAGCCCATTCTCATGGCTTTAAAAAGGTCTTCTACCTGGTAGAAGGCACGATGGAAATTACCCTGCCGGATAGCAACATCGGTTTTAGCCTGCGTGCTGGTGACCGTGTGGAAATCCCACAAGGGACTTATTACGGTTGTATTGTTGGCGCAAGTGGGGCAAAGTGCCTAGAGGCCGCTCTGCGCCCATCCCGCGCAACAAAATAATCGCAAACGAACTTCTCATCTCATATGTTTTCATCAGCCGGGGCTTCCCGGCTTTTGCTTCCCCATGTATGGATGTATAGTTCCGGTTTGCACCCCTAGCTAATTTAACACATTTTTTACATCTAAGTTGCGGAATTTTTGCAAATTGACCACCCTGATACACTCAGATGAGGCTTAATTGGGGCGTCTGATGGGTGTAAGATAAATAAGAAGTTCGCACGCAGTACGGAGTGAATTGGCCTTGTTCGAGATTATTCTAGCATTATTCGCCGGGATTTTAGCATTTTTATCCCCGTGCGTGTTGCCACTGGTTCCGGCCTACATCAGCTATATGGCCGGACGCATGACAAATACTGTCGCCGCGCAGGTTTCCGCGACAGGGGGCACAGGCGCGACCGCTACCCTAACCGGAAGCATCGGCACACGGTTTGCTATGGGCATCCACAGCGTAGCGTTTGTATTGGGCTTCACCACAATTTTTGTGCTGTTGATGTTGCCTTTCTCCCTCTTGAGTTATGTGTTTGAAGGCGCACTGATGCGGCTAGGTGGCATATTAATTGTGACGTTTGGCCTGCATTTTATGGGCGTCATTCCCATGTTTTTTAGCTGGTTGCGTGGCAAACCGGGATTAATCGGTAGCCCGTTGTTGACTTTAGGTTTCGGCGTGGCGCTCACGGCTATTCTGGTGTGGGGGTTCGCTGGCACGCTCAATGTTACCGCACTGGATGCGGATTATACATGGGCGCTCATCGCGGCGGGTTTGCTGAGCGCGCTGGTGTGGCTGACTTTATTTTTAGGCGATGCCTTCATAAAGCCTGCCCTTTTTTGGAATAAAGCTCTGAATACCTTTGACGCGCTATTTTACGCAGACACCCGTCAGCAGATGGCCGCACGCGGCGATAAAGGCTTGTGGGGGTCATTCATGATGGGGTTGGTGTTTGCCGCAGGTTGGACGCCCTGCATCGGGCCGGTGCTGGGCGCGGCACTCGGCCTGGCTGTCAACGATGGCGCATTGCTGGATGCTACCTTGCGTGTTACAGCGTTCTCGTTTGGGTTGGGCATCCCGTTTATCATCACCGCGCTGATGTTCGATAGCGCCCAGGGGCAAATCCGCAAGCTGAATAAACATCTGGGTAAGGTAAAGCTCGTCACAGGAGCATTACTTATCTTTATCGGCACGATGATGATTTCCGGTCAGATGAAGTCCTTCAGCGTGCAGATGAATAATACCTTCGGTGCTGTCACCATCCGCATTGAAGAATGTTTTGAGCGTGGTTTTCGAGGGCGTATCGGTTGGGGAGATTTCCTCACTTGTACGGGCGATGACGTGCCGCTCGCGGTTTTAGAGTATCAACACACCGGGCGAGAGATAACATCCGGTGAAATACGGAGTATCCTCCGCAATTATCCGGATTACGACTTAGGTCAGGTGTTGACCACCGAACGCATCAACACCGCGATTGCCGATGTGCCAACATTTGCGAACCCTGCCACACAGAATATCCCGCCTGTAGCCGATGCCAGCGAAGAAATGCCGTAATGCGGCGGCTGATATTACTGGCAGGGGGTGTGGGTGCGGTCTTGATGGGCATAGGGATTTTGGTAGCGGCAGGATTACCCCAGCGTGCGGCATACACAGGGTATTTTATTCCCGGTGTTGCCTTGCCTATCGCGCCGGAGGTAGGCGCACTCGCCCCGCCCATCCAGCATGTTAATTTGTCGGGCGAATCTGTTAGCCTGTGGGATTTACGCGGCGCACCCATCCTGATTAACTTTTGGGCGACGTGGTGTGCGCCCTGCATCGCGGAAATGCCGGATTTACAGGCCATCTACGAAGAATACGCGGATTCCGGGTTGCGGATTTTAGCGGTCAATCTAAATGAATCACACGCGGAAATCCGCACATGGGTGGAACAACTCGGCCTGACATTTGATATTCTGCCAGATTTAACAGGGGGTATTTTGCGGGATTATCCACGTCACGGGCCACCCGCCACCTATCTCATCGCGCCAGATGGAGTCATCATCCGCATCGATTACGGCCCCATCCAGGCGGATACACTGGGGAGCCAGATTAACCAGTTATTAGTCGAAGGACGGTAGTTCTGGTAAGTCAGCATCCACGCTATGGAAGAATTCGACGACTTCTGCGGGTTCATGCAGAATACGATGCCGAACACCGCTCATTTGCATCACCATCGAGCCAAGAAAATCCCCCAAGCGGGTATTGTTACTTAGCATCACCATCCACAACAGCTTAGGATGACGGAATGTGCGGTTAAACACCCGGCTGATGAGCTTAATATCAATCGGGAATTTTTCCATGTGACGTAAATCCGCGATGCAATGCACCTGTCCCGGCGCATTATCCGCCGCACTGACCATTGTTTCTTCCATTTGCATCATCTCATCGGATGTTACATCCCCCCAATAGCGGATGTAGATAATGCGGTCTGGTATGTACCATTTTAGTTCACATGGCATGGGTTATATGCCCCCTGCACTATCCACCCATCAAATCCGTTAAACGTGTGTGGGCGTCTTCTTCTGGCACTTCAAACTCTTGGGAGACTGCGGCGGCAGTGCGGGCACTGGCCGTCAGGCTATTAATCATCGCACGGGGCATAATAAGCATCCGGGCAAATGTACGCAGGCGATTCTCGTCACTTTCGATCAAATCCGGTAATTGGCGACTTTGCCCCCATGTGCTATTGACCACATGCCGCGCCAGCAGACGTGCCAGCGACATGCGCGGGGAATATTGGTCTTTAATCACCAAAAATGAGCCGGAAAGCTGGTTTAAGTCCATCTTATTCCACAGCCCATCTACCGGGTTTTGAAGCATGGACTCAATCGGGACGGGTGGCGCAAGCACACCAAACACCTCGATAAGCTCTGCCGCGACTGACTCTAACTGTTCTGTTTGTTGCTGGTTCATTATCCCCCCCACCCCTGTTTTTATTCTGTATCGTTACGCCCATAAAACAACAAGAGCGTATTGCCATATTTACGCTGATCGTCCAGTTGTATATGGTCAAAAAGCATCTCAGTATATTCATCCGGGTCAATCTGCACGATGATCGTGGTCTCATCTGTTAGCCAACCAGCGTTCTGGTCAAGAATTTTCAATACATCCAGCCAAATTCCTTTGTACTGTGGCGGCGCAACATAGATGTAGTGATAGGGGTCTTGCGGTGGTTGTGCGCGGATGACTTCCAGCGAGTCCACACGGCGCACAACAGCACGCACTTTGAGCTTGGTATGCTCCAGATTTTCGGTAATGGTCTTCACTGCGAGGCGGTCAAGGTCACAGAAAACCGCCTGTTTAGCCCCTCTGCTGAGTGCCTCGATGCCTACTGCGCCCGTCCCACCGAATAAATCCAGCACGCGGGCGTCTATAATGTCATTGCCGATGATATTGAACAACGACTCTTTAACAAGGTCTTTAATAGGTCGGGTGGATTGACCGGGCACAAGCTGGAGCTTGCGGCCTTTGGCCGTGCCACCAATAACACGATGCGACATAAT
>DAIMZF010000156.1:0-7332 GCA_036734085.1 Aggregatilineales bacterium
CCTAAAATCCACGTTACAAGCGTGATGTTCCGCAGAGCATCGGGCTTGCCGCGTAGAATACGCCAAACCGCTAGTACACAGGCGAACCACCCTGCCAAGCCAAGCGGAATGCCCATACCCCATATCACCATGTTTTGAAATGGGAATAAATACGGCGTCCGGTTAATCCATTGCCAGTTAGGTGCCCAATCCATCGCGCCACTGACGCTAAACTGTGCCTGGTCGAGCGCCAGCATAAAACGCTCGTTGATGCCTAATCCAAAAAAGCCCGGCCCAGTGAAAGCGTAAGGGTTGCCGATGCGGAAGACAACCATCGACACCAGCGCGGCTAAAACACCCCCCGCCAAAGGATTATAGAGATGGCGGCTACGCTCGCTCCATGTGAGGCGCTGGTCAAGCGCGGGGAGCATCCGCACGAGAATGGGCACGGCCAGAACAAACGCCAATGGCGCAACATTAATGCGACTAGCAACCGCCGCCCCCAACGCTACACCAAACAGGGCGTAATCCCATAGACTATCTGTATCCTGCAAGCGCACCATGAAGTAGATGCCGAGTGTGACAAACAGATTCGTCATGGCATCGGCTGTGCCGAAGTGCGCCTGCTGGATGGGGAACACACAAAAAGCGTAGAGCGTCGCGGCGGTAAGGCCAACCCAACGCCCATGTAGGCGTGCGCCTATGAAGAAAACAATCAGAATCACCAGCGCATCCGCGATGGCGGACAGGGTGCGCCATACAAACACAAAACCGCTATAACTGAGCCAGAAATTATCTCCACTCTGACTTGTGATTGCTTCTGCTGTGATACGCGCAATAAATAATGGCAATGTACCGTAGACATACTGTGTAAGTTCGACATTTTCCGGGTTATAGGGGGAGCAGTTGGCATCAAAGAAGTCGCCGCGCCCGTTGGTGGCCGGATAACGCGCCTGACACGCATTGACACGCTGTACACGCTCCATACAAGCGGGGGAACCGTCCGTACAGAGGGCTAAATCTCTGCCTAAGCTGGGGCCAATCTGCCCGGTAAGGTAACGTTCATCGGGGTGAAAGCGGACAAAATCATCCCAGTTGTTCGCCATCAAGCGGAAGGATGCCCCAAAAAAGATGACCATTCCCAGCAAAAAGGCAATGAGGACATCTGTCCATGCGATGTTGATAGCACCGAGGCGCAAACGCGGCAAGGCCGATTGACTTATATTTTCACGCACATCTAGCATAGTGATTACCTAATTATTTCGCATTAAGTTGTATTTACACGGTTGTTCGGGCAATTCCTTAACCGAAAATGCCAGCATCCGGTGGTAAACACGCCGGGTCTTCGACATTTTCCAGCACAAATTGGAAGAAACGCTCCTCCCCTAGTGCCGGAACCCGGAAGATTATAAAGTCATAGACTGGACTATTGTAGGTGATGATGCGCTTGGGGTAGCCATCTGGAAACCATGCTTGCAGGCGGTCGGCGGTTTCGTCGTCGTTGAAATGATGAAAGATGAGGAAATCGCGGTCAGGCCGCAGAGGGTACGCACCGCCACAAAAACGCTGATCGCTCATCCAGCGCGGCAGACTGTCAATGCCGACAATCCCATTCGGCCAATCCACAATGCCCGCCTCCAGGCCAATAATGCGGAAGTCCCACCAGAGCGTATACCCTATCATGTAGGCATTGGCGTAGTCCCCATCGCTGAGGTGAAAGCCGCGTAAAATTTCGCCGGGAATGGAATACGGCCAGGTGCGATAGCGGTAGACTTCGGCGTATTGGTTGTAATAAACGTTCCAGTTAAAGCCAAGTGACAGATAAGCGATAAGGCCGATGATGCTCCCACTGACGGCCAGCGCACGGCGGGAGCTAAACACACGCTTTAACGTGACAACAAGCAGAAGAAGCGGCAGGCTCATCAGGGCGAATGTGGGCGGAATAGCGCCACTCGCACGGGTCGCGCTGGGGTTCTCGTTGGTCATGGCGATGGACAGTGCAGACGGCAACACCATGATGAATACCGCCACAGGAAGCAACACATACACCGGGTCGCGGGTACGAACAAGCAATACCCCGCAAGCCGCCAACCCCAAAATCAATAATGCCCCTGCAAGGGGGTCTAGCTGAGGATGGAAAGGCAAGCCGTTTATCCAGCCTTCGTCACCGCGCCAATGGAACATCAACAGCGCATTACGGATGTTATTGCCCAACTGCGGCACATTCGCACCGAAGGCGGTCAAGCGGTCTTCCAGATTGGCTTCACGGAGGGTTATCTGGCCGTCGTCATCTGTTTCCTGCACGACATCATCACCGAAGAGCCGTCCGGCGCTCCGCATCCAGAAGGAATTAGGATAATCCACGCTGAAGCGGAAAAGCGGCAGGAAAACGACAAAGGCCACGCCCACCAGCACCAGCAAATGCACGGCGTAACGCAACAACACACGCCAACGCCGGAGATTCCAAAGCGCGGCAATGCCCACCGCCGCTAAGACCAAGACGGGCATCATCCGCACGGCTTGATAGGTATACAAGCCAAAACCCAACACCAACCCCGCCGCGATGAAATCCGCACGGCGGTTATGGCGTATGGCACGGATTAAAAAGCCGAGCAATAACGCGCCGACAAGCGGCGTCAACACGATGCGGAGCGCAAGGCGTGAAATCGTAAGATGCCAGTAGCTAACAGCCAGTAAGAGCATCAATATGAGGCCAAGCAGATTGCCCCATTCGCGCTGGTCGCGCCCGGCGATTTGCCGCCCCAGCCAAAACATGATGGGCAGGGTGATGATGCTTTCTATGATGGCAAGTAACATCAGCGAGGCATGCGTCATGCCCTGACCGGGCAATTGCGAAAACAGCGCCATCGCATACATCTGGAAGGCTTCGCGCCCGCCATTATTCATGAAGAAGACATCCCGCGAGCCTTGTAAGACCCGTTGAGCATCCAGTATTTTCTCTTTGTGGTCACTGGTCATCTGGGCGGGTGTGGCAGGGAAATCGTGCAGGCGGAAAACGATGCCAACGGCCAAAATCAGCAGAAAGGCTACGATGAGCCAATCCACACGAAAAACACCAACAGCCTGACGACGGCGAGCGATACGTTCCGCGTTCCATCGCGCCAATGCACGCCACAGGTTTAAGGGCGACCAACTGGCAGGCGCGACCGCCAACAGCACACACAGGATGCTAAGAAGCCATACGACAAAGCCGGGTGTACGAAACTGATTATTGGCGGTTTGGTTCCATACAACGACCATCAGAAGCGGTGTGGTTAAAGCGGCCAGAATGCGTAAGGGATAGACCTGGGTTACTTCCGCAAGGCTAAAGCGCCATGCGGGGATTTCATCCGTGCTGGTATTCTCCCACCATCGCGCAGAATGAACGATTAATTCTGCCAGAAGCCAGAGTAAAAACCCGGCTAGCAGATAAGGTGCGCCGCGTGCGAGCTGGTTTTCTTCTATGCGCGGCGTGCCTTCCAGCAAGGTATAGCCCCCTATAACGCAAAGCCAAAACGCCGCCGCCCACAGACCGAGCTTAAGACATTGACGGAATGAACCCGGCAGAGTGTGGCTGAACTTGTGGGCTAGCGTGCCGCCCGCCCCATGTACACTTTTCAGTCCGGTGTAGGTGGAAAGGCCAACTCCGGCTGTGATGAGGGCATAAAGCATCAACAAGAGTATGCTTCCGCTTATGATTGCTTGTGAAATCAGCAAGAAGCCGAGTACCTGCGATAAGATAAAGGCTGATGACAATAATGCAATCAGCGCGAAACGGGGTGACATGCCGCTTGACTGTACAGGCCGACCAATGCGGTTTTCATCTGTTGGCGTAGCTAATTCATCAACAGTCGGCCATGCCTCTGGCTGAGGCGTATTCAGGGGCGTCCCGGCGATATTCACCAGCACTTGCCACGTCCGGCGGGGGGCGCGTAAGAACTGGCCGAGCATCTGCGCGAGGGTTAAATCCTCAACACTAGGCGCGGGTGCTGGCATTGAAGGGGGTTCATCTGTGTGTGGCGGTTGTGTATCGGGCTGGTCAGGCATGATGGGCGGCGTGGCGTTCATCGGGTTTGCGTCCTTTGATACACAGGTTAACCGTTGAGCGTGAAGATGGCTCGTTCATGGTATTAAGGCGGTCAATCCAATTAAAGAGCTTTAGCCCTACATTGACAGGATTTAGCAGACTGCCATCGTTGTTGTCAAATTGGGTGCGGTCTGCGGCCTTCTGCATGGATGGGGGTAATGCGCCTGCTTCGAGCAACGTCTTGCCTAAACCATAGACGAGGTTATGACTAAACGGGAAGCTCCAATGGGTAAAGGCGCGTTCTTCTTCCACGATGAAGCCTGCATCCATCACGGCCATATAAAGCTGGTCACGCTGATATAAGCGAACGTGATTGGCCCAAATCCCGGCCAGTAAGCCTTTATTGATGCGCGTCTTAAAATAGCGTTCCAGAGTCCAGTTGATGGGATCCCACAAGAACGGGTAATTCGCATGGGGGACGGTGACGGCAATTACGCCGCCGGGCTTTAAGACACGCCACACTTCTTTTAGGGCGCTTACATCGTCTTCGATGTGTTCCAGCACTTCGGACAGAATGGCGGCATCAAAAGTGCTGTCAGGATAGGGTAATTCATAGATGCTGGCATGATGCAGTTGCACATCTGGCAGGTGGCCGACGTTTTGCCGCGCTTTCTGCATCACGTCCCAGTCTAAATCTGCACCGATGAGGCGGCAATTGCTGACATAGCGGAACATATTCAAGTAGAAGCCACGCCCGCAGGGGATGTCTAAGATGATGTCATCGTCCTGAGGGTTGACCCACTCAAAAATTGTCCGTACACGACGCTTAAAGGCCATATCCGCCTCATTGCGCGTTATGTGGGCTAACGTCTGCTCGTCAATCACGCCGTGCATACTCCTTGAATAAGGCTTCGTACTGGTTGACGGTGCGCTCAAAAGAGAAGATTTGCTGAATCTGTGGTACGGTGCGGATGTAGCTTTCGCGGTCATCCAGCACGCTGACGATGGTCTGCCCCATGTGTTGATAATTACCCGGTTCTGTTAATGCGCCCATACCGGTTTTTTGCACGGGCACACGTCCGCCGGGTGTGTTGGTCATGACGACGGGCGTCCCACAGAGCATCGCCTCTACCTGTACCAGCGCGAAACATTCGCTATCGCTGGTGAGCGCCAGCACATCACACGCCGCGAAGAAATCCGACATGAATTGCATATCGTCTTTTAAGCCGAGAAAAATAAGCTGGTCGCGGTATTTTTCCACAATAGGCTGGTAGAGTTGCCAAGTGTTTTCATACGGGATGTCATACTGCCCGGCGAAAACGATACGAGCGTCGGGGTACTTCTGGTTGATGATGTCCAGCGAACGGATGAGTAAATCCGGCCTTTTTTCCTGCACGAAGCGCCCGGCATAGCCAATGATGGGGCCACCATTGTGAGACCATTCCGCACGGAGTTGGGCGGCGCGGTTTAAATCCGGCGGGGGCATGGTGATAGGCGGATGGATGACCTGCACTTTTTCCCTGAAGGGTTGGAGATAGTAGGAGTTATCCGCGTAGTCTTCGGTATAGGCTACAATGCGCGGCGCGGCTTTCGCCACTGTCTTGTATATCCAGAACATCACCTTTTGGATGATACGGTTGGTCAGGCCGGGCGGGAGCAATAGATCGCCGTGATGGGTGGGGATGACGGTTTTCCCGGCCAGTTTTGCCAGATAATGCACAAGTGCGGCCTCCGGCATGGGGGTATGGATGCTGACAACATCGTGAGAACGAATGAGTTTGTTCACGATGAAGGGATAAAGCGGCATAATCATGCCCCTGCTAATGGGGATAGGCGGCGCCCATACACGCACAACGTTTACACCGTTGATGGTTTCCTGCGGTGGTAATTGCGGGCGATGCCTGGCGGCTAATATTGTGACCTGGTGACCGCGTTGCACCAATGCTTCCGCGATGCGTTGGATGTAGAGTTGCATCCCGGTGCGGTGCGGCAAATAGTATAGCAAGCAGATAAGAATTTTGAGCTTATCGGGCGACTGTGGCATTAGCTACTCATTTCCGTTGAAGTTTCCGCACGGGTGACGGGCGGCTCATCCGCCAAGACACCGCGCACGCCATTTGATAATTGTTCCAGCGTGACGCCCTCCGCGATGAAGCCAATAACGCCTGTGACGGCATGAACAGTCACATTGACGAAATGCACAGTCACGGCGAAGGCAACAGCCGCCGCATAGGGTTCACCATAGCCGACCGATTGCAAGGCCAGCAAAATAGAGGCTTCATACACCCCCAGACTGCCAACCGTGGCAGGGACAGCAATAGCCAGCGCCGCCGCCGCAATATACAGACAAGTGGCCGCAAGACTGGCGTTATCGTAGAAGGTATACATCAACACATAACCCGCCGCGACGGAAAGCGCCCAACTGAGGGCCGTCCACAGGAACGCGCCCAAAAGCGTGTTTAATTTTGCTAGCGGGAGCAAGCCATCAAGAAAGTGGTCTGCCCATGCGCGGATGTCCCAGCGTCCCAAAAAAGCCACACGTCCGGTTATCCACGTTACCAGACGATGGACAAGCGCCCGACGACGGGACAAAAAGACCAGCACAAGGAAGCCAGCCAAACCGAGTGTGCCCATCACCAGCCCGGCGCTTTGTAGGATGGGCGGCACAGGGCCAACGGTCAATGCAAAGGCAATCAGCAGAAGAATCGCCAACAAATCAAGCAGGCGCTCTACGATGATGGTGCTGGTGGTCTTGAGGATGGGCACAGGCGGCGCGGCGCGGGTGGCTAAAAAAACACGGGCGACCTCCCCTATCCGTAAAGGCAGAACCCCGTTGACCAGATAGGCGACGTTCATCATGTGGAAGGCACGCGCCAACGGCAAGCCCCCACTGAGCAATAAGCGCCACCTGAGCGCCCGTGTAACCAGGCCAAGCAGTAACAGCGCGATACACGGTAAGAGATAAACCCACCGTGCGGCACGGAGTGAATCCGCCAGAAGCGTAAAATCAATTTGGGACACGATGAGATAGACGGCCAGCAGGCTAACCACCAGCCCTAGCAATCCTATTCGCCAGCGTTTAAGCAAGGGTAACTCGGCTCTCTTTTTGCATTCACATTATCTTATACACAGGCGATTGTACAATGCCTTGACGGTTTTTAAAGTGGGTGTTGTGTACTTGCTATCCTTACGCGCCCAACGAACTCCCTATGATGTGCGGGTAGCCGCGCAGGAAGTCGCTTACATCAACGCGCTTTTTGCCCTGTAGCTGAAGCTCTAACGGATAGTATAAACCGTCGCCTGTGCCAATGGCGAGGCGTCCGCCG
>DAIMZF010000157.1:0-7189 GCA_036734085.1 Aggregatilineales bacterium
TGAGCATGAATTAACGGTCTTTGGTGTCGTTTGACAATCCAGAAACAGAGTAAGCAGGGGATAGCCCGACTATTCCCTGCTTTTGTTATACGTTGCTCCATGTGCCATCACCTCCTTACATGTCGATTAAGGTAATAATGGGTTCGTTAGCGTTAATGGCATTGTTGGGTTGCCCCTGAATGCTGACAAGGAAGGCGTGATACAAAATTATGAGAATACGCCAATCATCGGGCGATGTGAAGATACGGCCATGTTTCAAGCATGGTCTTGACACCGACATACATTAGATCAACAAGCGGCTGTGTTTTTTGGCCGAGTCCGCTAAAGGTGAGATGTGGCAACAGTTGGCGGCGCTGGAAGTCGAGCACGTCCGCGTTGGGATAGATGGCCGGGTCGCGGTTGGCGCTGGCTATGCCCAGCAGAACATTGCTTCCGGCGGGGATCGTCACGCCTGCCAGAGAGAGCGCATGATGGTTTTTTCCGGCTAAGAACGGGATGGGCGGCGCATAACGCAATAATTCGTCTATCGTGCGGCGCAACTGTGCCGGATGCGCCAACAGAAAAGCCCGTTGCTTGGGGTATCGTTGCAAAGCGTTTAACCCGTTGTATAGCGCCATCGCGCCGAGTTGCCAGTTATTCGCCAACGGAAGCACATAATCCGCCCACAGATTAAACTCATCTTTCATACAACACAAAAAGGCGACACGCCGCGCCTGCAATGCCAGCGCATCGGCGGTTAGCTTTTTTCCAGGCATTGGCGCTGTCGATAATTGCAGGCTGTCACCCGTCAGCGCAGATTGACACAGCGTGTAATTCGCCAATACCCAAGCATCGGCACCCTGTGCATAAACCGGACGCTTGAACCCGCGTAGATAAGCATAGAATACGTCTGGCAACTCGCCCTGACCGTCGCTTAAATTCACCGTGTTAATGTGTGTTTTCATGATTATGGAAAGCTCCATACACAGCCCCGAAAGCCAACCATAACGGATGCCTTTCGGGGGATTATTTACGGTAGGCGTTAGTGCTGAACAGCAGGCAATAACAGGCTGACAGAGCCAGATACCGGCTTCAGGATGCCTAATCCGGGGAGTGGGCTTTGCGGGTCTAGCGGTGTAATATGGACGGAATCGATATTGCACACGAGAATCGCATCATCGTTATAGGCGCATCCCGCTTCCGGCACATAGTCCGTCGCACAAAACAGTGTCCCGCCGACAGGTGTGCAGTCCGTGCCTGTCGTGTCGGTTTGTTCTTCCGCCCAATCGCAAGACGTGTTACCGTCGCGGTCTACCACACACAGCAAAACCGCAGGTTGGGCGGTGGCGGTGGCGTTCAACGGGCGGATGACAATGCAATCTGCCGATGTGATGGGGTCTTGGGCAAAGTTGCAGAACAGAATATCAAGGTCTAGCATCGGGATTGCTTCCTCGTCGGGATTGCCCACCAGCACATCAAGCAACAGCAAGCCGTCATCATCGTTGACCAGCACATGCCCGTCAATCATATCAAGCGCGATGTTCTGGAGTCCGTAGGGGTGCAAGAGCAAACCACCGTCCGGTTTTTCGCTCCAATCAAACACCAGCAGATCAGATGATTCGTCTGCTTCGCCGTCGATGCCGTCAAGTTTTAGGTAGACAGCGCCAAGCGGCCCAGAATTAGGGGTTAGGATGTCGTCCGCCACAAACGGGATAACAAAGTCGCTACAGTCGCCGCCTAAGCGCACCACAGACACCCCTACCCAGCCGAGAACACCGCCGACATTAATCTGATACCAGACCGTATCTTCTTCTAACGATACGCGCTCCGGCTCTGCTTGAAACATCACTTGTATCACGTTCACGACGGGCGCGGTCTGGTTGACGCCTAGTATGCCGATGACATCACTAGCCAGCGTCGGATATTGTCGCACATTCACGTTAAAGTTACCGTCCGGCGATGCGACACAAATCCCATCCAAGCTCAACGGGATAAGCTGGAACGTGGGCGTTTCTTCCACATCATCGCCTAAATCGTCATCCTGCGGCGCTGGTGTGCTATCGGTCACGGACTCGCCACCGAACGAACTTTCTATCGGCGGGCGTGGCGGTTCTTCTTCCTCAATGGGACAGCCGTTATTTTCACGCGGGCCGGGTTCAAACGGGCAAGCATCAATGCTATCGGAGAGGCCGTCGCCGTCGCTGTCACCGTCTGTTTGGGCTTGGGCGATGCTTGCCAGCATCAGCAAGCCGATCATCACAATAAGGAGAATTAGTTTTTTATTCATCATGTTTTTCCTTGATAAGCAATCAATAGATTGTGCAGAGTGAGCACCGCGCCCAATCTGCACAACGTCGGGTTTTAAAGCGCTTGGGCGATGTAACGAACGCCGTTGACGCCTTCGGATACATAGCCGGTCACGGTCTGCCCGTTGAGGGTGACGCTAATGCGCCACATACGATGCCCGCCATTACACACAGGCCCGCCGATGATGTCGAAGAACGTGTTCGCTGGCACTTGGTAGGATGGGAACTCGTCATTAAGGTTGATGCGGAGCGCCAGCGTACCGCCAATATTCAGCACACGCACGCCCGGCATTCCCACGCTGACCTGCTGTAATACTGCGATGGAGCAATCGCCGTCACCAACATTGACCGGAACCGCGATTTGAAGCGGGGGCGTTGACGTTGGGACAGGTGCGATCTGTAAGGGTGGCGGTGGTGGTGTCGATGTCGGGAACGCCGCAATGCCTAGTTGTTGTGTCGGGACAATGGTAACGATTGGCGGTAATGGCGCTACGTCTTGGCTCTCATCATCGTCATCATCTGATGAGCCAACAGGCGGGGCGACATCCACGCCGCCAGCAACCAACACGCTACCCTGACCGCTACCATCGTTTAATGAAGCAAGGTCAAAGTCTGTGCCGATGGGCGTAATATACACCACACGGAAGGAGTCGGTGCCTGCTTCGTAGATGGTGTTGCCGATGCTTGGCGTAAAGAACGGAAACTGTAGCGTGTTGCTGAACTTCATATGGCCGTCGCTAAAGTTGACGATAATAAAGCCGTCTATCGTGCCATAAAGTTCTTCATAATCCGGCGCAAACGGAATCCCTTCGCCGCCAACAGCCGGAGCAAGATGCCACATGGTCGCAAACGGTTGTTGCGCCACACGATAGGCGATCATCAAACCACCCGCCACCCAGCGCGGCGAAAAAGCAAGCGCGTCTGTTGTCGCGAAGACGGTATCCGGCGCGTCGAAATGCCCCATCATGCTTTGATACACCGCACTTGTCGTGCCGGGATTTTGTGCATCGCGCACCACATAGAGCATCTGCCCACCGGCGGGATTTAAGACATCGAATGTCCCGATATTCGACGCGAATGTGTCGGTATACACAAGGTCGATAGACGGCATCCACGCCAGACCCGGCCAATCAAGCACCATGTCATCCGGTACAAAGGCGTTGGGCACAAAGCGCACATGCACGCGGAACTGTCCCAGACCTTCGTCCAGATCGTATAGCGCGACTGTCGGCAAATGCCCGTCCGGAATGTAGTTTGCGGGGATATTGGCGTGATCGCTGGTCAGTTCGCCAACCGAATCGCCCGTCGCGGTTTCAAACGCGATGACGCGCCAGTTATCCGGGCTACGCAGGCCAAACGCTACAAATTGACTATCCCATGTAAACGGGTTGCGCTCTGTCGGGATGATGATTTCATCCGCTTGGGCTTCGTGGATTTGTACATATTCGCCTGCCTCTAGGTCATAGAAGCCGATGCCATAACGCCCGTTTTGCAATGCGCCATGCTGAACCATATAGCGGCCATCCGGCGAGATAACCAACGACACGCCGAAGTCGCCTTCGTCAGGGAGTTGGGGGCGCGGGATGCTGGCTTGCTCTCCGACACTGTTAAGCCAATGCAGAGTATCCGATGTGCGGTTCCAGACGATAGCGTACCAACTGGAATCAGGTAGATCAATTTGTGTTTCTGCGTGGACGGCTTGCGGTGTAAACACACCGATGCAGACCATCAATGCAATCATGAAGCTGATAATTTGTTTCGATACAGTCATTTCTTATACCCTCGTTATGTGTGTTTCACTGATATTCCTATCGTATGGATTAAGCGCTTAGAAAACGCTTATTGCGATTTCGCATCCTCAAAGAACTCAGAAAGTAACGCGGATATAGTGGTCGTTCGTCCGATCTGGATAAGCGCTTTCAGACGATCTGCGCCGAGCATGGCGGATAGTCTTGCTTGGCGGTCGGCGAACTCTTTTTCCTGTCGGGGGGCAATGGCAAGGTCGAGCGATTCGCGCAAGTTTAGCGCCATGCCCATCAGACGGGCGGCGTCTTCGGCATGGTCACTGTCAAGCGCGATGCTGGCAAGCTGTTCTAACACGTTGAGTATCGTTTTTCGGTTGTCGATGTGGTGGGCTTTACGGAGTGTTTCCGCATACATCTGAAAAGCGTCGTCTAACGCACCGATGTGGTGCAGGGCTTCCGCTAAATTGCCGGAAAAAATCGTCTGGTGGCGTTTGTGGTCAATCGCATATGCAATATCTAGCGCCGATTTAAAATAATCGTGGGCTAGCTGGAACTGTTGTCGATCTAACGCGATGATGCCGAGCGTATTGAGGCACACCGCTTCGCCGAGTTGGTTGTCGGAATCGCGTTGTTGCTGTAGCGCGATGATGCCATAATATTCAGCCTGTTCTAAATCTGCCAATTGCAAATATGTCACCGCTAGATTGCTGTTTGCCCGCGAAACCACCTCCCGCAAGCCGACAATATCCTGCATGGCTGTGTCCGCGTCATAGAGCGCAATAATGCGGAGCAAATAATCAATTGCAAGGTCAACATCGCCCAAGCCAAAGACGACACGATTTAATTCCGCCAGTGCCAGCGTCGCCAAAATGACATCATCATGTTGCTGACTGAGCGATAGCCCTTCCTCAAGCAAGGGACGCGCTTCGTTATAGTCTCCGGTCAACGAGAACAATCTGCCCAGCCGGACATAGACATTCGCCTTTAGCCAGCCCTGCGCTTGTGGCAAGACCTGACGCAATAGCGCGATGCCTTCTTGTAGATGAATGCCGCGTGCAAACCAATAATCCGGCAGAATCTTTGCCAATTTCAGGATATATTGATACTGCTCATCAACTGGCAACCAGTCGAAGTACCATAAATTATGATATTCGCGGTCAATGGCGGTCAGTTGGGTATGCGTGGGTAACTGTTCCGCGTGTAATTTGTCGATCCATGCGCTGTAATACTGATGATGGGCGCGGCGAACGTCTTTGATCTGCCCGCTATCGGCGATCTGTTGATAGGTGAATCGCCGCAACAGTTCGTGCAGATGATAGCGCCCATCAACATCGACTTCCACCAATGACTTAGAAACCAGACCGGAGAGCGCCTGTATGTTTGCGCCTGCGATGGCTTGCGCGGCGTCCGCATCGAAGTGACCGGGAAACACCGCCAGACGTAACATCACGGCGCGTTCCACCGCGCTGAGCGCATCCCAAGCGGAATGAAGCAGAGCGTTAATGCCTTTATGCCGTTCGGGGATGTCGCGGCGGTTGCTCGTCAAAAAGTCGATATTGGCTTCTATGCGGTCTGCGATGTCTTGCGGCGTGAGGAACTGCGTCCAACTGGCGGCAAGCACAATCGCAAGCGGCAGACCGTCCACCAACTGATAAATCCGTGCTACCGCCGCCGAATGATCTTTAAGCACAAAGGCCGGGTTTATCTGCTGGGCGTTTAGGGCGAACAACTGCGCCGCCGGACTTTCATCGTCATCGTAGGATAAGCCGACCATCTGCACAATATGCTCGTTCGTGAGGTTCAGTTGTTCGCGCGATGTGACGAGAATCTGGATATAGGGGCATGCGGTCAGCAAATGTGCGACATCCGCCGCCGCAGGTAGGATATGCTCAAAGTTATCAAGTACGATCAGGCAATGCCGATCCTTAAAATAATCGGCCAATGTCAAAAGCGCGGGGCGTGTTTCGTCCGGCTGGCTGATGCCAGTCACATTGACGATAGCCTGCGCCACAAATTCCGCATCTGTCAAAGACTCCAACGGAACAAAAAAAACACCATCCTGATAATCTTGTAACCTGCTTCTGGCGATGACCTGTGCTAAGTTCGTTTTACCAATGCCACCGATGCCCAATAAAGTCACCAGACGACAATCGGGATCATCCAGCTTTTGCTCCACCTGTGCAACCAGCGATGGCACGGCGACATAGCGCCCTGTGGTCACAGTCATCAAATTTGTTGACAGCGCAGGCGACACTTTAGGCCGATAGCGGCGCGTTTTGATCTGTTCGTAAAGCGTGGTTGTCTCTGGCTCTGGCTCCGCGCCGAGTTCGTCCGCCAACAGATCAGACAGATTTTCGTAGACCTGCAAAGCGGCGGTACGGTTGCTCATGTTGGCATAGAGTGTCATCAGCAGGCGGTAAGCATCCTCCCAATATGGCTCTAGTGTGACGAGATGACGGCCATGCTCCACGCCAAGCGCATAAGTGCCGCGTTTAAGCGCAACCTGAATCAGTTGGAAGCGTGCATCGACCATATAAGCGCGAAGCCGTTCACGTTCTAGCTCTAGCCATGTCTCTAACTCTGGCGAATTATCGACCTTTAAGCCGCTTAAAAAATCGCCCTGATATAGCGCCAACATAGACTCAAGTTCCGCCTGCAATTTTCGCGGAGAACTAGGCCGCGATTGTAATGTCTGGACGGTTTGGTGATGGGTTTCTAATGCGCTAACATCAAACCAGATGTCATTGATATGCTCAATCGCGATGGTTTGCCGTGTCACATTGAGGTAATCGCCCACTTTCTTTTGCAGGTTAGATAGCACAGTTCGCAGGTTTTTTAGCGCCTGCACGGTGGTTGTCTCCGCCCAAAAATGCTCTGCCAGCGTTTCGCGGGGATGCTCACGCGGGTGACACAATAAATAGATGAACAGCGTGACCGTCTTTTGTGAGACAAAGCCATCTAGTGTTTGCCCGCCGCGCTGAATGTTGATTGTGCCAAGTGTGTGGACGTGTAAAGAAGTCATTTTTGTTTAGCGCTCAGTCTTTTTGTCTAATAATGGATCAGATAGAGGAACAGCGCAACATCGCCCAAAACGCGATAAAGGGGTGAGTGCTGAATAAGATGGATATGGTTTTTCCGTCTGAACTGAGATCAACATAT
>DAIMZF010000158.1:0-7169 GCA_036734085.1 Aggregatilineales bacterium
GACTTTAGCCCATGTGCGACAGCCCAAGTTATTTTTGCCTTTGTGCGGCATCGCGTTTTTGACCGGGTTAGGCATCGCCAATCACCGGACGGTGGTCTTGTTGCTCCCGGGTGTGTTGTTTGCTGTGCTGGGCACACGGGCGCTATTCCGCTTGCATGTGCGCCAGTGGCTCATCATGATTGCGCTGGGCGTCCTGCCTCTGCTGAGTTATGGCTACCTGTACCTGCGCGCACTTGATCCTTTTGTGGTGCATTCCATCCGGCTGTCGTGGGTTCCGGCTGGCTTTAACGCGCAAACCGTCACAAACCTGATATTGGGCACATCACAGGATGGTTTGGGGACGTTTGGCGCATTCACCCTGCCGACAGGGGATTTTGCATCCCGCTTGCGGCATGTATGGACGATATTAACCGGAGAACTGCCAGCATGGGCGATTGTGGCGGGGTTGGCTGGCCTGGCACTGATGGTACGCAAGGACTGGCGTGCAGGTGGGGGGCTGGCGGTTATGGGGGGCATCTGGACGTTGTTTGTGATGAGTTGGCGGTTGGACGCGAAGGGAATCGCGTATTACTACCCGCTTGTGATTTTGCTCATCGTGGGGCTGATGTTCCTTTTAAGCCCGCAGGTTTATTCACGGTGGCGCGTAAGGCATCCGGTTGTGATGAGTGTGGCGAGCTTGCCGCTATTTTTTGTAGCGGCTTCCTTATTTGTGGCGAATTATACCCCGCGCAACTTAAGCACGAATACCGATGGCCTGTCGTATCGCAGACAGATGGAAGTCATCCCGGAGGGGGTTACGGTGTGGAACAGCACATGGTCGCCGGAGACATTTATTCTGCTGGAATATCTGGATGATAGCGGGCGGCGCGATGTTGACGTGAAAGAAACAAGTTTGTGGTGGGTGCCGTTGGATGATCTGCGTGACCCGAACCAACGGGTATGGATTGGGCCTTTGTTGCGCGGCGTTTATGAACTATACGGCGGGCAAACGTGGCTACAGGTTAACCATGATATTGCGCTGGCAGGCACGGCGGCGGGCATCTTCCTTGAGGCGTACCCCGCCGGGCAAGACCGCTTTAGGGATGAAGCGGAAACAGCCACACGGTTGAACTTTAACATCACGCCGGATGTGGTGATGTATGGCTATGCGGCACAGATGGATGATGACGGGCTGAGATTGACGGTTTACTGGTTGGCGGAGGCGACACCGCAAGATGATTATTCGGTGTATACGCACATCCGCGACTATGGGGAAATGTGCGCCCCCGACCAGATTTTGCGGCTTGTAGCACAGGATGATGCGTTTGCCCCTGTGGTGGGAACCTACCCGACGACGTTATGGCCGCCGGGCGTGATCATCCGGGATACGTATTTGCTGGATGTTACACCGGACGCGCTGACGGTGGCCTCTTTTGCGCTGGTGGTGGGGATGACAAATTCCATGACAGGGGAACGAATCGGCGAGTATTGCATCCCGCTTGCTGATACGCTGGCTGATTTGTTACTTGATTGAGGTGTTTGTTTCGCCCCATAATAGGGACATGACGCTACCTATCCTCTCCACTAAGCTGTACATCCCGCCCGCCCGCCGGAAGACGGTGGCGCGTGCGCGTCTGGTGGCGCGTTTGAACGCTGGATTGCACAATAAGCTAACGGTTGTTTCCGCACCGGCGGGCTTTGGCAAAACAACGCTCGTCAGCGAATGGTTAAGCGGGTGTGGCTTGCCTGTGGCGTGGCTGTCTTTGGATGAGGATGATAACGACCCGGCGCGCTTCCTGACTTATTGCATCCTGGCAATACAGACTGTGCGGCCAGATGTGGGGGGGCGGTTGCTGACCGCGTTGAAGTCTCCCCAGCCGCCTGCTACCGAGTCTATCCTGGCGGCGCTGCTGAACGACATCGCCGCCCGCCCGGATGACTTTATCTTCGCGCTGGACGATTACCATGTGATTGAGTCCGGTGCGGTAGACCACGCACTTACGTTTCTGCTTAACCAACTGCCGCCCCAGATGCATGTGGTGATTACCACCCGTGCAGACCCGCCCCTGCCGTTAGCGCGGCTACGGGCGCACGGCCAGCTTACCGAAATCCGCGCCGCCGACCTGCGCTTTACGCCGGAAGAAGCGGTGGGGTTCTTCCATGATGTGATGGGGCTGGCGCTCCCGAAAGAGGATATTGCGGCGCTGGATGCACGCATTGAGGGGTGGGCGGTAGGCTTGCAACTGGCCGCGCTCGCCCTGCACGGCACGCGGGACGATGCGAAAAGTTTTATCGCGTCCTTCGGTGGGAGCCACCGCTTTGTGCTGGATTATCTGGCAGAGGAAGTGCTGAACCAGCAACCCGCGCACATCCAGAGGTTTTTATTGCAGACAGCCCTGCTTGACCGCCTGTGCGGTGACCTGTGCGACGCGGTGCTGACAGACGCAAACGCCGCCGGGCAGGACACGCTCAACGCGCTGGAACGGGCGAACCTGTTCCTCATCCCGTTGGATAATGAGCGCAAATGGTATCGCTATCATCATCTGTTCGCGGATTTGTTGCGCCAACGTTTGCTGACCACATCCCCCGAAGCGCACCTGAATGCGTTACACATCCGCGCTAGCCAGTGGTACGAAGCAAACGGGCTGGAACTGGAAGCGTTTCATCATGCCGCCGCCGGGCAGGACATCCAGCGTGCGGAGCGTTTGATGGATGGAAGCGGGATTCCGTTGCATCTGCGAGGCGCGGCGATGACGGTGTTAAACTGGCTGGACTCGTTACCGTCGGCAGTGCTGGACGCACGCCCCTGGCTATGGTTAAGAAGCGCGGGGCTGATGCTCGTCAACGGGCAGACAACGGGCGTGGAAGCCAAACTGCAAGCGACAGAACGCGCATTACAAGCGACCCCGTTACTTGCTGACGAGGCAAAACAGCACATGCGCGGGCGGATGGCGGTGGCGCGGGCGACGCTGGCGCTGACGCGGTACGATGTGGATACGATGCTGGCACAGTCGCGTTATGCGCTGGAACATCTCGCGGCGGATAACTTATCCAGCCGGGCGACAGCGTTGTGGGCGATGGGCCATGCGTACCTGTTCTTGCATGATTACCCCTCCGCAGACCCGCCCTTGCAGGAATCTATCCGGCTGGCGCGGCAGTGCGGCGATACGTTTACGGTCATCCTGTCCACGATTGGCGCGGGGCTGGTGCAGGAAGGCCAAAATCAAATGCACCGGGCGGCGGAAATTTACCAGTCCGTTTTGCAACTGGTGGGCGACCAGCCGTTGCAAATTATCGCGGAAGTGCATTTGGGGCTGGCACGCATCTATTACCAGTGGAACGACCTAGACGCCGCCGAGCATCACGCTAAACTGAGCCTGGAACTTGCCCACCAGTATGACCACATCATTGACCGCTTCGTCATCGCGGAGGTGTTCCTGGTATTGCTGAAGCTGGCGCGGGGGGACGTGGAAGGCGCGGGCGTGATGCTGGCGCAAACGCACGAAACCGCCCAGCGCAAAGGGTTTACCCACCGTATGGCGGAAATTGTGGACATGCAGACCCGACTCCGGCTTCGTCGGGGTGAAGTGGAGGCCGCTTTTGCAGGGGTGCAGACCCACGATTTACCGCTTGGTCGGGCGCGGGTGCATGTGGCAGACTCTCAGCCTGCCGCCGCGCTGGATGTGCTGATGGACTACCGTCAGCGTATAGAGGAAGCGCGCCGACCGGATGAATGGCTAAGGCTATTGGTGTTGCAGGCGATGGCGCTACATGCAAATGGCCGGACGGAAGAAGCGCAGGCGGTACGGGGTGAGGCGTGGGCTATCGCACAACCGCAGGGCATTGTGCGGCTGTTCCTGGATGAAGGGCCAGCGATGGCGGAAGTATTCCGCGCTATCCCGCCCACTCAGCGCACGGAGGATGTTCAGCGTTTGCTGGCGGCCTTCGATGCGGAGTCCGGCGCGACGCCATCCGCCGGGATTGACGCCCTGACGGAGCGCGAACTGGATGTCCTGCGGCTGGTGGCGGAAGGGCTATCCAACCGGGAAATCAGCGAACGGCTGTTCCTGGCGCTGGATACCATCAAGGGGTATAACCGCCGCATCTTCGAGAAATTGCACGTTCAGCGCCGGACGGAAGCCGTCGCCCGTGCCCGTGACTTAGGGCTGGTGTAACAAACCGCGTCGAACCCTCCCCCCGTGATACACACTTAAGCCACACTAAAGTGTCTATGCCGTCGCCCCTGATGGCTGATATGCTCCTTTTAATGACTGACAACATCCTATTGAAAGCTCTCTAAATGACTCAACTTGAAGTGACAAATCAAGAACTTTTACGCGCTGGCGGCCTTATTGGTATTCTGGGCAGTGTCATATTCATCATCGTTTTTATCATCGTTGGGGTTTTTGTGGGTGAAGACCCTACGGAACTTCAGGCGTTTGTGACGAGCTTCCCGGACATCAGAACCGCGAAAATTTTTGAAAACGGGCTTTATCTGCTGGTGCTGATTTTGTGGATTCCCCATGCGCTGGCGTTATACACCGCGCTGAAAACCAAAGCCCATGCGCCCGCGCTTTTCGGCACGGTTATCCTCATCGCGGGGTTGGTTGTGATGGCGACAGGGGCGCTCACGCATGTGGCTCATGCGCCGATGTCTGACTTGTATCATGCGCCTGATGTGACAAGCGAAGATCAAGCGACGATTGCGCTGATTTGGCAAGCCATCTGGGGTATCTTCGATGCTATTCTCATCGCGGGGCTGGCTTTTGTGCCTGTGGCGTTGCTGTGGTTGGGCGTTGCTTTGTTCCGGCATGTGGATTTTGGCCGTTTATACGGTGGCTTAAGCACGGTGCTGGGATTATCCGGGTTGGGCGCTGTTGCCTGGGGCATGGCTAACCCTGATTCACCCGTTGTCGCCATTGTGGTTTTCAGCCTGATTATTTTTCACTTTGTTGTGGGATGGAAACTCATTAACCTGTCGAGACGTACTTAGGGCGTTGGCGTTATATCCACCGCCTGCCTTAAGAAAGTGATGCGCTAATGGCAGATAACACCCTGCCGAAAAACAAGCACGATGTCGCCATGACCTATCGCATCAAAGTGAGGGGGCAACTGGGGGCAGAATGGGCGGCGTGGTTCGGGGATTTGACGATTGAGCAGGGGGGCGGCGACAACAACAGCCATACTCTGCTGATTGCTTCGCTGATTGACCAGGCCGCATTGCATGGTCTGTTAAGGAAGATACGTGATTTAGGAATGACTTTACTTTTGGTAGAGTGCATCAACATAAACCATACCCTGGGAGGGATGATGAAAACAATTTTATTTGACCGTTACGGCTCCGCAGATGTTCTGCAATTTATTGAGCAGGAGAAGCCCACGCCTAAGGATAATCAGGTGCTCATCAAGGTGTATGCGGCGGCGGCTAATCCGCTAGACTGGCACCGGATGCGGGCAGACCCTTTTCTCGTGCGTTTGTCGGATGGGTTCAGCAAGCCAAAAGTGACTAAGCTGGGCGCGGATGTCGCTGGGCGGGTGGAAGCCGTTGGTAAAGACGTGACGCAGTTTAAAGTGGGCGATGCGGTGTTTGGGGAAATCGGCGTTGGGGCGTTCGCGGAGTACGCGATTGCAACGGAGGCATCTATTGTGCATAAGCCGGATAACATCTCCTTTGAGCAAGCCGCCGCCGTGCCGGTGGCCGGGCTGACCGCCTTGCAGGGGCTACAAATGGGGGACATTCCGCACCGGAAGACGGTGTTGGTCAATGGGGCGTCCGGCGGGGTGGGCACATTTGCCGTGCAGATTGCCAAATCATTCGGCGCGGAAGTGACAGGCGTGTGTAGTACGCGCAATCTGGAACTGGTGCGTTCCATCGGTGCGGATCATGTCATCGACTACACCCGCGAAGACTTCGGCAAGCGGGGGGAACGCTACGACCTGATTTATGACGCTAACGGCAATTGCACCTATGGCACGCTCAGACGCACGCTAAATCCGGGCGGGCAGGCAGTCATCGCCGGGTTTACGACGCTGGGGCATATGCTAAGAACGATGTTGTTGGGGACGTTGTTCCCCACCGGGCAGAACCGCAAGATAGGCCCTATGGGTGTGGCAAACCCGAATCAGGAAGATTTGCTGACGCTAAAAGCGTTGCTGGAAGCAGGCAAAATAAAAGCCGTGATTGATAAATGCTATCCGTTGCACGAGACCGCCGACGCCATCCGCTACCTTGAGACGAAACGGGCGCGGGGCAAGGTCGTTATCACGGTTGTATCCGGCGATTAGGGGCGGGGTGGGTTTGTTTGGGCACGATGGCGCATGTGATGCCGCGCCTGAATACCGGGTTGTCGGATGGGATGTGTTTGCATGGGCACGACATGTCGTGCCCCTACCGACGCACACACAAAATACGAAAACCGAGATTGAAGTTGCGATCGTAGGAATTGTGGAAGGAGCGGTACGCGGCGCGGGCATAGTAGTAATTGAGGAACCAAGACCCGCCGCGAAACACCCGGCGGGCACTGGAACTTATATTCTCTTGCATCGCTTCAGTCTGCGGATTTCCGCGATCCGTCAAGCACCAGTCCCACACGTTGCCGCACATATCGAACGCGCTATAAGGCGATGCGCCTTGTGGATACTGTGTGACCGGCGTCGTCTGGCCGATGCCGGACTCTCTCGTGTTGCATTTGGTTTTGTCAAACTTGTCCCCGTAGACATAGATACGGCCATCCGTTCCCCGTGCGGCCTTCTCCCATTCAAATTCAGTCGGCAGGCGCACAAGCCAATCGTCCACGCGGTTGATGTCGTAGCCGCCGCCGAGCTTAAACGACAGCCAGCGACAGAAGGCGATAGCGTCGTACCAACTCACCATTTCACGCGGGTGGTCGTCGATTTTCCATTGTTGATCGCCGGGCGCATCGCTCTGGTTCTTAGCCAGTCCTGCCCACCAGCGCGGGTCTTTGAAGCCGTCGTCCGCGTTAATAAACGCCCCAAACTGGCGGTATGTGATGGGGTACTTGGCGATGCTAAAAGTGGGCAAGGTCAGAGTCTGGCGTGGCGCGGCATACTCATTATTGTTATCGCCATATAAAAACTCACCCGCAGGCACATCACACCAATCGAAGGGGTCGCCGATGATGCGGCGGACGGCGGCGGCGCTGTTGGTGGGTGTTGGTGTTGGGGCTGGC
>DAIMZF010000159.1:0-2624 GCA_036734085.1 Aggregatilineales bacterium
AAAGGGATTATGGCTCCGAATGCTCATCTCACGCTTTCTGCTATTACAGATAAAGATCGTGAAGATATTGAGTTTGCACTTGAGAAAAACACAGATTACATTGCAATGTCTTTTGTGCGTAATTCAGACGATATACGTGAACTAAGATGGTTAATGCGTCATCTGGGTAAAGATGCGGCTGTTATTGCTAAGATTGAAAAGCATGAAGCCATTGATAATATCGAAGCCATTGTTGATGCTTGTGAAGGCATTATGGTGGCTCGTGGAGATTTAGGTTTAGAGGTTCCCGCAGAAGAAGTACCCTACCATCAAAAGCGCATCATTCGTCTGTGTAATAAACTGAGTAAGCCTGTTATTACGGCAACGCAGATGTTAAGTTCTATGGTAGATTCTCCTCGTCCTACTCGTGCTGAAGCTAGTGATGTGTATAATGCTATTATTGACGGCACAGATGCTGTTATGTTGAGTAATGAGACTGCGGCGGGGCGCTATCCGGTAGAGTCCGTAGAAACTATGGCTACCATTGCGTCTATTGCAGAGCAAAATATCTGGCAGAGCCGCTCTAGTGGTTGGAGCACAGCGCTCGACAAGACAGGTACAACAGAGGCAATCTCTGATGTAATCAGCGAGAGTACTTATTATATCTCTGAAGCACTGAAGCCTCGCGCCATTGTAACAACGACATCAAGCGGCTATACAGCTCGTCGTGTTGCTCGTGAGCGTCCACGTACACCTATCCTTTGTGTTACTCCAAACGAGAATACGTATCGTCTGATGGCTTTAGTCTGGGGTGTTTATCCGTTGCTTGTTCCAGAGTTCACCACGATTGATGAGATGATTGATGTTATCACAAATACGGCGATGAATCAGGAGATTGTTCGCCGTGGTGATACTCTGATTATCATTGCAGGTGTTCCATTTGGAGCTGGTGCTCAGACTAATTTGATGAAGATACATACTATTGAGTAGTTTCTATTCATCATTGTCTATGTATGTTACTTCGCGTTTTTTAACAATATTGGCATTTCTTGTCTCGGTATTTCGTTGAACAGTTGTGCAATATGGGCATATATCCCATGTTAGTTCAATTAATCTGCGGCAATTAATACACACACGTTTAAGTTGTGTGTGGCAGTTAGGACAAACTTGCCAATTTTCCTTTGTTGCTTGTCCGCATCCGGCGCATGTTAGTTTTTCTTCAATCTCTTGTAGAAGTGCTTCTTCTTCAAGAGATTTTTCATATGTTTCACTAAGAGTTTCGCGCGGTCTTAGAGCTATGTATAAGATCAGTCCTACAATGTTAAATATTAGCACTGTAATTGTTGCGGCGATTCTTTTATATGGTTCGCGTACTCTTTCTTTTATGTCTTTGTTTGTCCATATAGTTATGCTTGACCATACTATTAGTGTAGTTATTATTCCGTATATGCTGATTATTGTTACTATAGTGTCGTTCATCTGTTTTTCTTTTAATGACTACGCGAAATATTTAAATTCCTACATCAATTCGAATTGATTGATCAAACGTATCACGAATCTGTATCCCTTCAAACGTGTTATCTGGTCTTAAATGGTACATGCCCAACAAGATATAGTGTATATCACCCTGTAAGCAGAATTGCCTATCAATAACATCGTCCACTTGCCAATAACGCGCAAACCAAGAGATAGCATCCGCAATAGTTTGACGCTCATCATTTATGTCAAAACCGTGAATTGAAAAAGCATACTCTCTATTCGCTAATTGCGTAATTTTCCATCGCACCGTTATACAGTTTGTTGTTTCATCCCAGTTATAGGATAGTACTTCAACGCCATTGTTGAATGTAATAATGGCTTCATTGGATAGGTTTTCTAAAGCGTTACGATAGCCTATGCTGTAACACCCTTCACTTGGCCTCAGATTAAAACAAGTTTCATAACGATCGTCTGCCGCAAATAGCAAGATTTTTTCATCACGATAAACTTGTGTTTGGTCATCTTCAAAGCGCAGATTTGGCACATCATACAGCAGTGCGGCGAAGATAGTTGCATCGTCGTCAAATCCTATCATCTGACCTTCTAACTGGCCTATAACATACCTGGCATCTTGTTTCAGGATGTAATCACGTATATTGTTTAAATAGCCAATAGGCGTGCCAAATCCTCCCGGTGTGTGATTATCGTAAAGGAAGTTTAGCAGATTAGCAAACAGTGTAATTTGTAGAAGGCTGATGATGACTACCCCTACCCCACCACCTATTATTACGCTATTTTTGACGATTTTTCTGCTTTTTATTGCATTTAAAAGGTCGGATACTGCTAATCCTATAGCGATAAAAGCGGCAGGTAGCATAGGTATAAGATAATGAATATAAAAAGTTGTCCATGTTACAATGAAACTGACTATAGGAAATATCAGCCAGACACAAACAATTATATCCACAATGCGGCGTTCATATTTATAACGCACCACTCTGATCGTTAACCACAGACAAGACACTAAGACTGCATAAGTGATGATGCCAAACAATGGATAGACTTGGGGTATTTGCGCTAAATAATCCTGGTAAACTTCGTGCCCAGCCAATGCATGAATCTCTGTACCGGAGATAATAACGCCAGCCTCTCGCACTGGCGATAAG
>DAIMZF010000159.1:2724-7155 GCA_036734085.1 Aggregatilineales bacterium
AAAGTATCGGGCGATAGAAATCCACCCTGATACAGCCCCATCAAATAGGGCAAACACAACACCAACGCAATAATAATGCCTGCAATGGTGTGACGAGAAAAATTTCTGCGGCCAGCTACCCACAACACCGCATATGCAGGTATCATCACAAATGCACCGTAGTGGATTTGCCCTAAAATTACCAGCAAAATGGGATGAAGCACATGCGCCCATTTTTTATCATCTATCCACGCCCACAAGCCCGTTAACAAGGTCAAAAGCACAAAAGCAGGGAGCATATTCTGTGCCCATATCTTGCGAGAAAAGATAATGCCCCAAGGCGCAACAGCAAACAATAAAGTCAAAGTCAGGGCAATTGACCAGTGAGTATAACGGCGCAGAAAAACATACATCAAGCCAACAGCGATAACATTTAAAAAGCCAATAAACTGTGTGGCAACTACCGGGCTACTCGTGAAAAAATAGGGAATAGCAAGTACATAAACATTAAATGGTGCATTGGGGAAGCCAACGGATGATGTAATGCCTAAAAGCGGAAATACCTTGCCTGTCGCAAAGTCCAACGCCAAGAGTGACAAATTAGCTTCATCACGCTTGAATTCAATAACGTCCGGCCACCCCATCCTTAGATAGGCCGCTATGCCCAGCACCACTAAAAGCAGAATATATTCTAACCCGTGACGGCGCAATTTATTCGTTCCCGTTGGCTCTTGGCCGGGCTAGTAATGAAATTTCATCAATATAAACGTTGTATTGATGCCCTTCTGCAAAAAACTCGACTTGCGTGATAATCGTCGGACGGCGTTCATCCGGGATAACATCGAACAGATTGCCACTCTCATAGATATACCATGTGCCGGGTCGAATACGGATATGAGATTGTAAGCATGTACCACACTGACGCTTCCAGCCTTCTTGTTCTTGTAACTGGGATAGTGGAATAGTGTAAACACCGTGTATCCACTCCAGAATATCGCCATCTGGCGCAAGTTGATAGTTTATACGTAACATAATGGGGCACTCACTACCCTCTTGTCCACATCCATTCAAGGATTGTGATTCGATGTAAAACACAGTTTGCAGTGACAGATAATCGTAGACAGATAAATCTATTCCAGAGCCAAAAGTCTGGATACAACGTGTATAAGCGTTGGTATCTGCATTATTACCCCGTGCCATCCTAAAGCTCAATCGCCCGTCAGGGGATCTATCTTCAAAATAATTGCCCAAAGGCAAGTTTGTGGTTGGCCCATTGGTGCAACTCCAGCCAAACGGCGGGAGTGATAGTGAAGAATCCACCGCTAAATCCTGCTGTGGTATCTGGGAGATATTTAGTTGATTGTTTGTCAATAAGTTTTGTAGATAAGGCATACGTGTAAGGGTTTGGGTGCGTGTGTCAAAAACCGCCTGTTGATCCGCAGGGATGGCATAAGCCAGTGACCGGTCACTTGAGATAACGATAGCCTCACCCTCTCGTGTTGTCACAATCAATTGTGTATCACTGGCATCAATCAGGTAACGCCCGCCCCTATTGATTAGGACTTCATCGCCTGTCACTGTTGTAATGGCAAATTCAATTGGGCGTGGTAGTTTATCTGATATTTGAATGTCAATTTCGCCATCAAGGTCACGTAGTTGTATCTCGTAAATCGTGGTTGACCAGCCAAAGCGTGGACGATTTGCACGACGTAAAAGCAGAGAGGTATCGTTCTTCAAAACAACTGTCGCAATCAGGCTTTCTTCCAATTCACTAGCGGAAAAAGCTAGCACAGCTTGTGACCATGTATCTTGCGAATCTGTGCGGATGATAGTCTCTCGTGAAAGTGTGCGGCGCTGAGTCTCTGCAAGTTGTGTTCCGCTACTTTCCGTCACCCGCACAGTGCCACGCCCAACATTCAACGCCACATCTAATGGCAAAGACGATTGAAAGAAGAAAAAGTTTGCAATCAGCATCGTAAGAACACATATCACACAAAACGCGGCAAAAGCCAGCAGGAGTATTGCCCATGCCATACGTTCCGGTGGTATTCCGGCGGGATTCAGATATTCATCTTCTATTATGGCTATATCCGCCATCGTACTACCTCGACTTGCGAAAGTCTGTTCAGTATAATACATTTCATTATGCAGAAAAGAATGACAATGTGGAGAGGGAATTCCCGATGTCTGGTCATAGTAAATGGTCTACAATCAAACGTAAAAAGGGCGCAGAAGACGCCAAACGCGGCAAAATCTTCACCCGGCTGGCACGCGATATTATGGTTGCCGCTCGTGAAGGGGGTGGTGATGAAGGTGGCAATCCGCGTTTGAAGATTGCCGTCGCAAAAGCAAAACAAGCCAACATGCCTAAAGATAACATCGAACGTGCCATCAAAAAAGGCACGGGTGAACTCGATGGAGGTCAGTTGGAAGAACTCACCTATGAGGCCTACGGCGTTGAGGGTGTCGCTTTTATCATTGAGGTGCTCACTGATAACAAAAATCGCGCCTTAGCCGACGTAAAACACGCCCTGAACAAGTACGGCGGCAGTTTAGCCTCCAGTGGTTCGGTATCGTGGCAGTTTGACATGAAGGGCTTTATTTTGCTCAACGATGATAGGCTGGACTTTGAAGAAGTCTTCATGGTTGCCGCCGAAGCTGGCGCAGATGACGTGACCCAGGATGAGGGGCGTATTATCGTCTATACCCCGCGTGAACTTTTTGGTGTAGTAACGCAAGCATTAGAAAGCAGTGACTACAAAATTGAAGAAAGTGAGCTACGTTGGGAACCCAAAAATGAGACACAGGTCTCCAACGAAATCGCGTTGAAGAACCTGAAGCTCACCGAAAAACTGGAAGAACTCGACGATGTGCAGAGCGTTTCTTCTAATTTAATGCTGACAGATGATGTCATTTCCGCATTTGAGGCCGTTTAGCGAATGCTAACGCTTGGGATAGATCCCGGCACAGCCACCATAGGTTATGGCCTCGTGCGAGAATTGAATGATGGTTCACTTGTCGCCGTAGCCTATGGTGTCATCACGACGAGCCCTAAGCAAGCAATGTGGGAGCGTTTGCAAATTATCTTTGATGATTTAACAGCCATTGTCGCCCAATACCAGCCACAACGCGCCGCCGTTGAAGAATTATTCTTTGCAAAGAACGTGACAACAGCCATTACAGTCGCACAGGGGCGTGGGGTGATTATGCTGGCGCTTGCCAAAGCTAATTTAATCATCCGGGAATACAAACCTAACGAGATTAAACAGTCTATCACCGGTTACGGTAGTGCCCGCAAACCACAGGTTCAAGAAATGGTACGGGTGTTACTAGGGCTTGAAGAAACCCCTAAACCAGACGATGCCGCCGATGCGCTAGCCATCGCAATAACCGATTTACACAGTATGCACTACTCAGAAGCGGAGTAACCCAGATGATAGCCAGCATTCGCGGCCATGTCGCCTCTAACACCGATGATTACCTCGTTGTTGTTGTCAACAATATTGGCTATAAAGTTTTTGTGTCTCACGTTTTACAGGCACAAAGGCCGGGTGAAGAAATTTTTTTACATACTTATCTGGTCGTCCGTGAGGATGCGCTAACACTCTATGGCTTTAAAACTGCTGAGGAACGCGCTCTATTTGAAGTTCTATTGACAATTTCAGGCGTCGGGCCTAAGGTCGCATTAGCCATCCTTAGCACCCTCAGTGCGGATAATCTGCGTAATGCCGTAATGACTGAACGTGCAGAAATTTTGACTCGGGTTCCAGGTATTGGCAAAAAGACCGCGCAAAAGATTCTATTTGAACTCAAAGATAAGCTCAAAATCGGTTTGGATGCTGTGCCTATTATGGCTTTTGATGATGTCAACAGTGACGTGATTGACTCGCTGGTCGCACTAGGTTACAGCATTGTAGAGGCGCAATCCGCCGTGCAATCACTCCCACCAGATGCACCAGAGGATGTTGGAGAACGGCTAAGAATGGCGCTACAGTTCTTCACGTAATACACACCCAGGACAGTCAGAAAGAAGCAAACCATGACACAAAATCTCATCGGCACACGGGTTGATGTGCTGGATAAAGGCTGGATTGAACTCATCGACTTTATGCCCCACCCTGATAGTACGATCTCTGGCGATCTGGCGATTGTTAACGCGGCGCGGGTGAGCTTTTTAGGTGAGAGCAAAGGAGATGTAGCGGATAAGAAGCTGTTGTTTTATCTGCTACGTAATCGCCATACATCCCCCTTCGAAATGGTGGAGTTTAAGTTCCGGTGTCGTGCGCCACTGGTGACATGGTGGCAATGGGTGCGGCATCGGGTATGGAACTTCAACGCACAATCGGGGCGGTATACCCCTTTCCAGGAGGATGATTTTCATGTGCCGGATGTGTGGCGGCTACAATCCTCCAATAACAAACAAGCTAGCGAGGGTCAAGTTGAAGATGACAC
>DAIMZF010000160.1:0-7145 GCA_036734085.1 Aggregatilineales bacterium
AATCGGATGTCTCTGCTGATGTTGTTGCAACCACCGATGATAACGTCGGCCAGGCCAACAATGCCCTTGCTGATGGGCGACGGGTGGCGACAACATCCAGCGATTTGCTGGTGCAACTGCAAGGGCTGGATATTATCGTGGAATCCACCGGCGTGCCGGAAATCGGCGCGAAGGTGTGCGAAGCCGCCATCGACGCCGGGCATCATGTCGTCAATATGAACGTCGAGGCGGACGCGACGATCGGGTACTATCTGGCACAGAAAGCGATGCAGGCCGGTGTGATTTACACCTTAGCGGCAGGGGACGAGCCGGGAAGCATCAAGGAGATTTATGACTTTGCGGACGCGCTCGGCTTTGAGATTGTGACGGTGGGCAAGGGCAAAAACAACCCGCTAGACCGCACCGCCACGCCGGATACGCTGGCCGATAAAGCAAAAAAGCAGGATATGAGCGCCAAAATGTTATGCTCTTTTGTGGATGGCACAAAGACGATGGTCGAGATGACCGCCATTGCCAACGCTGTTGGCTTCGAGCCGGAAGTACAGGGCGCTTATGGCCCGCAATGCACGGTCAAGGAATTGGCGAAGGTGTTTGTCCCTAAAGCGGACGGCGGTATCTTCGATGAAAAGCGCCGGGTAGATTACGCCGTTGGCGATGTCGCGCCGGGCGTGTTTGTCATCATCACCACCGACCAGCCCAAGATTATGAAAGACCTTAAATATCTGCGGCTCAATGGGCACGGCAATTACTGGGCGTTGTATCGCCCGTATCACTTAGCCAACCTGGAAACACCGATTTCTATTGTGCAAGCGGTGCTGGACGGCCACGCCACGATTGCCACCAAACAACCGCCCGTTGCGGATACAATCGCCGCCGCGAAACGTGACTTACAGCCCGGTGATGTCATTGACTCCTTAGGCGGTTACACCGTGTACGGCATGATTGAAAAAGCATCCACCACCGCCGCAGAAGGCTATCTGCCGCTTGGATTAAGCATCGGCGCACACGTTATCCGGCCTATTGCGAAGGGGTCACCCATCCGCTATGCCGATGTTGAACTGGACTCATCGCAGACCATTGTTCGCCTGCGGGCGGAGCAAGATAAGCTGTTGATGGGCGACCATGCTTAACCGTTACAAATCACTGACGAATTCTGTGGTTGCCATCGTCAACAGTGGGCGCACCAATGAGCGCCTGCGCGATAGTGTCGCCTCCAGGAAAGTACAGGATTCGCTGGTGCGTGTTGCTAAAGCCGCTAGCGAGCATCACTTTAGCGCCGGGACGTTGAGTTCTGCCAGTACGCGCCTTAAAGGGGATAAGTTCCTGATTACGGCACGGCGGGCATGGTTTGGTGATGTCGGCCTTGATGATTTAACCATAAGCGGTTTGCAGGCATCGCGTGTGATTGATGAAGATGAATTGCCGCCTGAGGTGATATGGCATCGGTTTATTTACAAGCACACCGCCCGGCGTTGGGTATTGCTCACACAGCCTGCCAGTGTGATGGCGATAAGCTATGCACAATCCAGCTTAGTACCGGATGCAATGACGATGGCCGCCGACCAACTGGGCGAAGTGATTGTCCATGACGGGCAAGTGCCCACGCAGGCATTGACGGAATACATCAACGCGCATCAGGTTTTAATGATTGCGGGTGTGGGTGTACTGGCATGGGCGGACGAAAGCCGCGAGGCATTAGCACTAACACAAACGTTAACACGGTGGGCGGAGGTGATGCTAAGGTTATTCCCCAATAGCACTTTAGCACACACTCCACCAGCCATTCTTAGATGATACGTCGTCAAATTGTAACGTGCGTGGGCTAAAACTACAAATAACCCGAAGCGTTCTTCGCGCTCATAAGCGGCGAGCAGGGCTGTATCTGTTCGGGTTATTCAGGTCGTGTGATATACAAAACCTGTTAAGGAGAATGACATTATGGCGTTGGAAGCAAACACCGCGCAGGATGAACTAGCACAACGGGGGTTTTCTCCCCCACAAGCAGACAAAATGCTGATGGATATGATGCTTATTCGCGCATTTGAAGAAAAAGCAGAGGAACTATACATTCTAGGGCGCGTACATGGCACGATGCACCTGTCCATCGGGCAGGAGGCGTCGGCGGTGGGGCTGTCTGCCGCGCTCACACGGGACGACTACCTGCTGAATACGCATCGTGGGCATGGGCACTGCCTGGCATGGGGTAGTAACGTAGACCAGATGATGGCGGAATTTATGGGTAAAGAGGACGGTTACTGTCGTGGGCGTGGTGGCTCTATGCACATCGCGGATGTTGACGCGAATAACTTAGGCGCAAACGGCATCGTCGCGGGTGGGTTGCCTATCTCCGTAGGGGTTGGCCTCAGCATCCGTTCTCGCAAAACAGATCAGGTGGTCGCCGCTTTATTTGGGGATGGCGGCGCAAACACAGGTGCTTTTCATGAATCGCTGAACATGGCAAGCATCTGGAATTTGCCCGTGATTTACTTCTGCGAGAATAACCAGTATGCCATGTCGATGTCGTTCAACCGTGCCTTTAACATTGACCGTGTGAGTGACCGCGCTTCGGCTTATGGCATCGCCGGGGTAACTGTTGACGGTAACGATTTACTGGCCGTCTATGACGCCGCAAAAGAGGCCGTCGCCCGCGCTCGTGCCGGAGAAGGCCCCACCCTGATTGAGTCGCTGACGTATCGCTGGAAGGGACACTCCAAGAGTGACCGCCAGGCTTATCGCACCCGTGATGAGGTGAAGGAGTGGCAACAAAAAGACCCCATCAACCGCTTTGCCGCCTTTTTAGGGCTAACCGACGACGAGCGTGAAGCCCGTCAGGAAGAAGCGCGTCAGCGTATTGAGGAATCCGTAAAATTTGCTGATGAAAGCCCGGAACCGAGCGTTTCGGCTATTGCGGAGGGCGTTTATGCTTAACGTACAGACCACAACGACAACAACGGAATCTCCCTTGCGCGAACTGAGCTATGCCGACGCCCTGCGCGAAGCTCTGCACCAGAGCATGAGCCGTGATGAACGTGTGTTTATCATCGGGGAAGATGTGGGCACATACGGCGGCGCGTTCGGTGTTTCCGCCGGGTTGATTGATAAATTCGGCATCGAGCGCGTGCGCGATACGCCGATTTCCGAAGCGGCCATTGCAGGCGCGTGCATCGGCGCGGCCTTAACCGGGATGCGCCCGGTGGGTGAAATCCAGTTTATGGATTTTGTCACAATCAGCATGGAGCAACTGGTACTGCAAGCGGCAAAAATCCGCTTTATGTTTGGCGGCAAGGCCACCGTGCCGATGGTCTTGCGGATGCCGGGCGGCAGTGGCACAGGGGCGGCGGCGCAACATTCCCAGAGTTTGGAAAACTGGTTCGTGCATGTGCCGGGCTTAAAGGTCGTCATGCCTAGCACACCCTATGATGCCAAAGGCTTATTGCTGGCCGCCATCGAGGACGATAACCCGGTCATCTTCATTGAACACAAACTGCTCTACAAGACAAAAAGCCACGTCCCGGAAGATTATTACACGATTCCACTCAGCCAGAGCCATGTCGCCCGGCAAGGCAAGGATTTAACCATCGTCGCCACGTCTATCATGGTGCCGCGTGCCCTGCAAGCCGCCGATGAACTCGCCAAAGAGGGGATAGAGGTAGAAATTGTTGACCCACGCACGCTGATGCCCTTAGACGACAGGCCGATTGTCGAGTCGGTCATCAAGACGGGCAAGGCGCTTGTCGTGCATGAAGCCGTGAAGACAGGCGGCTATGGCGGCGAAGTTGTCGCCCGCATCATGGAAAGTGACGCATTCGACTATCTGGATGCCCCCGTGCGCCGTCTGGCCGGGCTGGATATTCCTATCCCGTATAACCGCACATTGGAATACAACACCGTCCCACAGGTAGAAAATATCATCACCGAAGCACGCAAACTCGTGCGCGGTGAGTATTAGGGGGATGCGATGGCAAAAGAGATAATTATGCCCAAGTTCGGCTTCACCCAGGAGACAGGCACGGTGGTGGCCTGGCTAAAGGGCGAGGGCGATTATGTCGAGGCGGGCGACCCCATCATGGAAGTTGAGACTGACAAAGTGGTGATGGAAGTTGAAGCGCCGATGACGGGTTTTCTGGCCGGGTTGCGCGTCGCCGCCGGTGATGAAGTGCCTGTGACGCAAATCATCGCTTACATCGTGAAGGAAGGCGAATCCGTGCCGGAGGAAGCCGCCGCGCCTGCCGGATTAACTGCGCCACCGCAGACGGACGCGCCCGCCTCAGCCTCACCTGCATCCACGCCGAACAAAGCAACACCCGTTGCGGAGCGTGTCGCCCGTACAGAAGGGGTAGACCTTGCCACTGTGCCGGGAACCGGGCCGGAAGGCCGCGTCACTAAGCGCGATGTACAAGCCTTCCTCAATGCGGAGGTAAAACCACACCCCAACGGCGGTAAACAACGGACAACCCCCGCCGCCCGCCGCATTGCACGAGAAAGCGGCATCGTGTTAAAAGAAGTGGTTGGCACGGGGCCTAAAAATCGTGTTCAGGCAGGAGATGTGCTGAAGGCTATGCAAGCTGTCGCACAGCAACAAGCTATCCCGGCTGTGTCCGCTTCAGCGCCCGCCTTAGCGCCCGCCTCAGCGCCTACATCAACGCCCGCCCATGCAGACGCGCTGACCGTGCCGTTTAACAACATGCGCCGGGCGATTGCGCGCAATCTACAAGCCAGTTGGCAGACCGCGCCGCATATCTTCTTCACCGCAGATGCCGACCTGACCGCCGCAAACGCGCTTGTCCAGCTTGCGAACCAGCAAGCGCCAGAGGGCGTAAAAGTCACATTAACGGCGGTGATGCTTAAAGTGGTGGCATGGGCGTTAATGCGCCACCCGGCGCTGAATAGTCACATCGGCGCAGATGAAGTCATACAATATCCGCATGTGCATCTGGGCATGGCTGTCGCGCTGGAAAATGGCCTTGTTGTGCCCGTCATCCACCATGCGGAGCAGATGGGCATTATCGGCATTGCGGCGGAAGTCGCCCGGCTGGGCGGCGCGGCAAAGGCTGGCAAGCTCCGCCCGGATGATTTATCTGGCGGGACGTTTAGTGTCTCTAACTTGGGGATGTACCCTGTTAAGCAATTTACGGCCATCATCAACCCGCCGCAGGTCGGCATCCTGGCTGTTGGGCGCGGTCAACAGGTGTTCGTCCCGGATGACACCGGACAGCCGACGCTCCGCCCGATGGTATCATTAACGCTATCAGTAGACCATCGCGCCATTGATGGCGCAGTCGCGGCGGCCTTTTTAGGTGAGGTTGTTGGTGCTTTAGCACAACCGGAGAAGACGTTATTATGAGTAGACAATATCAGGGGTTAGCCGCTTCGCCCGGCATTGCCATCGGCGTGACGTGGGTCTATCACAAGCAGGATTTACAGATTGAACGCTACACTGTCGATGATTCCGGCTCGCAAATCCTGCGCTTAACCGATGCGCTCGACCAGGCGAAACAGGAACTTGCCGCACTGGAAAAACGCGCACGCGAGCATGTCGGCGATAAAGAAGCCGCTATCTTCGAGGCACATCAGCTATTTTTGGAAGACATCGACATTATCGAAGACATCCAGAACCTGATTAATGACCAACGGCTGAACGCGGAAGCCGCCGTTCATGACATCGCCCAGAACTACATCCGCGAGTTTGAAGACGCGGGGGATGAATACTTCCGCGCCCGTGCTTCCGATTTGCGCGACGTGACCGACCGTGTGATTCGCTGTCTGCAAGGCCATATCCAGACGGATACACGCTTACCCGGCCATCCGGTAATTATCATCGCGGAAGACCTGACGCCATCGGACACAATTCAGCTTGATAAGACGTTAATCTGGGGATTGGTCACGGCCAAAGGTGGCCCGACTTCGCATACCGCTATCCTGGCGCGCAGTCTGGGCATCCCGGCGGTGGTGTGTGTGCCGATTGCCGTCAACGGCGTGGAATCACGCACGCCGATTGTGGTAGACGCGCTGACCGGGTTAGTCACCATCGACCCGGACGAAACCGAGCAGGAAGAAGCCCGCGCCAAACGTGTGAAATGGCTGGATCAGCAATCGGTACATTTAGCCGAAGCACACAAGCCCGCGACCACGCTGGACGGCGTGCAGGTTGAAGTCAGCGCGAACGTCGGCGGCGTAGAAGATGTGCGCGATGCGTTGCGCTATGGTGCGGAAGGCGTGGGACTGTTCCGCACGGAGATGCTTTATTTAGACCGAACATCCATGCCCACCGAAGACGAGCAATATCTGGTCTACAAAGCCTCTATTGATTTGCTGGAAGGCAAGCCGATGGTCGTGCGTACCTTCGACATCGGCGGGGATAAACCCGTCGCGTACATCGGCAATGAAAACGAGCTAAATCCGTTTTTGGGCTGGCGCGGCATCCGCATGATTGACAAGCACCATGATATGTTCGAGATGCAGTTCCGCGCATTATTACGCGCCAGTGTCGGCGCGGATTTGCGGATTATGCTCCCGATGGTGTCCAACCTCGATGAAGTTCAGCAGGCACGAGAAATCTTCGACAAAGCCCGCCACGATTTACAAGCGGAAGGCGTGCCCATCGCGGAGCGTGTGCAGATTGGAATTATGATTGAAGTGCCATCCGCCGCGCTCATCGCAGACCGCATCGCGCCGCATGTGGATTTCTTCAGCATCGGAACCAACGACCTGACACAATATACGCTGGCCGTTGACCGGGTTAACGCCCGTGTGTCGCATCTGGCAGATACCTTCCACCCGGCAGTGCTAACGCTGATTGCCCATACCATCAAGGCGGCGCATGATCATGGCAAGTGGGTGGGCTTGTGTGGCGAGTTCGCCGGGCGGCCATTGGCAACACCTATCTTGCTCGGCCTGGCGTTGGATGAATTCAGCATGGCGGCGACGGCCATCCCAACAATCAAGGCGAACATTCGTAGTTTAAAACAAGCCGAGTGCCGCGCTTTTGTGAAAGACATTTTGAAGATGACAAGTTCTGCGGAAGTGCGTGCTTCCTGCGAACGCTTCATATCGGACTACAGCAGTCTGAGTACCGGGTAAAATATTTATCAGGTTGATTGCCAACCGGGTTAATAAGCGCGACTGGCAATCAACCATTTTTATAC
>DAIMZF010000161.1:0-7053 GCA_036734085.1 Aggregatilineales bacterium
ACCACTTACGAGTCGCAAAACGGCTCTACGCGGAACAAACTACGCTCTAAGCATGTTAAATCACGCACATAACGGTTTGCTCGTGTCCAATCTCGTAATGTATCCAGCGTAAATGCCCGCCATTGCCACACCGTACCACGTTCTACACCCGCCGCGATATACTGCCCATCCGGGCTGAAGGCGACTTGAAACACCGGAGTTCCCGGGCTAAATTGCTGGATAACCTGCCCGGCGGCTAAACTCCATAAAATCACTGTGCCATCGCCCGACCCCGACAGTGCCAAATCTCCCGCCCTGTTAAAATCTACATCCCACACAACATCGGTATGGCCGCTCAACCGCGCTTGTTCGCGTCCTGTTTCCATATCCCACCAGATGACGTTGCCATCTCGTGACCCGGTGAGCGCCGTCCGACCGTCCATGCTGATAGCGATTGTCCATACAACATCAGTATGGCCTTGTAAGCGCCGGATTTCCGTACCTGTACTGATGTCCCATAAGATAACCGCGCCTTCCGCCGTGCCAATGAGCAACCGCCGCGCATCCGGGCTTAGGGCTATGCTAAAGACCGCGCCTTCACGGTCAATCAAGGCCTCAACTGTTCCGGTTGCGATGTCCCATAATGCAATCGTGCCATCCTGCGATGCGGAGACAGCCAACCGCCCATCACGGCTAAAATCCAGTGCCAGCACGACGCCACTGTGGAGTGTGTAGGTGTTGGTCAGCGTACCGTTGACCATATCCCACACTTGCACGACCCCGCCCGGCAAGCCGATGAGGGCTTGTGAGCCGACATCATTTACAGCCATCGTCCGCACCGCTTCATCTACCGCAAACACTGATGATATGCCTGTTTGCGCGTCCCAAGTGCGGAGCGTACCGTCTACCGCACCTGTGAGAATCTGTGTTGAATCCGTACTATAGGCCATCCCTGTAACACGCCCGCTATGCCCACGCAAAGCGATCTCTGTCGGGTTGCGGATGTTCCATAGACGCACGGTTAAATCCGTTGAACTGGTAGCCGCCAATCGCCCGTCGCGCCCTAGCGATAACGATGTAATTTCGCCTGTATGCCCGCGCAATACCCCGACTTCGCGCCCGGTTTGCACATCTAACAGATATGCTGTCCCCGTTAGTGTGCCGATGAGGATAACATCTTCGGCAGGGCTAATCTCTACCGTGTTTACCCCTGCGCCCAGTCCGTCGAAGCGCCGGACGATTTCACCGGTGGTTACATCCCAGATGATGACGGTTTCGTCTGCGGACGCGGACGCCAACAACGTGCCGCTTGTGCTAAAGTCCACATCGTTGACGGCGGTTGTGTGCCCATTTAAACGGCGGATTTCTTCACCAGTGGTTACATCCCAGATGATGATAAGGCCATCGCCTGCGCCTGTTGCTAGCTGTTCGCCGTTTGCGTCAATCTCCGCCGTTTGTACGCTGGCGACATGGCCTTCAAAGCGGCGGATAATCTCGCCAGTGTTTACATCCCATAAGATAGCGGTGTTATCCCGCGACCCAGTGACGATGCTCTCACCATCCGGGCTGAAGTTTACATCCAGGATGTTGGCTGTGTGGCCGATGAATCGCTGGAGTTCTACACCGTCGATGATGTCCCATAACACAGCCTCAAAGTCTAATCCGCCCGTCACGGCATGGCGGCTATCCGGCGCAATGGCGACTGTCTGCACATCGCCACGATGCCCGATGAGTACATGCACTGCCTGCCCGCTCTCAATCTCCCAGATTCTTAAGCTACGGTCACGCGAAGCGGACGCTAGCCAGCGCCCGTCCGGACTGATGGCAACATCAGTGACTACGGATGTATGCCCGGCCAGCAGTTGGCGTGTACCGGATGCGAACGCGACTTCTGTTAACGCCCGCCACGCTTGCGCGGAAGCATTGGGGATTTCATTGGCACTGAGCGCCAACACAACGGCTAAATCACTATCGCCATCGCGGAGTGCCTGACGCGCACTGGATTCCTGCACCAGACTAAGCGAAAGTTGACTTTCTAACTGGGCGCGGCGGCTCTGGTCAAGCGCGAATACTGTCAGCGTGATACTGATAGTCGCCGCTAACGTCAGCACACCGACGAGAATCCGCAGGCGGTTGCGGGCGCGAATCTCCAGGCGACGCTCATGCTCTATTCGCTCTTGTTCGCGTTGTTCCTGTGCTTGCTGTTCGGCCAGGCACGCTTCATAAAATTCACGTTCTTGCTGGTTAAGCGCGACACTCGTTACCTTCATCCAGCTTTGGTATTGGCCTAGCCGTGCGCCTGTCAGCAGGTAGCTTCGCTCTCGCCCGGCATTAATCCAGTCTTCAGTGGAATGTGTGAGGGCGCGTTGCAGGCGTAGGTCATCCCGGCTGGAATCCAGCCATGCGCGTAGGCGCTTCCATTCACGGATGATGGCTTCGTGTGTTACTTCTACTGTGGGTGTGCGCGTAACCGGATCGCGGTCAAACGTGATAAGGCGCGATTTGCCTAGTTTGTCTATGGCGGCGCGCATCACCAATTGTTTTTCGGCAAAAAGGGTATTTAATTCACTCAGCGATACACGACGGCGTGTGTCTTCCGTTCCTTCACCCAGCGTAATTAACCGGAGCATCAATTGTCGGATTGCTAATTGTTGCTCATCGTCGGCTTGTTCGTAAAGCTCATCCGCACGCCGGGCTAATGCCCCACGCACGCCGCCCATCTCTTGATAGCTGTCATAAGTCAGCACATTAGCTTTACGTCGCTCAAACATCTCACTCATCAAATATTGGAGCAAAGGCAGAGTTGCGGGTTGGTCAATCACTTCATCAATGACCGCCTGCACCAATTGTAACTCCAGCGTTACACCTACGCGCCGCGCTGGTAATGTGATGGCCTGTTGCAGTTCCTCTCGCAAAAGCGGAATCACTACTTCCGTGCGCTTGCTCATCAAATCACTGACGATAGGACGCAACAATGGCCGATCGTAAAAATCTGCACGCAGGGTAATCACAATGCGTAGCCTGCCATTGGGGTTAGTAATTGCGTGATAGAGTAGTTCTAAAAACGCAGTGGACTCTGCTTCATCACTAACTAAAGTAAAGACTTCTTCAAACTGGTCAATAAACAGGAATAACTCGGTCTTTTTGTCATCCGGCAGGATTTCGGTCAGTACCCCCGCCAAGGATTGATTATCCTCTCGCAGACGTTCCGCCAGTCTGGGTGGTTCACTGGTTGCCACGCTAACAAGTGCGGCGGCAAGTTCTTCAAATGGACGCACGCCGGGCACCATCTCCACATAAAACCATGAGTCAGAGCCAGCAATTCCCCCCTGCCTTAGCACAGGCATAAGCCCAGCCTTCACCACGCTGGATTTACCACTGCCGCTAGGCCCGACAACCGCTAAAAAATGCGCGTATTCATGCTGTTCTTCCAACCGGGCGATGAGTTGCTTGGTCAGTGCATCCCGCCCAAAGAAGTTGGCCGCATCCGCTTCCTGAAACGTCCGCAGACCTTTGTATGGGTTGGGGATGTCCTCCCGTGTGGAAGCATCCTCAATCACGATGGCTTCCGGGTTGAGTACACCCCGCAGGGCAGTGAGCAAGCGATCCATGCTAGAAAACCGTTTGAGCGGGTCACGGGTGGTCACACGCTGTAAAATAACATCTAACTCACGCGGAATATCCGGCATTACGCGGCGGATAGAGGGAATGGGCGTGTTGATGCGCTTCTGCACGGCGGCATCCGGTGTTAGCTCGATTAAATCTGGTATCGGGTGTTGGCCTGCGATGAGTTCATACAACAGAACCCCCAAACTATATTGGTCAGTTTGCGGGCTGATTGTCTCCGATGTGAATTGCTCTGGCGCGGCATAAGCCAAAGAGCCAAGTTCCGTTATGTTGTTGCCTGTGTCTTCTGTACGGACGATTTGTGAGATGCCAAAATCCGCCAGATAGACGTTGCCATGCTCATCAAGTAGCACGTTTTCCGGCTTTAAATCCAGATGGATAATGTTGTCACGATGGGCAAAGGCCAGTGCACTGCCGATTTGCTCCGCGATGCGTAAGGCTTGCTCGATGGGTAAGGGGTTTTTCATCAGGCTATTACGCAGGTGCCCGCCCCGTAGCCAGCGCATGACGATATATGCGCCGTTGGGGTCGCGCCAATAATCATACAATGGCACGATATGCGGATGCTCTAACCCAGCGACGAGTTGTGCTTCTGCCTCAAACTTACGGATGAAATCCGGCCTGCCGGCCAATACGGGCCACAGTACTTTGATGGCGACTTCACGCTCGATAATCTTCTGCTTGGCGCGGTAGACCGCGCCGAAGTTACCCGCATCTATCATGCCCTCTATGTGATAGCCTTTAAGTTCCGTCCCCGCGACATCTTGCATAATTAATCACTTACTCCTGTGCGGCCAACCACTTTAGGCGATTCAGGTTTTGAATGTCCGAACTCACCGCAAAGTAACCAATCTGGCCGGGATTAACGCCGATTTGGTCGGGCGAATTGACCACATAATAATTGACAAAGGCAGAAACTTGGGGCTTGGCCTGTAGAATATCCGGCGATGTGTAGATGAACAAAGGACGCGCCAATGGATATTCACCACTTTCGGCGGTTGCTTCGTTAGGTTCTACCCCGTCAATGCTGACCACACGCAGAAGGTCTTGGTTTGCGATGTAATAAGCATAGCCAAAATAGGCGATAGCATTGGGGTTGTTCTGGGCATCACGCACCAGTTCTTCGTCGTCTTCGCTAAATAGGGCGTTGGGGTTGGTCAACAAGATGTTGGTATCGCCAGCCAGAACCTGCTCCACGAAGTAAACGAATGTGCCACTGTCATCGCCGGGACTCAGGAGTTGGATGGTCTCATCCGGCCAGGCGGGATTGACTTCCGACCAGCGTGTGACTGTGCCGGAGAAAATTTCTCCCAGTTGCGTAATAGTCAGGTTGTCCACAAAATCATTTTCCAGGCTAACCGTAATTGCCAGACTGTCAATCGCCACGAACATAAAAAACGGGTCAATGTTGTTCGCCTGACATGCCTCTATTTCTGTTTCACGAAGCGGGCGACTGGCATTCGCAATATCAACCTGGGCGTTGACACAAAAACGCTCGATGCCTACGTTTGTGCCTGTCTCCTGTAAGGAGATGTTGCCGGAAAATCCTTCGCGCTCGAATAGCTCTACCATACGTTCCGTAACAGGACGCACGGTGGAACTGCCTGCGATGGTAATTCCATCAAAGTTGATGAACGGATCCGCAATAGGTAGGCTGATGGGCGGGATAACCACACGGTCAATCACATGAATGATGCTTGCACCCGCGCTGATGTTCGTGTCGATAATATCCGCGCTGTTAATACGGAGCAAACTCGCGTTGACGGTCACTGCATTGCCTTCGGTTGTGATGAGCGCCGTCTGCGCGAGTACCGATTCGGCATCTTGTGCGCCCACGACAAAGTGATAGCTTAAAATCCGGCTGAGTAATGTAGGGTTGTTCACGAGGAAAGTTTGTACAAATGACGGTATTTCATCAAAAGCACTGTTATCTGGCGCAAAGATAGTATAAGTATCTTCGGTCAGGCTGTCGGTCAGCCCGGATGCAGAAAGCAGACTGTAGAAGATGCTAAAGCGCTCATCCGCCGCCAGCACATCTTCCCATTCATTCGTCTGCGCTGTGGTAGACGGAATAAAAACTAAACTGAACAACAAAACAAGTAAAAGTGTTGACTGCTGGGCTATTCTTACGGGCATGGCCTGCGACTCTTTTCTCTTGTCTTCTTTGGTCGATGCTTTTCTTAAGTATGCTGTAGGAATTTTAAGGTGAAGGTGATTTCCGTTTAAGAAATCGCAGGAATGTCAAAATATTAAGCCTATATTATGTGTCAAGTTATTCATCACTTAACACGTTAGCATGTCACAACATGCTATAATCCGCGTGGAATAGCCAATTGAGTATGGAGAAATAACTGTGGCAAGTGATGTGATGGACTTGAACGAAGATGCCGGGAGCGAAATTCTGCCGGGCTTACAACAAACCACAGCTTATGATGGGCGTGTTATGGCTTATCGGCTAAACACCGTCAAAGAAGAAACACTGCATGAGTGGGCGACTCATATTTGTGACACCCTAGCAACCTGGCCGATAGGTAAACCCTATTTTGCCCTGCATGACCTCTCAAACGCGGGTGTGTCCCTCCAATACGCAACGCTTGTTGATTTCAATTTTCAGAACATCGCCATCACCGCCGAAGGCCGCCAACGTGCAGAATCTATCATCAAGCACCGCCCGGATTTAAAAGCCTATGTCGCTGTGTGCTTTAATCTCACGGTTTCTGGCAAAATTGGGAAGCTGTTTTCTATGCGCGATCTTGAAGAACTCCACCCACGAATCCAGTACAAATCATTTTACACACGTACTAAGGGGTTCATCTGGTTGGTGGATTGCATGACAGGTTAAATTGACATCTTATTTTATATCAACTATAATTGCATCAAATTTATTTGATATAAAATAACTCTAAAGGACGATGCCATATGAGTACCTTAATTGATTTTTCCGCACCTGATTCAACTGAAACTGTAGTGAGTGGGTTGACCTGCGACTGGTACGCTCAACAACAGATTGTAAGCTATACCGTAAGTTCAGCAGATGAAGGTATTATGTCCGCATGGGGCAACCGTGTCACGGAAGTTCTAAAAGGGTGGGATGTGAACAAACCCTACCTTGCTCTGCACGATCTATCTATGCCGGGTGTGGCCGTGTTCTATATGGTTTATCCCAGCTATAAAGTCCTGAATTTTGCCGTCAGCCCACAAAATATGACGCAAGCGCGGGCTATCCTCAACACACATCAGCATCCTGCACGGGTGGCTGTGGTACTGTCCATGTCACTTTCCGGGCGCACGGCTCATCAAACCATTGATGTGAACGACTCGGACTCGTCCAATGTATTGTACGAGAGCTTCTTCCAGCGCGAAAAAGCCCTGGAATGGCTGGCTGAAGGCTTGGTGACGGCATAATCTGTAGGGCATCGACTCTGCCTCATTAGAATTCGTGTCAGG
>DAIMZF010000162.1:0-7034 GCA_036734085.1 Aggregatilineales bacterium
TGTACAAAGATTAAGGTGGCTGTTGGCAAAGGCGCTGACGGTGTTATTTAGCGTCTTAATCTGCCGCGCACCATACCGACAAACAAGCGCCATTCTTCGATACGGAGCAAAAACGCCAGCGTCATAAAGATGGTTACACTCACGCCACCCACGCTTAACACCACCGCTAATTCTCGCAGGGTGCTGGCCGTGCCCCACGCACCGACTACCACAGGCAACATCAACGCCGCGACGCACCCCATCACCGCGACGGCGACCCCTGTTTTGCCGATGGTGGCGAGCAAACGTTGTTGACCAAAGCCATTTAAGCGTCTGTTCAGCAGGTAGGCGCTGATGGCGGCGTGGACGATGTGCTTAAGGCTATCGGCAATCATCAGGCTGAATAAGCCGAAAGATGGCAACAGCAAAATGGCCGCCACCATATAGACCACCAGGCTGAACAAGCCAATCAACGCGGGGGTGAGTGTATCCTGCCGGGCATAGAAGGCATACACCAGCAATAAATCCAGCGCGGCAAAGGGCAGGCCAATCAGGTAAAAGCGGAGCGCGGTCGTGGTGATTGTGGTGTTTTCCGGTGTGAATGCGCCATGCTCAAACAGCAATTCCACGATAGGCCGCGCCAGCACGAACAAGCCCACAGTCGCGGGTAAAATCAGCGTGATGGTGAGGCGCATCCCCAGCCCTAAGGTATCCTTAAACGTCTTGACTTCCGCCGATGTCGCCTGCTCCCGCTTGACCGCCTGCCGTGCTAATGTGGGCAGAATGGCAATGCTGATGGCGGTGGCGACCAACCCCTGCGGGAACTGAATCAGCGTTGTGGCGTAATCCATATGGCTGATGCTCCCCGCACCCGTGCCACTGGCTAAGTTATAGCTAAAGGGCCGGATGATGAGTGTATCCATCACCAATGAGAACATGACCGGGATATACAGCAGGCCGATTGTCCGCAGGGCGGGATGCCGCCAATCCAGCGTGAAGCGCAGTTTCGCACCGCGCAGGCCGGGCATCTGAAGCAGGACATAGGCGATACTGCCCAACAGCCAGCCAATCGCCAGAATAGCGATTCCGGAATCCGGCCTTGCCATGACAAACAGCACCCGGTAGCCGTCGATGACGCGCACGCTGAACTCTGGCGCGGGCGCGAAGGTCAGCGCGACCAGCACAATCACACCATTAAAGACCGCCGTTGCGAAGGCCGGCCATGCGAAGCTCCGCAGGGCGTAGAGTGTGCCGCTTAACACGCTGAACAACCCCATGAATATCAGCGCGGGTGCGGTGATGCGGAGCAGGTCAACGGCGAGTGCTTGCGCCTCCGGTGATTTGCCACCGCCGAAGATGGTCACGATAATCGGTGCGGCGACCGTGAGTATGATGACCAATACCGCCATGCCCGCCGTGACGATGCTCAGCAGAATGCTGACTAACCGCCACAGTTCATCGCGGCCTTTTTTATCTGCTACTTCGCTGAGTACCGGGATAATCGCGCCGTTGACATGCCCGGCGATGAGCAAATCATAGACGGTACGCGGGACGATGGTCGCAATTTTAAACGCATCCGATGCCGCCCCCGCGCCGAACAGATTGGTCAGCACAACTTCGCGGAGCAGGCCAAACACCCGGCTGATGATGTTGCCCAATGCTAAAACGCCGGTGGCCTTCGCAACACCGGCATTGGTGGCTTGTTGCGCTTCGCGGAGCGCGTCTGCATCCGGCGCGAGGTGGGCTTGCGGCGCGGATGCGTCGGACGGCTCGACCAGCGTCATCTGGGCGTCATGCGGTGGTTGGTTGCTCATCAGGGCAAGGCTCGTATTTTGCGAATAATCTCGGTGGTGCTGTGGTCGGGCAGGTAGTCAATCAGCGCGACACGCCCGCCGTAACGCTCGACAGCCTCACGCTCCGGCAGGGGTTTGTGGGCATAATCGCCGCCTTTGACATAAACATCCGGCTGTAGCGCCTGGATGAGCGCGTGCGCGGTGGCATCCTCAAAGATGATGACGACGGACACCGGGTTTAAGGCGGCCAACAGGCGGGCACGTTCCACCGCCGGGATGATAGGGCGGCCTGCCCCTTTAAGGCGCTCTGTGCTGGTGTCTCCGTTGAGTCCTAAAAACAGCGCGTCGCCTAACGCCCGCGCTTTTTCCAGATAATCCAGATGGCCGATGTGCAACAGGTCAAAGTGGCCGTTGGTAAAGACGACTGTTTGCCCGTTTGCGCGGTAGGCTTCGCGCTGTGCGGTCGCTTCCGTGAGTGTTAGATGTGCGCCCAATAGTCTCCACCCCGTTGATAAAACATCGCGTAACATAGCGTGCTTTGCGCGGTTTTTCAAGCGGCAGACGCTTGAGGGTAGGCTAAACGCCGCCTGTGTGCCACAATTTACAGCATTTAAAATCCAGAAAGTAACCCATGATAGAACAGACTTCATTCTCCAAGACTTTAATCACACCTTACGGCGGACGGCTGGTTAATCTGCTGGTTCCGTCGGACAAGCTGGACGCGCTGACCGCGCAGGCCAAGACCTTGCCGTTTATCACGCTGGGCGCACGGGCGCTGTGCGATTTAGAGTTGCTGGCCGTCGGCGGTTTTTCCCCTTTGACGGGCTTTATGGGGCAGGCAGATTATCAACATGTGGTGGACTTTATGCGGCTGGCGGATGGCACACTGTTCCCCATCCCCATAACGCTCCCTGTCCCGGATGACATGCCACTTGAACCCGGCCAGGCGGTCACGCTGACTGATGAGCGCCACACCCCGCTAGCGATTATGCACGTCACGGATGTTTATCAGTGGGATTTAGCCGACCATGCGCGCAAGGTATACGGCACGACCGACACCCGCCATCCGATGATTGCCGAGATGCACGGCTGGCCGTCCCGGTTTGCAGGGGGCAGTCTGCAAATCCTGCAATTACCCGCCCACTATGATTTTACCGAATTGCGCCGCACACCGTTGGAAGTCCGCACCCAATTGGCCGCGCTAGGTGCGGAACGGGTGGTCGCCTTCCAGACGCGCAACCCGATGCACCGCGCCCACGAAGAACTGACGAAACGCGCCGCGCACAGCATCAACGGGGTGCTGTTATTGCATCCGGTTGTGGGCATGACCAAGCCCGGTGACGTTGACCACTATACGCGCGTGCGGGCGTATCGTGCCCTTGTGGAGCATTACTATCCGCAGAATAGCGTGTTGCTGTCGCTTTTGCCGTTGGCGATGCGGATGGCTGGCCCGCGTGAGGCGCTGTGGCATATGATTATCCGCCGTAATTACGGCGCATCTCACTTTATCGTCGGGCGTGACCATGCCGGGCCGGGTGTGGATAGTGCCGGTGTGCCGTTTTACGGGGCGTATGACGCGCAAAATCTGGCGGAACAATACGCGGATGAAATCGGCGTGGGGGTGTTGCCGTTTAAGATGGTGGCGTATCTGCCGGACGAAGACCGCTATGAAGAAGCCGAGCGCGTGCCGGAAGGCGTGCGTGTACTGAATTTATCCGGCACACAGATTCGGGAGGATTACCTGAGCAAGGGGCGGGCGTTGCCTGCATGGTTCACCCGGCCACAAGTCGCGGACATCCTGGCGGAAAGCTACCCGCCGCGTACCCGGCAGGGCGTGTGTGTGTGGTTTACTGGCTTAAGCGGCGCGGGTAAATCCACAACGGCGGAGGTGCTGGCCGCGCTCCTGATGGAGTATGGGCGCAATGCTACCCTGCTGGATGGCGACGTGGTGCGGCAGAACCTGAGCAAAGGCCTGAGCTTCAGCAAAGAAGACCGCGACATCAACATCCGGCGCATTGGCTATGTCGCCGCAGAGATTGTGCGGCACGGCGGGACGGTCATCTGCGCGGCCATCAGCCCGTACCGTGCCACCCGTGATGATGTGCGCCGCACGGTTGGCGCGCATGGTGAGGTGAACTTCATCGAAGTATTTGTGGATACCCCCCTGACGGTATGTGAAAGCCGTGATACAAAAGGCATGTATGCCAAAGCTCGCGCCGGAGAGATTAAGCACTTCACCGGGATTGATGACCCCTACGAAGCACCAGAACGCCCGGAAATCCGCCTGACGACGACCGATGCCACACCGGAAGAAAATGCCCGCCGCATCATACAATATTTACAATCGCATGGGTTTTTAGGGTAAAAACAAGGCACGGAAGATAACCTTCGTGCCTTGTCAATTTATCTTTGCTGAGGGGGTGTTTGTCTAGCCGTTGACGTTAAATTCGTACCGGTTGGTAATCTGGAATTGGCGGTTAAACACCACAACACGAACTTTCCCTTCAAAATCCGGCCCGCTATTCACCTGGAACTCGCCTGTCGTTAATACATAAAAACGGATGCGCCCGTTAGGAGAGGCCGCGACTTCTGTATTCTGTGCCGGGTTGGTGGGTAGGTTGTTCATCTGCTCGCTGGTGAGGTTGATGGCAACAAACCCGCTTTGTGTGGTTGGATCCCAGTCCCACAGGCGCAAGGGAGGCAGAGAACCTTCGGCTGTAGGCGTGCCAATCGGGATGACGTAGGGTAATCCGCCAGTTTGCAGTCCGGGTTGAACAATGGTTGGCGCATCAGTCGTGCAATTCGATGATGTTACAGTGGGGCCAGCAAGAGATTCATAAGTATTTGGCGTTACACTAAACGGGAAAAAGCCCGGCGGGAATTGATTTGATACCACAGTGACCGTTGCTGTCCCGGTTTGACCTGGCGCAACCATAATAGCATCTCCTACATATGTTATAGGCTGGGCGGGAGCACCGTTAACAATAGCATCAAGGTTGAATTGTACGCCTGTCCAGAAGATTACTGGATCACCGCCTGTATTTCGTATCGTTCGACTGATGGTGTACTGACAAAAAGTGTCTTGTGCCTGTACTGGGCTTGATTTGACCATAGCAAAGGTGAACATGGCAACAAGAAAGAGCAACGTAAGTCGTTTATGTGTCATCAATCAATTCTCCTCATATCTTTAACGTTTGTCTTAATTCAGACCTCATCAGTATACGGCAATTTATGTCTATACAGGCATTAAGGCTATTTTAAATTTGATGTTGGTCTTTATCCTATTGCATGGACGGCCTATAATAGAAACTATGATAACCAGCACAACCACCCCTAAAAGGCGCGACGCGCATTAGCGCCGCCTAACGAACCTCATCAGCCCATCTATCGGCTACACCTACCCCATCGGGCGTGTAGGCCGCATTTTTTATGTTATGCACCATCTGCCATCATCTGATAAAGGACAAACGTATTATGTCTGTGTTTGATAAGTTAGCCAACATCGAAGCCCGTTTCGATGAGATTGATAAGCTATTGGCCGCGCCAGACGTGACCGCCGACTATGATAAGGTGGTTAACTACTCCAAAGAACGCGCCAAAATGGAAGATGTCGTCGTGGAATATCGACGCTATAAGCGCATGAATGAAGAACTGAAGGACGCCCGCGAAGTCTTCCAGATGGAAGAAGATTCCGAGATGCGTGAGATGGCACGGGCGGAAATCCATGAGCTTGAAGAACAAATCGAAGCGCAGGAAGCCAAGCTCAAGATTTTGCTGTTGCCCAAAGACCCGCGTGATGACAAAAACATCATCATGGAAATTCGCTCCGGTGCAGGCGGGGATGAAGCCGCGCTCTTTGCCGCAGATTTGTTCCGCATGTATGCGCGTTATGCGGAGCGTCGGCGCTGGAAAGTCGAAGTTACGTCCGAGAATGAAACGGGCGGCGGTGGTTTTAAACGGATCGAGTTTGAAATCAAAGGGGCGGGCGCGTTCAGCCGTTTGAAGTACGAAGGCGGCACGCATCGCGTGCAACGGGTGCCCCAAACAGAAAGTCAGGGGCGCATCCACACCAGCACCGTGACAATTGCAGTGTTAGCGGAAATGGAAGAAGTTGACGTGGAACTGGATATGAACGATGTGCGCGTGGACGTGTTCCGTAGCCAGGGCGCGGGCGGCCAGAGCGTGAATACCACCGACTCCGCCGTGCGTATGACGCACATCCCGTCCGGCATTGTGGTTGAAATGCAGGACGAGCGCAGTCAGCTACAGAACAAAATCCGCGCCAAGCAAACGTTGCTGAATAAGCTATACGAGCTAGAGGTAGAAAAGCAACGGAGCGAACAGGACGCCGCCCGGCGCGGGCAAGTAGGCAGTGGGGACAGGGCGGAAAAAATCCGCACGTATAACTATCCGCAAAGCCGCGTGACCGACCACCGCATCAACTACAGCAGTTATAATCTGCCAGTGGTGATGGACGGCGACATTGACGACTTCATTGACCAGCTGATTACGAGCGAACAATCCGCGTTGCTGTCCTCGACGGAAGGCGCGTAATTTACCCATGAATCCGCCCGCCGTCGGTGATTTGTTGCGCCATGCTTACGCCCGTCTGAACGGAATTTCTTCTTCGCCCCGCCTGGACGCTCAACTGTTGCTGGCGTGTGCAATGCAGTGCGAACGCGCCTATGTGCTGGCCTTTGGGGAGCATCTGCCCACGCCGGAGCAAGCGGCGCAGTTCAGCACATGGCTGGAACGCCGCGCACAGGGCGAGCCTATCGCCTACATCTTAGGCCGCCGGGCATTTTATGACCGTGACCTCATCGTGACGCCCGATGTGCTGATTCCGCGCCCGGAAACGGAACATCTGCTGGAGGCCGCGCTGGAATATACCGCAGACCGGGCATTGATAGCGGCGGACATCGGCACAGGGAGCGGGGCGATTGCGGTCACGTATAAGGCGCACAATCCGCAGGCGATAGTCTACGCGGTGGATATCAGCGCGGCGGCTTTGGACGTTGCCCGCCGTAATGCGGAGGGCTTAGACATCACATTTCTGCACGGGGATTTAGCGCAACCGTTACTTGATTTGGGTGTGCGGGTGGATGTGCTGATGGCGAACCTGCCTTACATCCCTAGCGCGGAACTGCAAACGCTGGACGTGAGCAAGCACGAGCCGAACCTGGCATTGGATGGTGGCGCAGACGGCCTGGACTTCATCCGGCGGTTGATGCAGGATGCGCCCCAACTGTGTCACGATGGGGC
>DAIMZF010000163.1:0-6879 GCA_036734085.1 Aggregatilineales bacterium
GCGTCGAAGCCGCTACGGTCGCTCGACCAGTGCATAAACCATACCACAGGATGCGCGTCTAACAGCGCGGGCAGGCCATCCGCATAGGTCGTGCCCTGCTCTAACTGCCACTGCCGCAAGGAGCGCCGTTCCACGCCGGGCGGCATAAAGCGCTCGAAGTAGTAGACCATTTGCCAATCGCCGGACGGTGTGACGTGCGCCATCGCTAAATCGCCGGATGTGGCATATTGCGCCGCATCGATGCCAATCTGCCGCCATTGCGGGCGCGGGCGCGGCGTGTCATATGTCGTCACCCCATACGCTATAATTACGGCCACGAGGAAGGCCTGCGGCCATCGGCGCAGATTGCCCAAGCCCAACGCCACCAACAGCGCGACGGCGGGCGTAATTTGCGTCAGGCGATAATCCATTAAAATCGGTGTATAAAAATTCAGGATGTATGCGCCTGCAACGGGGACAATCAACCATGCCCACAGCAATAACGCGGTCGGGTAAGGCACGACCACCTTATGGATGCGCTCTCCGGCATAAATCACGCTGACCGTGCCTAAAAGCGCCAATCCCAGCATCAACGGCCACTGCCCGGTGAACCACTCGATGCGCCAGTTCCACAATGACGCCAGCGCGGACGGCACGTTAAACCCTGTGCCGACGTTATCCGTCTGCCCGGCGACCACCGCTACCCCCCAGGGGATGAACGCGACCACCGCCAGCGCCAGCACCGCTACACCCTGCACACGCGCCCGCCCGCGCAGGCACAAGAGCGCGTATAAGCCCTGCACGCCCAACGCGGCTAACCCGAGATACTGCGTATACAGCAGGAGCAGATTCGCCACCAGCCAGGCGGCCATATCCACCCGGCGACCCAACCGCACCCACCGCAGGAAGAACGCCATGCTCACCAGCACCCACAGCACATGCCATGAATACATGCGGATGGTCTGCGCTATGTAGGTTTCCATATCCGCCAATGCCAGCAGAAGCGCGGCCAACAGGGGCACAGCGCCCAACGCCCGCCCGCGTAGGCGTTGCACCTCCGCGCCGACCTGATAAATCACCGCGACACTCAACAGGCTAGGCAAGAGGGAAAAATAGCGCAGGGCAAACTCGGTAATCCCGGCCACAGCCGCCCATCCGCGCAGACCGACAAAGTACAGGGGCGGGTGCACGTCATTGGCAATCACGCGCAACATATCATCATGGCGGATGGCCCAATAACTAAAGCCTTCATCCACCCATACACTTTCCGCGTCGATATTGAGCAGGCGCGAGACAAACGCCAGCAGTAAGACAAGCACAAACGGGGCGAGTTTACGGTTCAATCGTCATGGCCTATTCTGTCGTCACAATCGCCCTATTATACACAGTCGCTAGGACGCGCCAACGGCAACCAGAAGCCAAAACGACTGCCGACATGCTCGGTACTGTTGACCCACACGCCGCCGCCGTGCTTCTCAATCACCGCCTTGACCAAACTCAGCCCTAAGCCCGTGCCCTTGACGCCATGCACGTTGGCCGCATCCACACGGAAGAAGGACTCGAACACATATTTGAGCTTATCCGCCGGGATGCCGACACCGTTATCCACCACCACAAAATGAAACCGCCGTTCGTTAAAATCCACACGGCTGATGATGGCGACATTGCCGCCGGGCGCGGTGTACTTCAGCGCATTAGCGACCATGTTCTCCATCGCCTGCTGAATCAGCACCGGGTCGGCGTGGATGAGGACATCGGCGAAGTCCAGGTTTAACTGTGCGCCAAACCGGATTTGCTTGCTTTCCGCCGTTTGTTGCATATCCACCATTACGCCCACAATCAATATCTTGGGGTGGATGCACTCGTGCAGTTCAAGCGGCGTCTGGCGGATTTTCTCCACGCGCAAAATCTCGGCCAGTAGTCTGTCCATACGATCGGCGGAGCGCATAATGGCGCGAACGTGGTCATGCACGGGGGAGGCGTCGTCGGGGGTATCCACCGCCACCATATCCGCATAGCCGATGATGAGCGATAGCGGATTGCGTAAATCGTGTGAGGCGATGCGTAACATCTCGTCTTTAAAGCGGGCCAGGTCGCGTATCTCGGTGATGTCGTGCAGGACAATCACATAACCACTGACGCGCTTTTTTGCCGTGCCCCATGTGGAAATCGTCACGAGGAAGTCGCGCCCTAAAGCCTGCGACGTGACTTCAAAGCGCATGTTCTTTATGGGTTGCAGGGGATGCGCCACCACATCCAGCAGATTTTCGCAGATAGCGTCCAGACACGGGTCGCGCTTGGGCATATCCGTCAGGCGGTGGCCGGTGGCTTGCTCGTGATATTCTTTGCCCAACAACGTCAGCATGGCATCGTTGATAATCATCAAACGGCCTACGTCGTCCATCACAAAAACGGTATTGGGGAACGCCCGCAAGACCGCGCGCGTTTGCTCCTGTGCGGACTGTAATTCCTCGAACAAGCGGGCGTTGTGGATGGCGATAGCGGCCTGGTTCGCAATAATCTGGATTAAATCCGCATGGTGTTGTACGAAGTGGCCGCGCTGGGTGTGGCTCATGGTCATAATCGCTAACAGGTCATCGCGGTACAGCAACGGCACAGAAAGCGCCGATTGCACACTTGGCACCCGCTTTAGCCAGCGCTCGTCCGTTTGCGCGTCTTGCACAATCGCCATTTGCTTGTTGCGTAACACCCACCCAGCCAGGCCATAACGCAGAATATCGTTGACGTTGGGCACAGCGTCGATGCCCCCTATCTCACCGCCGACGTAGTGTTGCCATGCCACCTCATTTTCCCGGAAGACGATGATGCTTACTTCCGTCGCGTGGACGGCATCCTGCGCGAGCGCCAACAATTGCCGCAGAACATCATCCACCGCTAAATGCTGGAATAGGTTCGACACGTTTAACAAAAAACTGATGTCATTTGTGCTGGGTTGGTGCATGTCCATAGTGTGCTTCAATGCCGTTTATTTTATCGTGTACAATCCTTTTATTTACTATAACCGAGTTAAAAGATAAACGCACACAAGAAATATGGAGATTTTACAAATTTTTCCTAATTTTATCGTGGAGGGGGAAAAGCCGGGCCGACGACATCCGCCAGCCCGCTTTTATCAGCCAGAGGTTGTTTAAAAGCCGTTATCGCGGATGACGCCCGCGTACCATTTGCCGCTATCCTTCAAAATGCGCTCTTGGGTGTCGTAGTCCACATAGGTAATGCCAAAGCGCCGATCATACCCCAGCGCCCACTCGAAGTTATCCATCAATGACCAGGCGAAGTAGCCCCGCACCGGTGCGCCTTCCGTAATGGCGCGATGCACATTCGTGATATACGCCTGGTAGAAGGCCATGCGGCGCGGGTCGTGTACGGTGGGCGTGCCGTCCGCATCAGTCGTCACCTCATCGCGGAAGGCCGCGCCGTTCTCCGTGATGAAGATGCGTCCCGGCGCATAGTGCTGGTGCGTCCATGTGATGAGGTTGTAGATGCTCTCCGGCGTTACTTCCCACCCCATCTCGGTATGTTCCGCGTCCTGGCGCACATCGGCGGATTTTAACAGGCCGCCGTCTTCGTCGTGGCGTTTGACGGAGCGCGTATAAAAGTTAATGCCGATGAAATCCGGCGCACCTTTGATGATGTCCATGTCGCCGGGCTGGATGACATCCGGCAAGACGCCTGCCGCGTCGTACCATGCCAGCATATCCGCCGGATATTCCCCTTTGTATAACGGGTCGAGATACCAGCGATTAAAAAAGCCCATCTCGCGCTCGCGGGCGGCGATGTCCGGCGCGGAGTCTGTGGCCGCGTCCGACCAGGTGAGGTTAAACACAATGCCGACATCCGCCTGCGGGCTGTTGGCACGGATGACGGGCACGGCCTGGCTGTGCGCCAGCAGGGTATGGTGCGCCGCCGCTAAAAAGTCCGACCAGCTTGTACGACCCGGCGCGTGTGTGCCATCCCCATAGCCCAGATACCCAAACACCCAAGGCTCATTAAACGTCATCCAGTTCTGCACCCTGTCGCCCAGATGCCGGGTGACGACATCGACATAACTCACATAAGCGTCTACAATGCCGCGTGACGGCCAGCCGCCTGCATCCTCCTGCGCCTGCGGTAAATCCCAATGGTACAGCGTGGCATACGGCACGATGCCCGCCTCCAGCAAGCCATCCACCAGCCGATCATAAAAGCCCAGCCCGGCGGCGTTGACCTGCCCCGTGCCGCCCGGAATAACACGCGGCCATGCGATTGAAAAACGATACGCTGGCACGTTAATCTGGGTTTTCATCAAGGCGATGTCCTGCAGGTAACGGTGATAGTGGTCACACGCGACCTCGCCCGTATCCCCATTGAGCACCTTGCCCGGCGTGGCGCTGAACGTATCCCAGATAGACGGCAAGCGCCCGTCCGCATTCACCGCGCCTTCAATCTGGTAAGAGGCCGTTGCAACGCCCCATACAAAGCCTTCGGGAAAAATAATCTTGCTCATTGTTGTCTCCGTGTTTGGTTGAAAAAAATCACGCCTGCTTTTTAGCCTGCGCCTCGCTCAAAATCTCCAGCGCGCTCTGACGGCTTCCTTCGCCCGTCGCGCCGAGCATGTCCGACAATTCCTGAACGCGGACATCGCCCTCTAGCGGGACGACCACTGTCGCGGTGCGCCCGCCTTTGACTTCCTTCTGCACGCGGAAGTGACGGTCTGCATAGCCAGCCAACTGCGGCAGATGCGTCACGACAAGCACCTGATGCCCATCGGTTAGCCCCCACAGCTTTTCGCCAACAACACTGCCGATACGCCCGCCGATGCCCTGATCCACTTCGTCAAAGATGAGGGTGGGCGTGTGGTCGGCCTGCGTCAATACACGCTTAAGCGCCAGCATAATGCGCGCCGCCTCCCCGCCGGAAGCCACCTTCGCTAAGGGGCGCATCGGCTCGCCGGGATTCGCGCTCATCATAAATTCCACATGGTCGATGCCGGTGTAATCGAACTTATACCGATTGCCGTTGACGATGCACCCATCATCCGCCGCCGTTTGCTCCAGGGATACCGCGAATTGGGTACGCTCCATGCGGAGGTCTTTCAGTTCGACTTCAACGCGCTTGCTCAACTGTTTGCCGATGCGGTCGCGCACTTTGCTGATGTTGGCGGACATTTCGCCAATCTGCCGCAGGAAGCCCTCTTCTTTTTCGCGTAATTCCGCCAGACGTGTTTCGCTGTTTTCCAGCGTCTTTAGTTCTTTACGCGATTTATCGGCGTGTTCCAGCACAAGCTCAATGGTGATGCCGTAACGCCGCTTAAGCGCGTTGATGACTTCCAGCCGTTCCTCAATTTCGTTCAGGCGCACCGGGTCATACTCGACTTCATCGCCGTAGCCGCTAATCTCCAATGCCAGTTCCTGAGCTTGCTCCGCCACGCTATCCGCAAGTTGGGCGGCGTCCTTCAGCGTCGGGTCGATGTTCACCAGCTTGCCCATGATGATAGACACCCGTTGCAACAAATCAACGGCGGGCTGTTGGTCGTCCACAACATCGCCGCCGCTTAAAATCATCACCGCTTCTGTGACCAGCTTCGCCAGTTGTTCACTGTTGGATAGCCGATTGCGCTCGGCCTTCAGGTCTTCATCTTCGCCCGGTTTTAGTTCCGCCGTGTCGATTTCTTCCACATCAGCGCGGAGTCTATCCGCACGGCGTTTGAGTTCGGCTTCGTCTTCCAGCAGGCTTTTAATCTCGCGGCGCACCTCACCCAGATGATTCGTCACGGTGCGTAAGGCTTCGCGGATGTCCATTAAATCCGCGTAACGATCGAGCAGGTCAATATGATGCGGGGGATTAAACAGGCTCAGGTGTTCGCTCTGGCCGTGGATGTCTACCAGCGCATCCCCCACCCGCCGTAGAACGTCCTGGTTCACTGTGACGCCGTTCACCCGTGCGGAGGAGCGCCCGTTGCTCCGTAATTCGCGCGTCAGCGTGACGAAGCTCTCGTCGGCGTCGGCATCCAGCAGGTTTTCTTCGCGCAGGGTGGTTGTTACGGATGTTTTGGCGTGGTCTTTAAGCGCGAAGACGCCTTCAATCACGGCTTTGTCCGTGCCAGACCGTACCATTGAAGCATCGGCCTTGCCGCCGAGCAATAACTCCACAGCGTCGATGATGATAGATTTACCCGCGCCTGTTTCGCCCGTGATGACGTTTAAGCCACCGGCGAAGTTCAGTTCCAGGTTGTCGATGATGGCGAAGTTCTGAATACGGATTTCTTCTAACATAGGTTTATGATTTCATCCGAAGGTAGACCGAATAAGCCACTAATCCTGCAAAAATCACCACATTCAGGCGTAGTACCTGCCCCAATGCGTAATCCGTCTGGGAGATGACGCGCAAGCCGCCGCGCTGGATGTTCTGTTGCATCTGCGGTGTCATCTGCTGGAAGTTCTCATACGCGATGCGTAAGCCTTCCGGGTAGGCCAGCAAGCCACCGATGAACGCGCCAATCAGCACGCCGACAATCACGCCGCCCACGCCAAACCGCCATGTATCGCGCCCTTTGCGGCGATTGGTCGCCCGCATCGCCCACCCTGCAATCAGCACACCCGCCGGGAAGCCCGCAATAATGGCGATGAACAGCCCGAAAAACCCGATAGCGCCGATAAACAACCCGCCAACCGCAGAGGCCGCCGCGCACACGCCAAACACGATAAAGCCGTCGGTGGCTTCCGCGTTATAAAAGCGGTCTTCCACCTGGCGCACACACTCCCGGCAACGGTAGCCGACAGGAGTCTGCACGGCACAGTCGGAGCACATATAGCGGTCACATTTGTTACAGCGCAGGCCGGTTTCTTTGGTCGGATGCACCGCGCAATAAGTGATTTCATCGGTCATGGTTTAGCCTAA
>DAIMZF010000164.1:0-6838 GCA_036734085.1 Aggregatilineales bacterium
CGCGCCATTCGGCATAGGCCATCGCTTCGTACCACGATACACCGACAACGGGCTGATCCGCGCCGTTAAAATCACTATCCCACAAATATTGTGGCATTGCCCAACTATCAGATTGTCTACGTAACCAGGCCTGTTCCGTCCAGTAATCGCGGTTATAATAACCATCTGCCCCGACAAATTCAGCGTATTGTGCGTTTGTCACTTCCGTCTTACCAATCCAGAACGGCTCATCGAGGCATTGTTCGTGCTGTGGCAATTCTCTTTCAAAACGCCTTAACATAAAATCATTCTCACCAGATTCAGATACCAATACGCTATAAGTTTCATCAATCTGTTCTTGCGTACTCCCCATCATAAAGCAACCCACAGGCACAAGCACCATCGCTACACCGTCGAAATCACGCTCTATGGGTGTCCAATCGGCGTTGCTGGTGATGGGTTCTATGCCGAGCAATTCGTCGTCATCATCAGGCGCAGTCTCCGCCCCGTCCGTTAATGTATTGATCGATGAGAACACGTCAGCTTGCGCGGCGAGAGAAGAAACGATGAGTAAGACGAGAAATGCTGTCACGAAAAACAATCTGGAGAAATAGCTCATTGTGTATCCCTTATAACGCTCACTTCGTTATGGTTTGTAGGATACTGTACCACTATACTCTGGGACTAAACAACTCAATAAATCCGGCGTTTGCAGGGGCACAAATTATCGTGCCCCTGCAAACATTGGTTTGAAATGGTAACCTGGACTTAGCGGGTCTGGTTTTCCGGCTTGGTGGTGCGACGGGCGCGGCGGCGCTCCGTGCGGTGCTGATGTTCTTCGATGGCTTCGCTGACGGCACGCCCGATGCCGTTCTTCTTCTCGAAATCGTGAACACGGATGCGGTGCATCTCAAAGGCGATGTATTCGTTGGTGTACATGATATTTGCTTACACTCCGTTTGTGACAAATTGAACTTTATGACTCTATCGTATGTCACTTGTGCAACTTTGACAAGTTAAGGTTGTATAAGATGGACAAAGTGCCCAAGTGTTTTTCGCTTGGGGCAAGGGGGCGGGGTTGTGCTATAATGTGCGCTTAGCTTTAAGAAGCCACATATATGCACGCGATAGGCGTGTTCGTTTAATCTGGAAATGTTACTGAATCCAACAAGGGACGAAAAAAACCATGTTGCAAATGACCATCCGCGAAGCGTTGACGAAACTGGATGCAGGGGAAATAAGCGCGGTAGACCTCACCCGCGCTCATCTGGAGCAGATCGAACGGCTGGACGGGCAAGTGCGGGCGTTCATCACGGTGACGGCGGAGCAAGCCTTAGAACAAGCGCAAGCTGTGGATGATTTGCGGGCGCAGGGCGTGACAAGCGCGGATAAGCCGCTATTGGGCATCCCGTTGGCGATGAAGGACGTGCTTTCCACACAGGGCGTAGAGACGACATGCGGCTCAAAAATCCTGAAGGGGTACGTGCCGGTGTTCGACGCGACATGTGTGGCGCGGTTAAAAGCGGCGGGGATGGTGATGCTGGGCAAGGTGAACATGGATGAATTCGCTATGGGGTCTTCCACAGAAAATAGTGGATTCTTCCCGACACATAACCCGTGGGATTTGGAGCGCGTGCCGGGCGGGAGTTCTGGCGGGAGCGCGGCGGCGGTGGCGGCGCTGATGTGCATGGGCGCGCTGGGCACGGACACAGGCGGGAGCATCCGGCTACCGGGTTCGTTCTGCAACCTGGCGGCGCTGAAGCCTAGCTACGGGCGGGTATCGCGCTATGGGTTGATCGCGTATGGGTCGTCGCTGGATGGCGCGGGGCCGATGACGCGCACAGTCGAGGATGCGGCGCGGATTTTGCAGGTGATCGCCGGGCACGACCCGCTTGATTCCACGAGTATGCCGGATGATGTGCCGGATTATGTGGCGGCGCTGACGGGCGACATTCGCGGGTTGCGGGTGGGCGTGCCGAAGGAATATTTTGTGGATGGCCTGCGCCCTGACGTTGAGAGCGCAATCCGCACGGCGTTGGCGGAATTGGAGGCGCTGGGCGCGGAACTGGTGGAAATCAGCCTGCCACACACGGAATACAGCCTGCCGGTCTATTATATGGTGGCAACGTCGGAAGCATCATCGAATCTGGCGCGGTTCGACGGGATTCGCTTCGGCGCACCAGTGGCGGGGGCGGATATGTGGGACACGTACAAAAAGACGCGGGGGCAAGGCTTCGGCGCGGAAGTGAAGCGGCGCATTATGCTGGGAACCTACGCCCTGAGCGCGGGCTATTATGACGCTTACTACGGCAAGGCGACCCAAGTCCGGGCGCTCATCAAGCGGGACTTTGACCGGGCATTCGAGAACGTGGACGTTATCGCCGCGCCGACGGCAACCTCTGTGGCGTTTAAGATGGGGCAGAAGATGGACGACCCGCTAGAGATGTATCTGGCGGATGTGCTGACGATTGCGGCCAACCTGGGCGGCGTGTGCGGGATTAACGTGCCGTGCGGGTTCGGGGAAGCGGATATGCCGGTGGGGTTGCAGTTGATTGGCCCGGCGATGGGCGAAGCGGTCATCCTGCGGGCGGCGCACGCTTACGAGCAGGCGACAGCGTGGCATCAGCGCGTGGCGGCGATGGCGCTGTAGGGCGTTAGCCATCCATCCACCGCGAAACCCCGACACAGGCATGATAGTTCAGGGGCACGATGTATCGTGCCCCTACAAAGTTTATTCCCCTGTGGGAACCCAGATATTCTTCACCTGAACAGCATGATGTAAAAATTCCGCGCCTGCGCCCTGATGCGGGTCTGTCCAGTCACGCGGGAGGCCATAATTGACCCATGTCCGCTTCATGTTGGTGGCGGAAGCGTACTCCACGTTATAACTCCCCTGCAATGTACCGAAGTACCATACCGCGTTCACGTCGTCATGCTCCGCGAGGGTCTTCGCCAGCACATCACGCTCGCCGGTGATGATGTTGATGACGCCGGGCGGTACATCGGATGTTTGCAAGACCTGGTAAAAATCAATGGCGGTCAGGGGGTGCTTATCCGATGGGATGACGATAACAGTGTTGCCGCGTGCCACCGCCGGAGCCAGCAGAGAGACAAAAGCCAGAAGCGGCGCTTCATCCGGGCAGGCAATGCCGATGACGCCGACTGGCTCGTGGAGGGCGACGGTGAGGCCGCGCAGTTCTGTTTCCTGGACGTGGCCGCCGTATTTATCCGCATAGGCGGCGGCGCTGAACAGACGCTCGATGCTGAGTTGAACTTCGGTAGCGGCGGCTTTGGCGGTGGCTCCGGTCATGGTGATGAGGCGTTGGGCGAACTCGTCGGCACGCAGGGAGAGGTTTTCCGCCAGATAGTAAAGAATCTGTACGCGGTTGTGTCCGGTGGCCTTGCCCCATGCGCTGGCGGCGTGGGCGGCTTCTACGGCATCGCGGATGTCTTTACGGTTGCCGTCGCCGACCTGCCCGACCTCCTGATCATCAGGGTTTAGCACGGGGCGGGTGTAATTCCCGTCGGGGCGCTTCTGCTTGCCGCCGATAAATAACTTGGGGGTGCGGTTGATGCTGGTCAGCGTGCCGTTTTCCGCACGTTTGCCCGCCTCAAGCGGGGCGGGGAGCGCGGCGGTATTTTTGGGCCAATGTGCGGTTGCATCTGCGGCATTTAATGTGGAAAGGTCGGGACGGGGGCGATCCTGCCATGTGGGGCGCACATATTCCAGCAAACCCTCTTTGCCGCCTTCGCGCCCGTAGCCGCTTTCACGGTAGCCGCCAAAGCCCGCCGCCGCGTCGAAGAGGTTGGTACAGTTGACCCACACACTGCCCGCCTTGATTTTGTGGGCGACATCCAGCGCAAGGTTGAGGTTCTCGCTCCATACACTGGCGGCCAGACCGTAGCGGGTGTTGTTGGCAAGGGCGATGGCCTCTTTGGGGGTGCGGAAGGTCATGGCGACCAAGACGGGGCCGAAGATTTCTTCCTGGACGACGCTTGAAGCGGGCTGGACGTTGGTCAGGAGTGTGGGCGGGTAAAAACAGCCGTTAGCGGGCAGGTCACACTCCGGCTGATAAAGCTGTGCGCCTTCCGCGACGCCGCGCTTGACCCAAGCATCAATGGTTTCGTACTGCACGGGGTCTACGATTGCGCCAATATCAATGCTTTTATCGAGCGAATCGCCGATGCGTAATTTGCTCATCCGCAGGCGGAGCTTATCCAGAAAGCGCGGGGCGATGTTTTCCTGCACGAGCAAGCGCGACCCGGCACAGCAGACCTGCCCCTGATTAAACCAGATGGCGTCTACTAAGCCTTCGATGGCGGCGTCCTGGTCGGCATCATCAAAGACGACATAGGGCGACTTGCCGCCAAGCTCCAGAGAGAGCTTTTTGCCCGTGCCTGCCGTCGCACGGCGGATGATGCGGCCTACGTTGGTGGAGCCTGTAAACGCGATTTTGTCAAAATCCGGGTGGTTGGTGATGAGTGCGCCGGTTTGGTCGCCGCCGGTAATGATGTTGACGACGCCGGGCGGCAGTCCAGCCTCCACGATGATTTCCGCAAAGAGCAGGGCGGTGAGGTTGGTATAGGGGGCGGGCTTGAGGACAACGGTATTGCCCATCGCAAGCGCGGGTGCAATCTTCCAGGCCAGCATCAGCAGGGGGAAGTTCCAGGGGATGACCTGGCCGATAACGCCGACGGGCTGGTACTGGGGCAGTTCGGTTTGCATCAACTGTGCCCAGCCCGCGTGATGATAAAAATGGCGGGCGACAAGCGGCACATCCAAATCACGCGATTCACGGATGGCCTTGCCGTTGTCCATTGATTCCAGCACGGCTAACAGGCGCTGGTGCTTCTGGATGTTGCGGGCGATGGCGTAGAGGTGGCGGGCGCGGATGTGGCCGGGTGTTTTGCCCCATGTCTTGAAGGCGGCACGAGCGGCGGTGACGGCGGCGTTGACATCGGCTTCGTCGGCGTCCGCAATCTGCGCGAGTTGTTGCCCGTTGGCGGGGTTGGTGCTGTGGATGTAGGCGTTGGACTGGGGCTGAACCCACGTATTATTAATGAACAGGCCGAACTTGCGGTTGTGTTTGTCCAGCCAATCATTGACATAATCCGGCGCTTCGGGCGCGGGGCCGTAGGACATGGATTGAAAAATCTCTGAAACAGACATAATGACCTCTTATCAACTTATTTGGCACAAGGGGCATACAGACCACGCCCCTAGCTCATTGGCATGTGATGGGTGGCGGCGTAGCGCCCGGTGATGTGGTGGGATAGCTGGCGTTCGATGTCGGTCAGCAGGCCGCTAGCGCCAAAGCGGAACAAGGACGGATATAACCATTCGTCGCCTAGCTCCTCCTTCATGAGGATTTGCCAGTTTAAGGCGTCTTTGGCGGTGCGGATGCCCCCCGCAGGCTTAAAGCCGACTTTGTGCCCGGTGCGATCCTGATAATCCCGGATGGTACGCACCATGACGAGGCCGACATCTAAGGTGGCGTTGACGGCTTCCTTGCCTGTGGATGTCTTGATGAAGTCCGCGCCAGCCATCATGCAGACGTAGCTTGCCATCGCCACATGGCGTAATGTGCCTAATTCGCCTGTGGCGAGGATGGTCTTCATGTGGGCGTCGCCGCAGGTAGCGCGCATCTCTTTAACTTCCTCATAGAGCGCGTGCCAATTGCCCGTGAGGACGTGCTCGCGGGAGATGACAATATCAATTTCCTGTGCGCCGACAGCGACGGACTCCGCAATTTCCGCGATGCGCTGTTTGTAGGGGCTTTGCCCGGCGGGGAAGCCAGTCGATACGGCGGCGACGGGAATATCTGTGCCGTTTAGGGCGGCGACGGCATCCGGCACGCGGTTGTGATACACGCACACCGCGCCGACCTGAATGGTGTGGCCTGCCATGCCGAGCGCGTCCAGAACATCCGGTGAGAGGGGCTGGCGGGCTTTGGCACACAGGCGATGGACATTGCCGGGTGTGTCGTCGCCGGAAAGCGTGGTTAAGTCGATGCAGGTGAGGGCGCGTAACAGCCACGCGGCCTGCCAATCCTTTTTGATGGCGCGTCGTTTGGTGAGGGAGGCGGTGCGGCGCTCTACGGCGCTTAAGTTAACGCGGGTGTTATACACCCAGTCCATATCCAGTTGGATACCGGGATTACGGGCGATGCTTTGTGCAGACATGGGATGTGCTTTCTAAAAAATATCTCTAACTGAGGTACATTATACCAACAAGGTTTATGCGGAACACAATATCTGTGTGAAGGGGTTGGGGGTCGGGGGGCGGTCTGGATAAAATGAAATAATGCTCTGGAATAAATTGCCCACACTGAAATCTCGTTTTTATGAAAGGAATAATTGTGAACACAAATGCCCCTCAAAGTAAAAAATATCAACTTGACATAGAGTCTCCTATTGTTCCATCTGAGGGCTTAGGCGGACTTTTATTAGGTTCAAGTCTGTTAGACTCGAACTTGCAAGATATGATATATGATTACACGATTATTAAAGGTGGAACTTTCTCAATGCGATCACCTTTCGTCGCTCACTATTTACTAGTAGATAGCCTGATAGGAATTCGTGTTGATGTACGAAACGGTAAAATATTTCAATTAACAGCTTATAAAGGATATAAAGGGAAGCTATTGAATCTCATCTCACCCGATATGCCCGTTTTTGAAATCAAAGAACTTGTTCCCTCTCTATACTATGATGAGTTTAATGAACAATTTGCATTTCGTGACTTTCCGGGTGTTAGCTTTGACCTTCCAGAAGATCCATTTTCAAATTTCCAACCCACTCTCGATATGAAAATTACCGCTATTAACATATTCGACACAAGGATAGATACTCCGCAAGG
>DAIMZF010000165.1:0-6831 GCA_036734085.1 Aggregatilineales bacterium
CAGATGATAATGATTGCAACGTGCTTAAAAGCGCCTGCCCGTACTGGTCAACAGGCCGCACGCCATAATTGTTAAATAAACGCGGGAAGATATTTTTCGTCACAGAACGGTTTGCCAGCATGTAGGAAACCCCACTAGGCACGCGCAGGTTATCCTCCAACACCACAAAATTACCATCTGGCGCACGGATTAAATCTGTACCACATACCGACACATAAACCCCATTGGGCACATCCACACCGCGCATTTCCCTACGGTAATGTTTAGCACTGGCAATCAATTCATAAGGAATGACCTTATCTTTAAATATCTTGCCTTCGTGGTAAATATCTTCAAGGAACATATTCAGCGCAGTCAGGCGTTGCTTCAGGCCGTTTTCAATATGTGTCCATTCCGCACCAGATAAAATACGTGGCAATAAATCAAACGGAAAGGTGCGTTCTGTGCCTTCGTCATCGCCATAGACAGTAAACGTAATCCCTTGATTAAGAAACGCCAAATCCGACCCCTGCTGACGATAATGCAATTCTTCGGCGGAAAGGCGCGTTAACTGCTCTACCAATGTCTGGTAAGGCAGGCGCGGCTGATGGTCAATATCGAAAGTCTCATCATAGGCGCGTTGATGAATGGCATAACGCTCTAGCAAACTAGATAAAATAGACATTGAAGATATTCCCATTAGCAACCCCAAAAATTCACAGATACAACGATTGTGACACGGTTCAAAGTATTTACCACTATCAATCCCAACGAATTTTTGTCATCTTTTTTACACGAGTGTGTACAATTGAAGGGTGTTGTTACCCGTTTTTGGCGGGTTTATTCATAATTATTCACAAAGAAAGCGTATAAAAATGGAACAAATGCAAATTACAGTCAATGGTGACGCAATCGCATTACGTGTAAGCGCAGGCAAAGACACACCTATCGTCATGGTACATGGCAACTCGGCCTCATCGAGAGCCTTTCAACATCAGCTTGAGGGAACCTTTGGCGCGAAGTATCGTGTCATTGCCTTCGATTTACCCGGTCATGGCGAATCTTCAGCCGCCAGCAACCCGGAAAATTACAGTCTGCCCGGCTATGCGGGTTTAATTTATGCGGTTGCGAAAGAACTCAACGCATTAGACGGTGTTTTTCTTGGCTGGAGTTTGGGCGGTCATGCTGTGTTGGAAGCCGTGCCGAATCTACCCAATGCCGCCGGATTTGTGATTTTTGGTACGCCACCCCTCGCTATTCCCCCCGCTATGGAAGCGGCCTTCATGCCTCATCCGACAAATGCAGTGCTTTTCGCGCCAGAGTTGACGGATGAGCAAGCCCAGTCCTTTGCGGATTCTTTCTTTAAAACAAGCGCCCCTGCCAGCTTTGTTGAGGATGTCAAAAATACCAGAGGAGAGGCACGGCTCAACTTCGGCATGAGCGTTCAGCAAGGCCGATTCCGTGATGAATTAGCCGTCGTACAAACAATGACACAACCCCTGCTGATTATTCACGGTGAGGATGAGCAATTGGTCAACGGCGCTTTTATCCAGCAACAGACGATCCCAGCACTGTGGCGCGGTGAAATGCAGATTATTCCCGGTGCGGGGCACGCCCCCCAATGGGAAACACCAGAGCAGTTTAATGCTTTAGTCGCGGCTTTTGTGGATGAAGTCAGTGCAAAATAGGTTTGGGCGGATTTAATAGATAAAAAGGTGGGCGGCATTGTCGCACCGCCCACCTTTGAACAGACAGATTAAGGTGCTATCATCATCTTTCGTCATCATCCGGGCAATTCTCGAAGCCATGTGGCGCAGTCGGTGCGCAGAAGTCACCATCCTCACCAACGCGGATCATGTCCAGATGTACGATGTGATTCGGCGTTAAGCGAGCGAGAGGGATTAACGGGCTTGTCTCATCGTCCAATATCGGTGGCGGCCATTGGATGATGACCTCAATAATGTCTAACGGGAATGAGCCATCTTCAGCAGGTTCATCAAAGCGAATGATCGGTACATCAAAGCGACAAGGCTGAGGTTCCGGGTCATAGTCGGGCGCTTTCAGGATGCCAAGTAAGACCGTGTCATCTTCTACGATCATGCGAGTGTCCTGATCGTCCGGTGAGATGTGACGGGTCAGGAAGTTCTGGTCGTAGCAGTAAGGCGGAACATTACTTTGTCCAGCGCCCTGACTGATGCCCTGATTGGCGCCACCACCATCACCGCCGCCCTGGCCACCGCCATCACCACCGCCTTGACCGCCGCCATGACCACCGCCCTGATCCTCGTCATCGTTGCCACCGCCCTCGCCACCGCCATCATTGCCGCCACCTTGACCACCGCCATCACCTGGTTCACTTGGATACGGGAAGCTAGGTGGTTGCGGGTCCCAGTCGTGACCCGGTACCGGTATAGCAATACATTTCGGGATGCCGGGCCATTCAACCCAGCACCCAATGTGAACAGGCGGGCCCGGCGCTTTAGTAGTCTCCGTGTCATCAGGATCATTGGCAATCGCCATCAGTATCGTATAGCAGTATACTGTTCCATCAAATAATTCTACACAGCGCTGAGTAGGGTAAAGGCCACCTGCAGTGGAAGGTTCCGGCAATTCTTCGATCATCACGCGATAGTCAGCGCGGACGACTCGCACTTCCCGCACCGGACAATCGCCATCATAAACGACGGTTGAGCTATGCACCCAACCACCCGCAACACCGAGCCACGTTTCGCCACCAGAGACAACAACGCTCTCGACATCATAAAGTGTATCTGGGCTGAGTGTACCGATAACCGCCGCATCGAAAGCTGGCGATTGGCGCACATTAACGCGCACCGTGCCAAACGTCGCTAGTTGGCAATCACCGCCGACAGAGGGGCGCAGTGGATTTTCTACCGTGCTATCGTCCGGTTGTTCCGGCTCAGGGTCTTCTAGCTGTGGGTCTTCTGGACGTGGTTGCTCCGGTTGCGGTTCTGGTTGTTGTGGTTCCGTTGGACGCGGCTCATCCGTTGGGCATGGGATGGGCCCTCCGGCGGCATCTTGGCAGTCGCTACCGCCAGGGCCGGTAGACTGCCCCAGCACTGCCGATGGCAAGACCAAACAACATAATAGTGCAATAAATAACATTGAGCGTTTCATGAAATATTTCTCCTCATCGTGTGGTTTTGATGTAAGCATTGGATACTTACAGGTTTAGTTGCATCGTAAAGGAGTTACCGTTAATCAAGCGTCAATCGAGCATCAACCGCACTCAAATTTAGTTTCCAATCAAAAGGAACAAGCTCATCTGATGTGCCGCACATAATTTATTTTTGACAGTAAAATCAAACAATCTGATGACAAAATAAAAGAATTTGAATGTTTTCCAGCATGTCCGAGTCTTTAAATTGATGTAAAGTAAGTACAGGATGCTTACACGTCTCAATGCAGGGTAAAAACTCATCGCTAGTTGAGCAATAAACCAGGTATTGAGACACCCAAACAGATAGCGTGAAACTATGTCAGATTTACGTCTGCTTACATTTGGCGGTGTGCGCGTTATTTTTGCCGGGCAGGATGTAACCGCGCAATTACCCACCAAAGCCGTTAGCTTGATGGTCTATATCGCCCGCCACAAACAACCTAAATCTCGTGAGCATCTCGCAGAGTTGTTCTGGCCGGAACGCCGAACAGAGCAAGCCTACGGAAGCCTGCGAACTGCCATTAGTAAAATACGCCCCATCGTGGGAGATACACTGGATGTCAAACACCTTGAGATAGGATTAAATGCGTGGCTAGACGCTAATCATTTTGAAGATCACCTCCACAATCCGGCCACGATAGCATCCGCGCTTGGACTGTATCAAGGCGCATTTATGGATGGGTTCTACGCAAAGGAAGCGCGGGAATTTGAACACTGGCAATTACGCGAATCGGAAAACCTGCACGAGAAGTTCATCCAAGCCACATTACAACACATTTATACCTTGCAAGACCAAGCCGCTTTTGAACAAGCAATTTTGAGTGTACGACATGCGCTATCCCATGCCCCGCTTCGTGAGGATTTGCACCGCATTCTGATTCAGCTTTACCATACAACGGGCGAGCGCGCCGCCGCCCTCAATCAATATCATATCTGCCGTAGCCTACTATGGGAGGAACTAGGCGTTGACCCAGACGATAGCACTCAATTACTGCTCCAACAAGCGGAGCGTTCACCCGCTATCTCGTCTGTTCTGGCTCCACCTCGTCACAAACTCCCGGTGCGGACGACTTCTTTCATCGGGCGCGGAGATGCCCTGCACCAAGCGCAAGACCTTTTATATCAATCCAACTTATTGACCATCACCGCGCCGGGTGGCGCTGGCAAAACGCGCCTTGCGCTGGAACTCGCCTATTGCTTACAGAGTGAATTTAGAGATGGCGTCTTCTTTGTGGACTTCACCAAAACATCTCGTGCAGACGAGGTATTGCCCGTTCTCGCATCTTCGATTGGTCTGTATGAAGACACGCATCAGGATTTATTTCTACAGACCCGGCACTACTTACAAGACCGTCAGATTTTGCTCATCCTTGACAACTTCGAGCAAGTCATCGAAGCCGCCAAGTTATTATCTGACCTTATCATGGATGCCTCTCTGCTCAAGGTACTTGTCACCTGCCGGGAACCCCTTAAGCTCTATGGGGAGCAAGTGTTTCATCTCGCGCCACTTTCATTAGATGAATCCTGTCAGCTATTCCGCGAACGCATCCGTGCTATCCAGGCCGATTTCCACCGCACGCAAGCTATCGACGCCCAAATAGAAGCCATCTGCACCCATTTAGACGGCTTGCCCTTAGCCATCGAACTAGCGGCCACCCGTGCCCGTACGATGCACCTAGATGAAATTCTGCACGGCTTAACTAATCGGTTAACCCTGCTCGCATCGGATTTACGAGATATTCCGCTCCGGCAGAGTGCTTTATTCCACACTATAGACTGGAGCTATGCTCTGCTTCAGCCAGAACAGGCGGCACTATTCCGGCAATTGGGCATCTTCAAAGGGGGTTGGACACGCGAAGCGTTAGAGCATGTGTCGCCTCATGCTGAGTTTCTGCCGGATTTAATCGACAAAAATCTGGCTCGGCGTTCTGTATCCGGTTTGCAACGCTATACGATGTTAGGCACTATGCGAGAATACGCACTGTACCAACTTAACAAACATGATGAAGCAGAGCAAGCGCGGGCGAATCATGCCGCATGGATGTTGCAATTCGCAGAACAAGTAGAGATGGATTTACGCACACATCGCCACGCTTACACTGTTTTGAAGATCAAAGATGAGCAAGACAACATCCGCGCCGCGCTGGACTATCTCGCAGACCAACCCGACCAACTCGCCACCTATGCCCGTATCATCAGTGCGTTAGGCTGGTTCTGGAATGCACAACAACAGAATCATTTACCGTTCCCTCACGTACAGAAGATTATCCCCCAAGCGGATAACTTACCCCCTTCTCTGCGCGCTCGTCTGCTGATGGAGGGCGGACATAGCGCACATGCACTTGGGCACTATGATCTGGCAGATACATGGCAACAAGGCGCACTCCAATCGTTTGAAATTTTAGGCGATGAGCGCAACGCCGCTTATGCACGTTTTTTTCTTTCTGCACGCATTCTATCAGAGGAGCAAGCCAAGCATATATTATTCGACTTACGACATTATGCGCTTGCTCAACAGGACGACTTTTTGCTGTGTATGGTTAATCTTAATCTTGGCTTTTGCCTGCACCGTATGCGCTATCCCAGCCAGAGCCAGGCTATTTTGCAAGAGGGGTTAGACATTTGTGAGCGGAATCAATTTACGCTATTTCTCAAATACTATTACATCAATCTATCTAATGTGTATGCGGGTAACAATAATGTCCGTGAAGCCTTCAACTTGCTGGAACGTGCCCATGATCTCGGCCAGTCGGAAGGCAACCGATTTGTTGAGGCCGCCAGCTTGATAGAAATATCCGACTTACTGCTTAACATTGACCGTCATGATGAAATGAAGGATTACCTCACCCAAGCGGAAAAGATTGTACATGAACTGGGTTTGCCTGGTTTGTATGCTCGTTTTTACTTTTTGCGCGGTATTTATGCCTGTTTTAAAGGCGATTACATCCGCCTTAAGCAAGATTATGCCCGTTGCATGGAGTACATTAACCCCAGTATCTCGGATGACATTACGTATGCAATCAATTTATTGATGCATATTACGTTTTTACAGGCGTCAGCCGGAGATTTGCCCAATGCCGCCCGTATGATAAGCGGCATTGATACTTATCAGGGTACTGCCCAAACGGATTATACCGAGCTACAAAGCACATGGCGTAATAAAATTATGCAGGAGCTAAACAGCGCCGCTAACCCAGAAGCTATGCGAGGCATGATGCAAGCCGGGACTCATCTAAGCATCCAAGAGGTTTTTGCTATTGCTAAAGTCATGCTGGATAACCTGACAATCGACCAGCACGCATCCGGCACACAGGGGATGCGCTAAAAACTGGGGTGTTTGCCCCACAGCATGATTGTCCTGTGGATGGACAATGTGCAAGGCATATGACCGGTTAGTTAGGCCAGCGCAAGGAAGCGCCCACCCCTATCTCACCCAAGCGATGTATGAAGCCTCGACTTGAGATAGAGGTGGAATTCGCTGATTGTTAACTCTTTTACCCACACATTAGCCGTAGAAGACGCGCTTTCTTAAATCATTGTTATCAATCAACTTTGTGACATTTCATGATAACTTAAATATCTGTTCGCCTATCTTAAATCAGACAGCCCTTTTGTTTAACGTGCTTCATCTATAGTCGCTACTCGTGGGCATACATATCCCACATATCTCA
>DAIMZF010000166.1:0-6807 GCA_036734085.1 Aggregatilineales bacterium
GCCGGGCATCTGACCGATGTACAACTGGAATGGTTGCGGAAGGTGTGCCGGGCGGATGACCCGCGCCCGTTGATTATCGCCACACATCACAGCCCGGCGCAGACCGGGATTGAATGGCTGGATGACTATATGGGGATTCGTAATACTGCGGACTTCCACGCCGCCATCCTGCCCGCCAAACATCGCTTGCGCGGGGTGTTCTTCGGCCATGTGCATCAGAACATTGACCTGTACCGGGACGGCATCCTGTATGCCAGCACGGTGAGCAGTTGGGTGCAGTTCCTCAGCTATCCCGGCCAGGCACGCACGCATGTGGACGAAAACGCGGAGCCGGGCTATAGCATCGTCACAGTGACGCCGGAGCAGACCTTCATCCGGCGGTGTCGCTATCGCGTGGAAGGGATGTAACCGTGCGCTTCCCTAAAGTTATCTTCGGCCTCCCGGTAGTGCTGGTGGTGGGGTTGTTCTTCCTGTCATGGGTGAGCGTTACAGCCATCAACAGCAGTACGGAGGTTCTCACGGTCAACGGCTTAAACCTGGCGTTGGGCAACATCACAGCGGAATTCGGCCCGTTTACGGGGGAAGTTCCGGTAGGCACGGGCGATTACGAACTGTTTTTAATCCCGGCCTTTGCTTTGCTGGCGCTGGCGCTGGTGTTCATCAGTGACAGGCTGTTGAAGGGCTTGTACGTGGGCGCGTGCGGCGTGGCGCTGATGGTATGGGCGCTTTACTGGTGGCAGATAGAGACCGACCTGCGCCCGTTATTCGTGGAATTAACCCGCACTGGAACCCCGTTAAGCCTGACGTATCAAATCGCGTTCTGGGCGGTGGGGGGCTTGCTGGTGCTTCTGATGCTGATGGGGATATTGTTTGATAATAAAGGCAAGTGAGCTAAAATAATGATAGTCGGTCATCATCGGCTATATCTCAAGGTTATCATTTGTCAATTTAAGGTTATGCTATAAGGGGAATATCACATGAGTAACGACCCGAATCGCCAGTTCCAGCAACGCCGCGAACAACAACAGCAACAAGGCGGGCATGGTACACTGGAAACGTATAAGCTGGAAAAACAGAACGCGCAGTTACCCCGTTGGCAACGTATTTTGATGGTTGCGATGGGTATCGGCGTGGTGGTGGGGTTGGTTATCGCTTTTATGCTTTAAAGCAAGCGCCGTAGGATAGGATATTCCCACCAAACAATGAAGCCTAACGTCAATGGGGATAGATGAGTGATGAATACACCAAACGACACACAAGCAAAAGCGCGCGCCTTCCGCGATGAAGTCTTGAGCAAGATTGACCTGACGGTGAAGGAATTCGCCGATGGCAAACTGAGCAGTGAGCAATTCCAGGCGATTTATGCGCGGTACACCGAGCAATTGACGATTGCGAACATGGCGCTGATGTCCGGCGAGACGGACGGCATCGATGCGACACGGGGCGACGGGATGCAGACTATCGCGCTTCGTAGCCACCTGCAAGGCAAGGCGATGGGCTTGATTATCTACCATAACCGGAGCGGCAAAGTGCTGGAAACGCTGGGCAACCCCACCGTGCCCATCACCACCGCCGGGCCGTTGCTCAACGATTTTTCCGGGCGGATGGAACTCGGCGAATATATCGAGCCATTGGTGAAGAAGTACGACGAGCAAAAGTGGCTGGTGCTGGCCGCCGGGCGACACACCAGCCTGATGACGCAATTCCGGCACGAGCCATCCCCGCGCCAAATCCGCGAGATGGAGCGCCTGCATGGGGACTTCGAGAAGGCGAATCATCTGGTGCTTGCCAAGCGCGTGATTGAAGGCGATGCGATGGCGATTCCGTTTTTGTCGTTCGTGGAACGCCGCATGACCACAACCGTTAAAACCGTGCCGCGCCAGCACTAGCCCCTATCAAGCCAACATCAGGTATTCATCAGCAGGGTTTGGGGCGAGGTCGCTTGCCCGACTTCAAAAAACCGATCAAAGTCCGGCTGGCCCAGCGCATCTAAGACCGCCTGCCGCACCGTGTCGTAGTTCTCGTGCTTAACGGCAGGCGGCATATCCAGCGCGGCGCAGACAGACTCGAACATGCCCAATAGCCGCGCCGCTTCTTCAAAGTCCTGTGTGCGTTGGGCGATACGCGCCAAAAAGAACAACGCGGACGCCCCGCCCGCCCGATGGTTAATTTCATCATTCAGCCGTAAACAGGCCATTTGAAGTTCGCGGGCACGCGGCAAATCTCCCTGCCCTTCCGCCGTTTCGCCCATGTACCCCAGCGCCAACGCTTGCCCGGAACGATTCTCCAGCACATCGAACAATGCCAATGCTTCCGTCAGGCTGGCTTCCGCTTGCTGGAATTGCCCTTGCTTGGTGTGGCCTAAGCCCATGTTCGCCAATATTGTCGCCACATAATGCTGACGATTGTTCGCCCGCATGTAGGGCAGGCATTGCTCATAGTAGGCTGTCGCGTCTTCAAACGCGCCCATCTCGGTACACACACTGCCCAGACTCGCCAGCATCAGGTTGATGCGCTGGGTGTCTTCCGCTTGATAGGCGTAGTCCAGCGCCTCAGCCATGACATCGCAGGCACGCTCAAAATCTGACCGGGCGAGATACACATTACCCAACAATTGCAACGCCCGCACAATTAACTGCAAGTTGCCACTCTGCCGGGAGATACGCAGATTTTCTTCGCCTAAGGCTTCGCAACGGTCAAAATCACTCTGCATATAGGTCAGCATCCCGGCATAGTACAGGGCTTTTGTATGCTCAACGTCGGTGAGTGCGGCGGGCATTTGCAGACCTAACTCCAGCCAATACAGCCCCTCACCATACAGACACGACAGTTCCCAATAGTAGCCAATCTCTACCGCAAAGCGGATAACATCCGCCGGGCGTTGATGCGCCGCCGCCCAACCCATTGCGGCGCGGATGTTCTCGATATGGCGTTCAGTCTGTGCCATGAGGTAGCTGTCTTCCAGCCCTTGTTCGCGCACGCGCCCGGTGAGCGTCGTAATCTGCCGGAAGTAATACTCGTAATGGTCGGCGTGTGCGGTGGCTTCATCGCCGACATCACACAGATGCTCATAAGCGTATTGTCGTATAAGTTCGTGCAAGCGGAATGTACCGTCCGGCTGGGCTTGCACCAGTGAATGATTCACCAATCGCTTGAGAATGTCCGGGTAAGGACGCCCGGTGTCCGGGTGGGGATGCCCGGTAATCGCCAGCGCCGCATCTTCCGTGAAGCGCCCGCGTAATACGGAAAGGCGCATCAGCGCGGCGCGTTCCGGCTGTGTCAGCAATTGCCAGGAACGCACAAACACCGCCGACAGGCTCTTATGGCGCTCCGGTACATTCCGCGCAGAGGTGGACAAAATGGTGAGGCTATGCGCGATTTCATCCGCGATGACTTCTGCCGTCATGGTGCTTAACCAGCCCGTCGCCATATCAATCGCCAACGGCAAGCCGTCAACCAGTTGGCAAATCCGCACGACGGCGGCGCGGGATTGCAGAAGGTCAAAACCTGGTTGGATGCGGCGTGCGCCCTGCACAAATAGCTGGACGGCGGGGTACGCTTCGATATTATCCTGTGCGCTATCCGGCACGCGCATCCCGCCCACAGGCAACACCCATTCCCCCAGAAAATCCAGCCGCACCCGTGAGGTTATCATCAGGCGCAGGTGCGGCGCACGGGTCAATAATTCGTGGATGACCGATGCGCCATCCGCTATCAAATGCTCGAAGTTATCCAGCACGACCAGGACGTTTAGTTTAGCCAGATGCTCGATAACGTCATCTAACGGGGGTTGCCCGCCGCTTAATGGGATGTTGAGCGCATCCGCAATGGCAGGCGGGATAAACTGCGCGGAGAGTGCATCCGCAAGGGGCACGAAGTACACCGGCTGACCCATATGCTGATGGTAGACCTGCGCCGCCTGCAAGGACAAGCGCGTTTTGCCCACGCCGCCCGGCCCGGTGAGGGTGAGCAAACGGCACGAGGCATCGTTCAGACGTTCCAGAATATCCGCCAGTTCACGATCTCGGTTGATAAACGCGGTTAGCTGACCTGGCAAGGTGGATGGGGGACGTTCCGCCGTAAGGATGGCGATTGTAGCATCCCCAACGGGTACTTGCGATAGCCCGATGATGTTCACCAGTACATCCAGTTCCGGCGATGGCGTCGCGCCGGGATCATCGGCCTTAAGCAGGGCGATATAGGCTTCGTAACGCACACGCGCGATGTCCTGCTTGCCGGAAGCAATCAGCAGGCGGATGAGATGGGTATAACCGCTTTCCGTCGCCGGGAAGGTATCCAGCATTTGCTCCGCAATATGAATGGCCTGTGTGATGTTATGCCGACGTTCGTAATATTCAATCAGTTGGTTGTACGCATCCAGCACGATGCCCGCCATGTATTCCTGCTGGCGGATTTGCCACATCTCGAACATGCGGGAGTCTTTGATGTGAAACCCGGCTAAAAAATCCCCTTTGTAGGCCTGCAACGTGCGGGAGAGTGCCTGGAGTTTGTGCGGGTCTTGCGTCATGTGGATTGCCGCACACGCCCGTTTGACTTCTTCCACATCGTACCAATAGGGCTGGCTGGGGATAAAGGCTACGGTCTGCCGGGTGATATGGAAGTAGGGCGCAAGCAGAGATTTAAGGGTGTGCAGGACAACCCGCAGGTTAGAGAGGGCGCGGTTTTGGGGGTAATCTTCCCAGAAAAGTGTTGCCAGCACTTCGCGGGCATGTTCACGCGGCTCACTGACCAAGTATAAAGCCAGTGCTTCCGCTTTGCGGCGGGATGTATCGCTGAAGATGGGTTCATGGTTGAGTGTGATGTTCAGCGTACCAAGCGTTCTTAGCTCGAGTTTGCTCATCCTTACTCTCACATCATGGATAGGTACTTCTTACCTTAAGTATAGGCTTGCTCCCCCAAAGCGCAAGCGGACGGGTGAAGTTTCGGAACGTTTTCGGAACGTTCACACCCCAAGATGAAGTAACTGTTTACTATCAAGAGGGGATCGTATGCGAAAGCTATTGCTGTTTTTTATGATTGTGGTCTCGTTGATGCTTGTTCTACCTGTGCAGGCACAAAACGTTACGTTGAGTATTAACCCAACAAGCGGGCCACCGGGAACGGTGGTGTCTTTTAACATCAGTGCGCCTTTTGCCACCCCTGTGCGCGAATGTTACGCCAACAACCAATTCATCGGGAATGGCACGTCTTATACTATTCCGCAGGGCGCACAAGGCACAATTACCTTTCATTGTGACGCCGGTGCAGGCGGAGAGTTCAGCGAGCGTAGTAACGATGTGACCTTCACCGTGACCCAGCCCGCGCCGCCCACACAGCCGCCGCCACCATCGGCAACAGGTGGAATCTCGTTGAGCATCAACCCGTCTAGCGGGCCAGTGGGCACGACGGTTACACTCAACTTTCAACTGTCTGGCGGCGCGACTTTTTCCGCTTGTATCGCCAACGGTGTGCCGACTGCGCCCACGTATGTTGTCCCGCCGGAAGCCGCCTCAGTCGGTGGTGTGAGCTTTAGGTGTGATGCGTTTGCGACTGACCAGAGCATCATCAACAGCAACGAAGTCTTCTTCACACTCACGCAGGCAGACGCCCCACCCCCCGCCCCCGTACAGCCCACCGCGCCGCCTGCACCCGCCATCACATTGCCCACACTCCCGGACGATGGCGTGTGCTATGTCGCTACATTGGACGCTGGCGAAGTGAATGTACGGCAGGAGGCTTCCACCGATGCGCCGATTGTGGCACGCATGAACCCGCAAGCCTTTTATGAGGCCACCCAGTTTGAAGAAGTCGGCCAAAACCGTTGGTACTTCGTGCCGGAATTAAACGGATGGGTGGCGGGCTTTGTGGTGCGGGCTACCGTGTACTGCGCAGATGTCGGCTCTGCTACGTTTGCGCTGGTGGAAATCCCGCCGGAGTTTGACGCCTGCCCGGACTTACACGGCGAAATCGCCACATGGCCGCCGTATGTCATCAGCAACCTTTTAGAAGCGGATGACCCGTGCGCCGCCGCGTTTGAGCTATGGTCTGACCGGCTGTTCGGTGATGTCATCCCACTGGACTTACCCACGTCCATCAACATCAGCGAGTTCATCCAGGATTGCCCGGAACGCTTCTTCGAGATGGCGGAATGGCTCGGTTATCTGTCCAATGAAGACTTCGCCGCGTACCAAACCCTGGTGGCCGCCATCGAAGCGCAAGGGTGCGCCGTAGACATCTATACCGCGCTCTCGCCGGAATTCTTCGGCACGCCAGCAGGCATTGGGCTGGTCATTGGCGCGGAATGCACAGTACCTTATCAGCGAGATAGAGGCGATACCTTGCACAGATTAGGCTTTAACGGGCTGGAAGTGCGCGACCTTAACCCGTGTGTGCTGTCAAGATTCCTGCGCTATATTGATGACCCCGATTACGATTTGTTCGACTATATGACCGCGCCGGAACACTGCGGGTTTAGCCGCTTCCAGGCGTTGAATTATCTGTTGTTTTCGCGGGTTAACCTCATCTGGCTGGAACCTGTGATGCGCGACATCCTCAGCGACAGCGAGGAGGCGAGTGCCTTCTGCGAAAACCCCATCGCCTACCTGACGGAGCAGATTTCATCCAGCCGTAGTACGATCAACCTAGACCCTAGCCGCATCCCGCCGGAATTGCAGGATTGCGCCGAGATCGCCGAGGACTTATCCAACTGGCGCGAGAGGGGATCGGACACGGGCATCTATATGGATGTTCTCATCGCCATTTTGAACAGCGATACCCCGTGTGCAACGGCACGGCGCTTCCTGGCGG
>DAIMZF010000167.1:0-6798 GCA_036734085.1 Aggregatilineales bacterium
AGCACCATCACAGCATCGCCCATAAATTTATCGATTGTGCCGCCGTTGGCCTGCACAATATCCACCACAAGCTGATGATAACGGTTCAGAATTGTCAACAAAACCTCTGGCGGAGTGTGTTCAGAGATGCGGGTAAAGCCTTCGATGTCGGCAAAAAACACGGTGACATCCTGCAACATACCCCCAAGTTTGACACCAAGTGGGTCACGAAGTAGTTGCTCCACCACCGAAGGCGCGACAAAACGTTCAAATGTCTGGCGGATGATTTGCTGGGTTTCGCGTAAATCGTCGTTAGTGGCTTTAGCCCGTAGCCGTGCCTCAATCCGTGCGATGAGTTCTAGAGGGCTAAACGGCTTGACAAGATAATCCTCCGCACCTAAATCCAACCCTTCAACACGGTAATCTACATCGGACAGCGCGGTGAGCAAAATCACCGGGATTGCGCTTGTTAGGGGGTCTTGCTTGATGTGGTTCAGCACCTCAAACCCGGTCATGCCTGGCATGTTAATGTCCAGCAGGATTAAATCTGGGTGGTTAGCTTTTATGGTGTCTAATGCTTCGTGGCCGTCATAGGCTTTTAATACATCGTGCCCCATGCCTTCCACAATATCAATAATCAGTTGAATGTTATCCGGGTTGTCATCAACGGCGAGAATTTTCACGTTAATTCCTTAAATGTTCGCTTAATTTTCTCATCAACTGGGGGAAATCAATTGGTTTTGTCAGGTAATCGTCACACCCCGCTTCTAAGGCACGGTCACGGTCGCCTATCATGGCATGGGCGGTCAGGGCGATGATGGGAATAGCTGTGAGTTCCGGATTAGCTTTAATCTTTCGTGTGGCTGTCCAACCATCCATTTTAGGGAGCGATAAATCCATCAGGATAAGGTCGGGCTTCTCCGCCTCTGCCATCTCTACACCCATCAAGCCATCATGAGCCTGGATAACGGTGTACTCCAATGATGACAGTAAATCCACAATCAACATCATGTTATCGCGGTTATCTTCCACGACTAAAATCCGTGCTTCGACCATGCTATTTTACCGTTCGCTCTCTTTATTGCTGACACTTGTCCGTATCGGCTTTATATCCGCAGGCAGGGCTACCAAAAATGTGCTACCTTGCTCTTGTGTGCTCTGTAACCAGATGATACCGCTATGCATCTCCACCAACCGCCGACAAATAGCTAATCCCAACCCGGAGCCGCCATGCTCGCGTGTATGGCTTCCATCAACCTGAGAGAACTCATCAAAGATTCGGCTTTGATGCTCTGTTGGGATGCCGATGCCCGTGTCTTGTACGCTGATAATCACCCATGCTCCATCGCGTAACCATCCCAAAGCAGGAAGTTTAAAATTTTCCGCGTGGCCGTTCTTAACCTGTGTTGAGGCGACATTTAAGTTAACACTCCCTTGTTTTGTAAACTTCACCGCATTATCTAACAAATTACGTATAATTTGCTGAATGCGGGTCGAGTCGCCATATAAATAGGGAACCCCCATAGGAAGGTCAACTGAGAAAATCAAGCCTTTTCGCTCTGCTTTTGCTTGATACTCTGCTTGGAGTGTTTCCAACACAGTGCTGACGCCAAATTGGGTAAGGTTTAGCTCCATTTTGCCAGCATCAATTTTATTCAGGTCTAAGATGTTGCTGATGAGTGACAGTAGCTCCATGCCATTGCGATAGATTTTCTCCACACGGTCATGTTGTTTATCACTCAATTGGCCGTAAACACCGTTATGCAGGAGTTCACTGTAACCGATGATGGAATTAAGCGGTGTGCGGAGTTCATGGCTGATGTTCGCCAAAAATTCACTTTTGTACTGATTGGTGATGATTAATTCCCGGTTGAGTTCTTCAGTTTTGGATTTCTCCGATGCTAAATCGTTAATAACGGCTTGCAATCCCCGATTGGTTGTGCGTAGTTCTGTGTTTAGCCTCTCAAGCGGATTGAACACTTGCTCACGGATGAGCGTCCAGCCGGTGAGTGTAATAGACAGCATCAGAAACAGACGGTCAAGCGGCGTGATGCGAAGTGGATCGAACGCATTGACGATATATGCGAGGATCATCAGCACAGCCGGTAGCACCAGCCGATTAGATACTTGCTGGTCTGAACTAAGGACAACGCCAAAACTGATGCAGGCGAATGCCAATGAAAAGGCAATCAGCAGGTAAGCTTCCGGGCGGATGATATTCTCATCTGGCACGATAAAATCTCTCGTCCAGATGATGATAAAGCTGATGATTAACAAAGCGGGGCTAATCGTCGTCAAAAAGCCTGCAATCCGGCCTTTGGGGATAAGATAAAACGTTGTGAAGTAATAGAACATCGCTACTGTCAAGCCCATCGCCGTTACTTGTATGCGTAACAACAGCAGAGGGGCGATGTTGGAGGCTTCTGTGGCGATAAGTAACGAGATGGATACCCATGCACTTGCGGAGACACACAGCGCAACGAACAGATAAGAGGCTAAATCCCGGTATGGCTGGATGAGACAGGCTAAGATCCACCCTACGGCGATGGAGAGTGTGGAGAGGTTAATGATGACGTTGGCGACATCGGCGAATGTTAGCATATCGGGTGTATGGGTACTATACGGCGGACGTTTGCGCGTAAGTATAGCACAACTATAAACCCTTACAAAAATGTCATTCTGACGAGCGATAAGGTTGGATGAACCCTAGTCTATCTAAAGGCCAGTAGCGGAACATCGCTTCGCCGATGATGTTGTTGCGCGGGACTGCGCCAAAGCCCCGCGAGTCGTTGCTGACGTTGCGGTTGTCACCCAACAAGAAGTATTCGTCCTCTCCAAGTTCCCACCGTGATGCATTACTACAGCGATAAATATTACAGGGTTCACGGATGTAAGGTTCGTCCAAAGGGATGCCATCAATGTAAAAAACAGTGTCGATAATCTCCACAACTTCACCCGGCAGGCCAATCACCCGCTTAATGAGCGATGACTCGTCTGGGCGAGCGCCGGGCACATTAAAGACTACAATATCCCCGCGTTGTGGTTGGCCGATGAGGTAGTTGATGCGGTTGAGTACCAGATATTGTCCTTCTTCAAATGTTGGCTCCATGCTACTGCCATAGACAATTGAGCGCGGCACGGTGAGTTGAAGCAGGGTAAACACCGCAACAAAGAAGATGAATGTGCCGAACAATTCCCGTATTAACCCGAAGCGGTTGATTTTCGGGCGGGGTAGGTTAGTTTGTGGATAATCTTCAGACATAGATTCTTGTCCTGATGGCTAATTGGGCACGGTGTCGATTAAACCGATTAACCCCCAATCGGTAGGCGGCCAATAGCGGATGAGCACCTTGCCGATAATATGCTCTCGATTAATGGGGCCGAAGTCCCGCGAGTCGCGGCTACGGTTACGGTTATCGCCCATGACGTAATATTCATCGTCGCTCAATATAATCACCGCATCGCGGCAACGAGACTGCGTACAGGGTTCGTTGATGTATGGCTCATTGACCAAAAGATCGTTGACATAAACGAGCGCCTCACGAATTTCCACAACGTCACCCGGCAAGCCAATCACACGCTTGATGTAATCTTCTGCGGTGTTATTAGGATAATGAAAAACGATAACGTCGCCTCGTTGCGGTGCGCCGACTAAATAGTTAACGCGGCTGATAATCAGATATTGATTATCATGAAAGGTTGGCTCCATGCTGGGGCCTTGCACCACAAAGCGCACGCTGGATAGGTTTACCAATGCGTAGACAATGCCTATCCAGATGATGAGGTCGAATATATCTCGTAGAACACTAAAGCGGTTAATATGTGGGCGCGGAAGAGCTTGTTTTTCCGTTACTGTAGCTGGTGGTTGTGCAGTCTCTAGCATACTCAGGATTTCTAACGTTAAAGTTATGGATAATTATAAAACAGATAAACAGGCTATGACAATGCCATAGCCTAGTCGAAAATGCGTTACATTTTGGTAAAAGTCCGCTTTAACAGACTGTGAACGCCTAGCCAACACAGAGCGCCTCCGCTTAATCCAGGTGTTCGCCCTTACGGGGACTGTTTTTACTGGCGCGGAAGCTCATACGGATGGGCGTGCCTTCAAAGGGGTGGGCCTCGCGGAAGCGGTTTTCCAGATAGCGCCGATAGGTAAAGTGGACGAGTTGCGTGTCGTTGACATGGAACAAGAACAACGGCGGCGCGATTGCTACTTGTGATGCTGTGTAAATCTTCAGACGCTTTGTGCCTTTAACGGGCGCAGGGTGGCGCTGGATGGCTTCTCGTAGGATACGGTTGACTTCCGACGTTGGCAGGCGCACGAAACGGTTTTCCCAGATGCGATAGGCGCTTTCCAAAACCTGATGGATGCGTTGTCCGGTGAGGGCGCTGATGAAGATAAGGGGTGCATAATCTACAAATTGCAGGCGTTCCCGCACCTGGCGCGTGTATTCCGTCATGGTGTGCGGGTCTTTGTCTACTGCATCCCATTTGTTGACGACAATCACAAGGCTCTTGAACGCATCCAGCACATAACCCGCGATGTGCTCGTCCTGCTCGGTAACGCCGATTGTGCCGTCCAGCACCAACAGAACAACATCAGAGCGTTCAATAGCATTCATGGCACGAATAACGCTGAATTTCTCCACGCCTGGCTCAATGCGGCCCCGCCGCCGGATGCCTGCTGTGTCGATGAGTGTCACATCTTCACCGTGCCACTTGAGTTTGGTGTCTACCGCATCGCGGGTTGTCCCTGCAATCGGGCTTACAATCACGCGCTCTTCCCCGATGATGTGGTTGAGCAACGTGCTTTTCCCTGCATTGGGTCGCCCGACAATAGCGATTTTGAGGTGGTCGTCGTCGTCTTCCAGGTCATATTCACCCACACTTTCGCGGATGGCGACGACGATTTCATCCAACAAGTCACCTGTGCCGATGCCATGAATGGCGCTAATCGGTACGACGGTTCCCAAGCCAAGCGCGTAAAATTCCATACTGTCTTCGCGCTTTTCCAACGTATCGGCTTTATTCGCGGCGATGAGTACGGGTTTATTGGTGCGGCGCAAAACTTCTGCGATTTCTTCATCTGCCGCTGTGATGCCGTGTATGATGTCCACCAGCATCACAATCACATCGGCTTCTTCAATTGCCAGCATCGCCTGAGACTTTATCTCTTGTACAAAGTCGATGCTTCCTTCTGCCAGGGGTGCTTCGTCGCGTGTGCCTTTGGGCTGGTATACTTCGATACCGCCTGTATCAACAACGTTAAACACAACACCGTTCCAGTCCGACTCAGATTGCAGACGGTCGCGGGTTGTACCGGGTATTTCATCTGTCACAGCAAGCCGTTGACCGACTAAGCGGTTAAACAGCGTGCTTTTGCCGACGTTAGGGCGCCCAACTAGCGCGACCATCGGTTTTTTAGCCATGTTTATTTTCTCGAAAAAACGGATACGGTATCCACCATCTTAACAGAGTTTTAGACTGTTGTGCAGGATGGCTATTAGGGTGATGTTGTCGGCGTTGGTGTGATGTCTTCCAGAAGGCTAATGTTGACCGTGATTGTTGCCGGGTTGACAGTGACGCCGGATAAGTCTATCTGCGCTTGCCCGATGCTGACACGCGGCGTTAAATCGTATGTGCCCACACCCAACCCATTGACATCGACCAGCACAACGACATCCGCCGTATTAAGTTCCCGGATGACAGGTGCAGAACCCGTCACAAGTACCACCACACCCCCCAGCGATGCTTCGGCTTGCAGGTTGTCGTCCGCTAATCCGATAATTTCTATGGGAATGTTCTCGAACTGACGTGTCGCAGTTTGGGCGCGGATTTCCAGGAATACAGTCACGCTTGGTTCCCCTAAAATTGGCGAATTTTCCGCACCAGGAAAAACAATCGGCACGGTGATTTCAAACGGTGTCGTCCGTCCCGTCAGGTCAATTTCTGCGGTTGTCAGAGGCGTGACCACATCCACAAGTTCCGCGCGTGTCCCTACCAGAAAGACTGTCTGCGGTTGGTAGCTAATGGCTGATAGCGTGTAATCGTCCGCTAGACTATTAGTATCAATACGTGGAGAAACGGAAACTTCGCGCAGGTCATCGCGTTGGCGAATCTCGATAGTGACTTCTACAAACTGTGGCTCAACGACAACATCCGGCACAATTTGACCATCTGCATCAATCGGGATAAGGCGCACATCCCCGCGAAATGTACTACGTCGGTCGCGTAGGTCAATGCTAGCCCGCGCCGCCGCTACTTGCTGGACACGACTCGTGACCCCGCGTATCATCACCTGCGATTCGCTGAAGATAGGCGCTTGTCGGGTGAAGTTTGCCGGTAAATCCTGCCCTTCGGGAATTTCCGCGATGACTTGCACCTGTTGCACTTGGATTTCTTCCAGCGTGACTGTAATTTGTCGGGGTTGGGTATCTGCTACACCTCGTCGTGCCAGGTCAGTGTCAAGTTCTATGGTGTGTGTGCCCGGCCCATAACCCCGCAAATCTGCCCGGACGATAATATCTTCGGCGGTTAGGTTCTCTTGTACAGAGGCTTGAGCGCGGATGGTCACCCAGACGTTATTGGTCTGTTGTTCTACAACGGTCATGCCGTTATCAAGTTCCATCGCAACCGGAATTCGTGTGCGGAAGCGCTGTTCTGAAACAGGGTCGGATTGTGTAGAGGCCAAAATCCACACAAAAAACGCTAATGTCAGGGATGCGGCGAACCACATTACATTCCTGAGGATTATCTGATTAATGGATTGTACTGGTCTGGGGGTGGTCACGTTTGTCTTGGCCGTTCTTGTAATTCTTT
>DAIMZF010000168.1:0-6638 GCA_036734085.1 Aggregatilineales bacterium
GAACATGGTCTGTAGGCGGGGTGTTAATGCGGTGATATAGGTGTGATTGCCCCGTGCGGTCATCTGTGACCATAGACCCGGTGCATAAGGGGGCAAAAAGCCAATCACATAAATGTCGTGTTGCGCGGCAAACTGCAATATAGCGGAAAGTTCAATCAGGGCTTCTTCCGACAGCGCATCGCCATAAACGTACATCTCCTGGCCTTCATACATCATGCGGAGGTGGTTTGCTCGTTGTTGGGGTTGATGCAACCAGCCAGCAATCAAAAAATCGCCGTATTGCTCGCTCCCATCACTACGAAAACCGTGCCCGTCGCGGATGGCGCGCATCCCTAAGGCCAATCCGCCACTGCCGCCGGGTTCGGCACGCGCAACATATTGGGCATTACGAAAGCCGGAACGCTCGAAGCTGACCCCATTGATGACCTCTTGCAGGAAGCTACGATTAACAAGGAAGATATTCTCAAAATCGGTCACATCATCGGGGAATACGTCCATCTCATACGCCGGATTAAACCATGGCGGGTCGATGGATAAAATCAGTATGCGCGGCAGGGCTTCTTCATCCAGGCTGTGTAGCAGGCGGGCGACCTGTGCCAACCCCCATGCAGGCGCGGCGGCGTTGTAAAATGCCTGCGGGTCACGGTTGAAGAACCCGGCGCGGAACTGCAAAATCCGGGATGAACCAAGCGCCAATACATCCGGGCGGCGCAGGTTGACAGACAGCGCCTTAAATTGCTGGTCGCGGTTGCCGTAGCGGTAACGATAGAGCACGGTATCGTTCTGTTGTTGGTAGCGTGCGACCATCCCTAGCGGCGTGGATTCGCCGATGTATACCAGGCTTGCTGTGAGGGCAAAGAACCCGATAGAAAATGGCAGGACGTATGCTGTTAGCTTCAACCAGAACTGTGTGTATTTTTTATCCATCCACCAATGACCTGATGACCTGAGCTAAAACTGAAAATAGATAAACTGCTGTGCGCCTGTGCCATAAATGCTGGAAAACATCACCGCCGCACCTAAAGCATAATACCATGCCCAACGCGCCATCACCGGCAGGCGGGCAAACCCCGCAGAGATAGAACTTTTCACCGTCAGGCCATCCACCGCCAGCAGGAGTCCAATCAGCGCGAACGCCAGCAGAAATTCCACCTGTACGCCCAGCAATCCAGCCATAAACGGTGCGCTGATGTCCGCAGTGGCGGAAGGCGCGAACAGATGATTGATAATATACATCGCGTCGCTCAGGCTTTCCGCACGGAAGAAAATCCATGTGAAGCACACAAATAAAAATGTGAGCAAAATCTTTAGCAATGCGCCTAACCCGCCCTGCGGGATGAGTTGCCAGTTCGCTTGTCGCATCCACACCAGCCCTACCACCGCCACACCATGCAACGCCCCCCAGATGATGAACGTCCACCCTGCGCCATGCCACAAACCACTGATTAGAAAGACAATCATCAAGTTTAGCATATTACGCCCCAACGACACCCGATTCCCGCCAAGCGGAATATAGACATAATCCCGGAACCAGGTTGAGAGTGAAATGTGCCAGCGTGCCCAGAATTCGCGCACGGAACGCGCAAAATAAGGTTGGCGGAAGTTATCCATCAGGCGAAAGCCCATCACGCGGGCTGTGCCGATGGCAATATCGGAATATGCGGAAAAATCACAATAAATCTGGAAGGCGAAGAAAAAAGTTGCTACCCACAACGTTAGACCTGTATGGGCGTCCAGATTGCCGTAGACGGCATTGACATAGACCGCCAACCTATCCGCGATGACAACTTTTTTGAACACCCCCCATAAAATCAGGCGGAAGCCTTCCACAGCCTGGGCGGGGTCAAACACTTGTTTTTCGCGAAATTGCGGCAATAGATTGGTCGCCCGTTCGATAGGGCCAGCGACCAATTGCGGGAAGAACGCGACATACGTCGCCACAATGCCCAGATTTTTTTCCGGCTGGATGTGCCCACGATAAACATCAATTGTGTAGGACATGGACTGAAACGTATAGAAGGAAATGCCGATGGGTAACACAAGGTTGAGGGACGGCGGCGCGTACCCGGCAACAGCCCCTACCGAACTTGTGAAGAAATCCAGATATTTAAAGATGACCAACACGCCCAAATTCGTGAGGATGCTTAATGCCAACCAGGTATGACGCCACAGCCCGCTTTCACGCTGAGGGATCATCCGGGCGGTGACATAATCCACCAACGTGGAAAAAATAATCAGAGGTAGATAGTACAGGATGCCATAAGCATAAAAAACATAGCTCATCACCAGCAGGAGCACCCAGCGCCAGCGATGCGTAATCAGGAAAAAAAGCGGGATGACAACCGAAAAGAAAATGACATATTCGGGAGAGATAAACGACATATTGCCTCGTTGTTGGTCGGGGGATGCCACAAAAAGCCATCCGCCCAACCGTCACTTGTTAAGGGGTTAATTGCCCGGCGCGAGACACGACCACCCATACGCCGGGATGTTCCTGCTTTCGCACAACAAAGCGAAAGCATCTGACCGATTATACGTCTGCTGGCAGATAGCGTCAAAGCCCGCTTAAGCGTGTTGTGTAAAAACGGACTATCCCTGTCTGTATACAGACAGCCATACGCTTCATCATCATTGCGCCGTTTTAGTGATTGCATCGCTAGCCATCATTTTGACGTTCAACGACGGGTTTCGCGCTCATCGGCTCCCATTTTCTAATGTAAAACTGACGAAAACGTCAAACATTGTTTACAAATTGCCCCTATTCTTAGATGATAGAAGAAGCCTGTACACAATCCAGAGGTGTTTTTGTTATGAAAGCTTTAATCTACATCCTGCGTTCCGCTATTATCGCCGGGGCGCTCATCGCTATCGGTTTCGTCATCGGCACAGCTTCCAGTACGCTGACCGCCACCACTACTGCCGATGCCACCGCCGACGAAGCCACTTTCTTTCGCTCCGCTTATCAACCCGCTTTGACAGACACGGTAAGTCAGCAATCAGTCACCATTCCCCAGTTACAAAGCCAAGCCCAACAAGTACCAATCATCAACGAGATTGACCTGACCCGTGCCGACCTGTACGAACGTGTCGCGCCGTCGGTTGTCTCTATCATCGTTATACGCCCCATTAGCTCCTTCGCGGAGGAGGGCGGTTCTTCCGGCAGTGGGTTTGTGATTGACACTACCGGAAATATTGTGACGAATTATCATGTTGTTGAAGGCGCGACGGAGATTGTCGTCAGTTTTTATGATGGCACGATCACCCGTGCGGAAATCATCGGGCTGGATGCGGACTCCGATATTGCTGTGATTAAAGTGGATTTACCCGAAGACCGGCTGTTCCCCGTGCGATTTGGCGATGTGGAAGCCATGCGGGTTGGCGAGAGTGTTGTCGCCATCGGGAGTCCCTTCGAACAGAATTGGACGCTGACCAGTGGCATCATCAGCAATAAAAGCCGGAGTATTGATGGTCTTGGTGGCTACCGCATCGGCGCGGCTATCCAGACTGATACAGCCATTAATCCCGGTAACAGTGGCGGCCCGCTCTTAAACATGCGCGGGGAAGTTGTCGGCGTCACATCACAGATTCTCAGCCGCACCCGCAGTAATTCCGGCATTGGCTTTGCCGTCCCTGCGGATTTGGTCGAGCGCGTGGCGGAAGAACTCATCCGCAATGGGCGCGTGGCCTATAGCTTCATCGGCATCAGTGGCCGGGATGTTAACCTCAATATCATGGAAACAGGCAACCTTGCCAACAATCAGCGCGGGGTGGTGGTGTGTGACATCGTCGCGGATAGCCCGGCGGCGCTCAGCCAGTTACGCCCGGATCGGAGCGGATGCCTGCCGTATCGCAACGGGGATATTATCGTCAGTGTGGACAGCCAGACCATTACCGGCTTCGAGGCACTCATCAGCTATCTGGCGCGTGCCACCCGTCCCGGTGATACCGTGACGTTCGGTGTGTTGCGTGGGAACGAAATTATCGAAGTTCAGGTGATGTTGGGCAATCGCCCCGCCGGGAACTAACGTAACGACAAACGACATCTATAGGGCGTCCCGCGCAATATCCAAGACGCCCTATCACCCTGTTTAATTCAAGGATGTCCAGTCGCCGCCCTGTGTGGTGGAAGGCAACCGCACCACGCCGATACCCGGCAGATTAATAAATATCGCTGTACCAACCTGCTCGAACTGTGCCTGGAAGGACGCGCTCAGGTTGGGCGCGGTTGTCGCCCAACCGATGCCCCCAATGGCAGAGCACCACTGGCCGCTTGGCCCGCTTGTATTATGATACGCCCAGTTGAACACATCCTGCGGGTTGGATAACCCGGCGGGCGCAGTGCCGCATGGGGTTGTGTAGGTGGTTGTCCCGTCCCATGTGATGTTGCTGTTTACGCTGTAGCGGCGGTCACTGTATACCAGCCCATACAGCCGTTGCGTCCCGCCGATGTTGAGCGTAAACATCACCCCATTCTGGAATGCCTGAATTTTACCCGGCACGTTGAAGGATGCCCCGCTTGGGCAGGCTGTGCCCTGTGGCGGCGCACCGAAGAACCACGGCGTCGGGCATTGGGGCACAACAGGCGTGATAATGGGCACAGACCGCGCCGCCGATAGCTGACCCCGTACTACAACCAGCCGATAAATCACTTGCCCGTCCGGGTTAGCCGGGACAGTCACCACCAGTTGACCACTGACCCCGACATCATAAGTCGCGGTGACTTGCCCGGATGGGGTGGTCTGGTCGATGCGGGCGACATCGCCCACTGCTTCCCAGCTTAGCGTGATGCTTGTGTTGGGCTGGGCGTTGGTTAAGTTTGACGTAAAGCTGATAATCACGGGTTGCTCCGGCGTGGAAGTCGCCGCAGGCGTGAATGTGAGCGTAGGTATGGGCGTGCGTGACGGCGTCACCGTCGCGGGTGGGCGTGTGTTCGTCGGCCTGATTGTTGCCGTTGATGTTAAGAAGGGCGTCAGCGTGATGGTTGGCGTCAGGGTGGGTGTGGGTGTGGCCGTTGGTCGCGTAGGCGTGACGGTGGGCGTCAATGTTGCGGTAGCAGTCGGCACGGGGGTGTGGGTCAGGGTGTTTGTGGGTGTCTCGGTGGGTGGCGCGATGGGGGTATCCGACGGTGTTTCGGACGGAATAACGACCCGTGTGGGCAATTCCGCAACGGCGTCACCGTTTTGACCTCCACACGCGGCGATAAACAACGGTACAATAAACAGGATGATAAATAAATTCCTAAGCCGAGCCATGAGCCTACCTCAACAATTGATGAATGCTAGACGATTGTTCATCCTAATCATACTGCTAACTGTGACCGCGTGCCAACCAGATAACGGCGAAGTGTTGCCGACCCGTGTTGTTATTGCTTTCCCCACAGACTTTAACTCAGAGGCTGACTCGGAATTGTCGCTGACGGACTCCACTGTGGCCACCGCGAATCCCGGCACAGTCACACGCACACCGACTTTGCTCCCCACCCTGACCCACACCCCCACGCCGACCAGCGAGCCAACGCTCATTCCATCGCCCACCATCACGGATACTCCCACACTCGACCCTGCCGCGCCTACGCGCACGCCCGTTCCGCCGTCGCTTACACCCAGCTTTACGCCGCCGCCCGTGCTGGATATTACGCCGTTTGCTACATCCACGCTCGGCCCGTTGCAGATTATCCAGATTCCCCCTGCGGATAGCGGCGGGCTTGTGGCTGTGCCTCAGCCCGAAGTGCGCGGGCCTATCAACCTGCCGGATGCCTTCTACTACGGGCGCTCCATCGACGGCCGCGACCTCTACGCCCGGCGCATTGGCACAGGCACGACTGTGATTATGCTCGTGGGGGGTATTCACGGCGGCTTTGAATCCAACACGACTGACCTTGTAAACCAGTTGATTACCCATTTTGAGCGCGCCCCGTCACAGGTGTTGCCGTCTGTGTCCTTGTTGCTCATCCCGGCGGCCAACCCGGACGGACTCGCACGCGGGCGCACGCTGGCCGGGCGCTTTAACGCCAACGGCGTAGACCTCAACCGCAATTGGGGCTGTGGCTGGGAGCCGAACGCCTTCTTCCAAAATCAGCAGGTTAATCCTGGTATCCAGCCTTTCAGCGAGCCGGAATCCGCCGCGCTTGCCGCCTTAATTAACGACATCCGCCCGGCGATTGTGCTGTTTTATCATAGCGCGGCCAATGGCATTTACGCGGGCAGTTGTGGCGGGGATGGCCGTTCCGCGACGCTGGCACAGGTGTTAGGCATCGCAACGGGCTACCCCTTCGGCACACCCTTCAACGCTTACCCGATAAGCGGCACAGCGCCTAGTTGGGTGGATAGCCTCAATATCGCTTCAGCAGATGTAGAGCTATCCAGCGCGGATAATGCGGAGTTTGAGCGCAACCTGAACGGCGTGATGGCCTTGCAATGTTGGGTTGTGGGGGAGGGCGCGGCTATCTTCCGCGAATGTGTGAACTAGAGGCGCGGCTCTTGGCCGCCGTTTGCCGCTTTGGGGGGTGTAGGGCTGGTACACATAGACCAGCCCTGCTCAAAAACGTGATGGTGCTAGTCCGCGTAGACTGGCACACCCTCATACAGCAAACTGGATACAACTTCCGTGATGATGTCGGTGTAATCCTCGAAGGCATC
>DAIMZF010000169.1:0-6581 GCA_036734085.1 Aggregatilineales bacterium
TGCGACCTTCCGCAAAGGCTTGGCGGATGCCATCGTTGCTTAATGTGATAGCGCGGCTTTGTACGTTGAATGAATCCAGCAGAGTGCGGAGTTCTTCCACGCCGGGCACAGCCGCCGCCCCGATGACACCGCCGATGCCATCCGGTAAGCCGAGATTAGCAAATCGTTCGCGGATAACACGCGGGCTGATAAGCTCTGATGGGGTTGGCACGTTCTGGGCAAAGGGGATATTCAGCGCGATAGCTTGCGGATCAACCCCAGCGATGACCAATCGGGCAAACTCCGGCGTAAGTGCGTCCGGGCTGATGATAAAGCCCACACGCGGCACAATCGGGCTGGTCTGCCAGCCGTCTGCCACGCCATAAGCGGCGATGATGTCAAACTGTAGGCTGATGTCTACTGGACTGGCAGGCAATTCCAGTGTTTCCACCATGCCAAAACTCCGCAGGATGTCAAGTTCTGTGATGAGTCCTTGTGTATTGGCATCTAGCCCGTAGCGCAGGGGAGGGCGTGGGCTAGGGAGTGGGGTAGGCGTTGGAGTCCCTGCAATCTCCGCCGGGAAGGGCGTTGGTTCTGCTGTTGCACAGGCACTGAGGACGCAGGCCACCCCCATAAACAAGCTGATAAGAACGCGGCGCATGGCAGGTAGTTGGCTTACGGCTGTTCTAGCCAAGGGCCTGCTAACCCACGTTGTTGCATACTAAACGCAACAGAAGCGTTGAAAAACGCCAATACTGCGAAGGATAGCGCGGCGGTGCGGTCATCGCGCCCCCGTAACATGCTGAACAATCCCGGCATGATGACCAGCAAAAACGCCATGTATAACACATACAGCGTTAGCCGGGCGTCACGCGGGCGCAGACCTTGCGCCATCATCACGACGCCCACGATAGCCGTAATGAAGACGAGGCCGACATATGTCGCCACTGCACCCCAATAATTGCCGGAGAGAGATTGATTCTGCCCGGCGATGACTGCCGCCCACACAGCCAACGCCAGCGAATATAATATCTGCATGTTGAATAGAATTTCGTGAATCTGCACCATTGTTTAACCAATGCCTAGCTTGTTAGATAAAGCCCATCGCCCACACGATCCACACAGAAATCGTGATAGTCAGTGCAAACCATACGCCCAACTGCAAGCGCCCGGTGAAGTCCTGGGCGGGTTTGCCACTGGCATCTACATTTTCACCGAAGAACCACACGAACCCAAAGCCGAATAATGTCGAGCCACCAATGACCCAAACCAGCCAACTAGGATAATCCATATAGTTAAACGCTTGCCAACCGCTTGCGATTGTAACGGCTAAGGCGGCATAGGCCAGAACCCACGTTAAGCGTTTGCCTAAGCGGATAGATACGTTGACAATGTCAGAGTCTTTATCCGTCTCAAAGTCTCGGATTTGATTATACAGTTGGCCGTAAGTACTGCCTAGCGTACAAGCCAGCACCATCATCAGGATAGCAGGGTGGAATTCCGTGCTATAGGTGAAGTACCCCGCCAACGGCAACAAGCCGCCTAGCATCAAGGTGTGCGACACAACATCTAAGCCAATCGTGGAAGATTTGAGGCGGACAGGCTTCCATGAATACAGGAACGATAGTGTAAGGTTAACTGCACCAACGGCAATAACAACCCAACCCCCGATGGCATACAGCATCAAGGCGATTGTGACGACCACAAAGCACGCCCACCACGCTGTGCGCATATCCAGGATGCCATTGCTGATAGGGTTACGTTTGGCGCTGTGTTCGTTTTTGGCGTCGTCTTCTGCATCTTCCATGTCATTAATCATGAATGCAAACGTCACCGTGAGGAAGTTAGCCGCCGTGACCAAAAACAGCCGCCAGTCTATGCGGATATCGTGCACGCTAAAGGCGACTAATGCGCCTAAAATAGTCAGCGTTGCCAATGGAAGTTGTTCCTTCCAACGAGTCAGGCTGATTAGCCCGGAGATAGTGCTTTGTGTTTCGTGAAAAGTGTTTAAACGTGCCACCGAGTATGAATCCCCCATAACGGTTAAAAATCAGGTTGATCGTATAACAACATCATCAAAGATAACACACAGACAGTCGGTGTGTTACGCAGATTGTGAAAATTCGCCTTAATCCCAATGCTATCTTAACCGGGCGTGCGGAAATTGTGCTGACGGTGTATCATACGTGACATGAACCGTATAAGTTGCTACTTTGTCCTTATTTTACAAGCCATTGTGCTTACAGGCTGGACGTTCTATGCGGCGGATTCTGCGACTCCGCACCATGCGGCGCAACGCGCCCAAGCGCCCGCCGCGTGTTTGCCCCTACAGGCTGACCGCCCCGCCGCAGAACACATCGTCCGGGTGGATTTAGATTACGGCACGAAGGTGCTCAACATTAGCCAGCGCACACGCTATGTCAACCGCACGGGGGATGTGCTGGATACATTAGTGTTTAATGTGGAGCCGAATCAGACTCCCGGTGTGTTTGTGCTTTCTTCTGCGAGTGTGGAAGGCCAACCGCTTCCTGCCGTGCTGGATGGCAAGCGCCTCACGCTTGACTTACCGCCGGAATATCAACTTGGTGAAAACTGCACTTTGACAGTTTTGCTGGAATTCACGATCAATGTGCCGCAGAATGACGGCGGACGGCGTGGATTTTTTAACGCGACACCGCGTCAGATGAATCTGGGCGGGTGGTTGCCTACCGTTGCACCCTACAGCAACGGCCTATGGCTTACCCGTGACCCATACCGCATCGGAGAGCAGGATATCCTAGACTTGGCCGATTGGGATGTGACACTCCGGCTGATGCAAGCGGACGAAACGTTAACCATCGCTGGGCCGGGAATTGGTGGGCGGTTAGCGCCGGATACGTGGCGCTTCACGCATGAAAATGCCCGCGAGATTGCGCTCAGCATCAGCAATCAGTTTCGCCTGGAAACCACGCGAGCATGGGAAGGTGTGACGGTAGAAACGTATACCCTGCGCCATGCAACAGACGGGGCCGCACTGCACTTCCGCGATGTATCCGGGCGTAGTTTGGCCTTATTCAGCCAATTATTTACCCCCTACACCAACGAACGTTTAGTGGTTGTGCATGGGGACTTCCCCGACGGCATGGAATTTGACGGACTGATGTTTGTTGGCGATAGCTGGTTTACCAACTGGAACGGGCGTGTTGCATCCTACCTCACGCTGATTACTGTGCATGAGGTCGCGCATCAGTGGTGGTATGCGCGTGTCGGCAATGATGCCGCCTTAACACCCTGGCTGGACGAAGCCCTGGCCACTTATAGCGAATACATCTACCTGGAATATAATCACCCGGATTTGACCGATTGGTGGTGGCAGTTCCGCGTAGATAACTTTGCGCCGCAGGGCTTTGTCGATGGCACAGTCTATGAATTCCAGACCGGGCGAGAATACATTAATGCGGTGTATCTGCGTGGTGTGCGGATGCTTCATGCTCTGCGGGGTGATTTAGGTGACGAGGCATTTTTTACGCTATTGCGTGATTATGCCACCGTCCATGCCGGACGCATCGCCACAGCCGATGATTTTTGGGGACTATTGACGCCAGAGCAACTGAGCGCAACGGCGGCAACACGAACGCTGTATCTGCGCCACAACGCGCAAACAACCGACTAGAAAGCGGACATCATGACGATTTGGCTTATCCTCTTGGCGCTCGTCTGGCTGGCAGGGACGTGGGTTCGTGTCTACAGGCAGGCGCGTTTCTTCCAGATAGAGGAATATATGAATGTGCGCTACCTGCGCTGGTGGTTGCCCAAGCGCGGCGATGATTGGGCACATTTTCTGTTGCCCCGTGCGCTGATTGTAACCCTGTTGGCCTGTGGGCTGGCGCTGATGTTAGGCAGTACGCCCCGATCGCGCTTACCGGTGATTGTGGCTATCTTTGCGGCGGTCATCGCTGTGTGGCCGCCAGATGAAGGTGAAATCAAGAAGCCATTCCGCCGGACGCAACGGGCGACACGCCTGCTAGCGGCATCCTTTGGGGTGGCAGTATTTGATATTCTGACCTATGCATTTCTCATCTCCCGGCTGAACATTACCGAGGCAGACCTGCAAGTGGTTGCGTTGACTATCGCTGGCTTTGTCCTGCTGTGGTCTGCGCCGATTATTCTTGTGTTTGGCAATATCCTGATGGTTCCCGTCGAAGCATTGTTTCGGCGGCGGTTTATTGCCTCTGCGCGGGCGGTGATGCGTCAGGCGAACCCGCAGGTGATTGGCATTACCGGGAGCTACGGCAAGACGACCACCAAAAACTTTGTGACCGAAATCCTGAATGGGCGTTACAAAGTGTATGCCACGCCCAAGAGTTACAACACAATGATGGGCGTGTGTCTGGCGATTAACAACGACCTTAAAGATGATTACAGCATTGATTATTTTGTGGTGGAGATGGGTGCATACATCCGTGGTGAGATTGAACGCATTTGTGACCTGACGCCGCCACAAATTTCTATTGTAACCGCCGTTGGCCCGCAACATCTGGAACGCTTCGGCACGTTGGAAAACATCCAGGATGCCAAGTACGAAATTATCAAAAATCTGCCGCCGGACGGTGTCGGTGTGTTTAACTGGGATAACCCACATGTGCGTGCCATGATGGAACGTGGCTACCCCAAAACGCGCATCGGCGTCAGTCGTCAGGCCGACCCCGCCGACCCGAATGCCCCGCGCTTTATTGCTTCGGATGTGATTGAAACATTAGACGGCCTCACATTCACTGTGCATGATAATCAAACAGGTGAACACAGCCGTTTTGAGACTGCCGTGATTGGCCTGCATAACGTGACGAATATCCTGTTAGCGACGGCTGTTGCTGTGCAAGAGGGCATGTCTTTAAGCGATGTTGCCTTCCGTGTACGAAGCCTGCAACCTGCGGAAAGCCGACTCGTCCGCCAGACTTCAGCCAGTGGGGTGACCATCATCAATGATGCTTACAGCGCCAATCCAGAGGGCATCGTGAGCGCACTTCATGTATTGAGCCTGCACCAGACCGGACGCCGTGTGCTGGTGACTCCGGGCATGGTGGAACTGGGCGCGTTGCATGTGCCGGAAAATCGACGGTTAGGGGAAATTGCCGCCCAACATGCTACGGATGTTATCCTCATCGGCAAGGTGCAGACTGAACCAATTTACGAGGGCTTGGTTTCTGCCGGGTTTGATGTTGCGAATCTGCATGTGATGAATGAACTGCGGCAAGGCATGGCGTGGATAGAGGCGAATCTGCGGCGGGGCGACACAGTATTATTCCTCAATGACCTGCCCGATACTTATTGATTATTTTGCGCGATTGCCCTACGCATCCCTTACCATGATTGTGTAGGGCAGTTGTGCCATTTAAAAAACTACCTCACAATTGCCTTAGACATCAATTTTGCATGATGAAAGGAAATTGTGATGAAACTGCACAATCATATCCTGCGCTGGCTATTTGTGCTTATCTTCGGCCTATTGGCTTTCAGTGCCTCCGCACAGGCCGACCCCTGCACACTAAACGCGGATAGTCAGGCGTGCGCCGAAGTCCGCAACGCGAATCTGTTTTATCTGGATGGCGGCTTGCTAAAACAATGGAACCCCACGACGAACCAAATCATTGATTGGGGCGCGACTTACCCCTATAACGAACAGCCCGTTATCAGCCCGGACGGGCGCTACTTTGCGTATAATTCCTGGGCGACAGAAGCCGGAAACGCCCGCAGAGGGCAAGAGATGGGCAGTTTTTTCCAGATGTTGACCAACATCTGGATTTATGATTACGCGCTGGGTGATGCCTACCGCATTGCGGCACAACCGGCAGGGGCCAGCATCCGTGAATTTGAGGCGGTCGGTATTCAACGGAGTACGCCGGTATGGTCGCCCAATAGCCGCCAACTAGCATGGACACAACTGTATCTGCCAGATTACCGCTATCAACTGGTGGTCTATGACCTCGATACACGCCTGACACGTACCCTTGTTGACCCGTTGCCACCGGGCTTTCAGGATGGCGGGTTTTATCTGGATGTGCCGCGATGGGGCGATGGGGGCATCTCCACCACGCGCATTGATTTTTCGCCTGAAGGCAATCCTTTACAAACATTAACGGTCTATGATGCTACCAATGGCGCAGTCCGCTATGAATATGTTATTGGTGACTTCGGCAATTTTGTTCAGGATTATGTCTGGATGAGTAATATGCCATTGACACTTGGCTTATTTGCAGGGGGTGGCTGGTCTTTGCTGGATTTACAAAGTGGCATGACGCCTGTTGCATCACAACCTGTTCGGCTAGTGAGTACTTATGCGGGCGTGGATGGCCTATCTTTCACAGTACAGGAAGCCATCAACCCATCAGTTCCGCGTGAACGTTGGACATGGACAGCCTTTGACCGCAACGGCGCGGTGATAGGAAATTTTAATACATTCGCGCTGGAAGACGTAGCGATTTCTGCGGCAGGTGACCGCTTCGGCTATATCAGTGATGAGCAACTGGTACTCTACAGCCTAACCGGACAGTGGTCTGTGATGACAACGGCCAGCACCTTAAGATCGGCACAGGGTTTAATATGGTCACCGACTCAATGGATTT
>DAIMZF010000170.1:0-6535 GCA_036734085.1 Aggregatilineales bacterium
GCTCATTACCATAAAATCCGCGTCCGGCGTTGAGCAAATCAATATCAAAGCCGTAAATATCCACATCGGCGAACCGACTATCGCCCACGACGTAGTCTTCAAATGGCCGTAACCCGGTGCCGGGCACGTTATAACGCGGATAAGCGGGTTGTTCCCCATATAAAAACAAGGTACGGAACGGTAATTGGTGGCAAAATGGCGTATAAATCGTATAAATAGCACGGGCGGGGCCTTCCATGCCCAATCGCATTAACGTAGGAGCGATGAAAGGCAGAGCCACATAGATGCTCAGGATTATCAGCGCGATTTTTAGCCAATTCCGCGCCAGACGTAAAACAAAAATGTTAGCACGCAGAGCAAACCGCTTGTTATCAGGATTTGTCATCGGTTGTCTTCTCGATAAATCGGGTCAAATTGATGGGTTAATTTTAGCACGCGCTAAAGCCAGTGCATCGTCCAACGTGCGGATTTCGCCCGTGACCTGACCTTCGCGGATAAGCGTCAGCAGGTCGCCTATCTGCTTACCGGGCTTCAGGCTCAGGGCTTGCATCAGCCTATCACCATCCAGCAAGGGCGGCGGCGCGACGACTTCCTCATAGCGCACATAATAGGCATAAAGCACCACGCGCAAACGCTCCAGCAGGGCTATCCATGCGTCCTGGTCGATGTAACGGCCTTGTTCCGCCAGGTAGACGGCCATCGCCACCAGGCATAAATCCACACCTGTTTCGCCATAAGTCTGCCAGTAACGATGCACAGATAAATCATCCGTGCCTACTTGCAAGGGCGCGGCATGATGTACGGCGATAAGCTTCAAGCGGCGGATTTCATCCACACTCAAGCGGAGTGACCGTGCCCGTTCTTCAACCATCACGCTGAGGTCTAGCTCTGTGTGGGGCTGTGCGGTGCGATGCAAAAGCACCGACAGGCATAACAACGCTTTGTGTGTGCGTTCATCCGGCCAGATGACTTCAATATGTTGATGTAATTCCTGCCGGAACTTATCCAGCGCCATCACCACCATGCCAAAGTCAAAAACGGCGGCGGTTGCATCCGTGCGGCGCGGGCTGATGATGCTGAGGATGCCGTGCAATTTCTCTACAGCATACAGCGTAGTATCCCACAGGCTTTCGTCCTGGCGGATAATATCGCGCAGAGGGATGAGTTCCGGCAAGATGTAGTCCAGCAAGCCTAAACGTTCCGCGATGCGTAAGGCCGTCGAAGCCCTGTTTAAATGCAGGATTTTGAAAAATTCATCACGCACACGTTCTGCGGAAACATCCACAAGATAAGGCACAACCGCACGGATGTCTGCCAGTGTTTCTGGCTCGATGCGTGCGTTTAGCTTGGTGCTTTGGCGTATGGCCCGCAAAGCACGTAAGGGGTCATCGGCTAAGGCAAGCGGGCTACACCGCCGGATAACTTTGTCAAATAAGTCTGTTTCGCCGCCTAGCGGGTCAATCACCTGGCTAAGTTCACTGCGCAGGTCGACCGCCATTGCATTCAGTGTAAAATCCCGGTCGGTTAAATCAGCCAGCAAGTCCGGCCCACGGAAGGCCGTCACATCAATCACATAATGTCCGTCGGGGCGGTCAATCATCGCCCGGGCGACACCACGTTCCGCATCCATCACGTACACATCCCCATTAAAAGCATCTGCGATGCGCCGCGCAATTTTAATGGGGTTGGAGGGTGTGGTTAAGTCCAGGTCGTGGATGGGCAAACCGAAGGCGGCATCGCGGACGGCCCCGCCGACGATATACACCGTTTCATCCTCTAGCCCGGCTTCATCTCGTAAATCGAATACACCATCCGGCCACACAAGTGGGCGACGTGGCGTGCGCGGAGTCATATCTGGTTTCATCGGCTTATCCCCCTAGCGCGTCTAAATCCACCACGCCTACAAACGGCAAGTTGCGGAACTTCTCGTCTAAATCCAGCCCATAGCCGAATACAAAACGGTCTTCAATCTCGAAGCCGGTGTAATGCACCGGTATTTCTATCTCCCGCCGGGATTGTTTATTGAGCAGTGTACACAGTTTGAGGCTGGCCGGTTTGCGAGCTTGCAACATCCGCAGGACAAATTCCAGCGTGTAGCCACTGTCGATAATGTCTTCTACAATGAGGACGTGTCGCCCGGTAAGTTCTGCGGTTAAATCCATGTCAATACGCACGGTCTTGGAGGAATTACGAACGCCTTTACCATAGCTGGAGACCGCCATAAAATCAATTTCGTGGGGGACATCAATGTGGCGTGTGAGGTCAGTCAAAAACATGACGCCACCCTTAAGAATACAGATTAGAATGAGGTCTTGGCAGTCCGCGTAGTCCGCGCTGATGCTCGCGCCGAGTTCACGCACACGGTTTTGAAGCGTGGTTTCGTCAATCAGGATTTCTTTTAAGTAGGTTTGATACGATATGGACATGTGCAATAATCTCCCTGTTTAGGGGATTATAGCAGATGCCCGCCCTGCAATCACCGGAAGAGCACCTGCACAATCAAACGACCCAGTATCAGTTCATCCCCTTTTTGCAGTTGCGTTGGAACATTGATGTCCAGTTTTTTGCTATTGATGAACGTGCCGTTGGTACTGCCCAAATCCGTAATAAAAACATTTTTATCTTTCAGGTGCAAACTGCAATGCTCCCGAGAAACACCCCTATCCACCGCACCATATTGGGTTAAATCCATGTCGATGCGCTGACGTGCTCGACCATCCAGACGCCCTAACACCAGCTTATCACCCTCTTCCAACTCTACGCGCTCCACAATGCCGCGTATCAACAGCACAATTTCGTGCTTGGCATTTAGGGAATCTGTATAACGCTTAAGGTTCAGGCCACTATTACGGCGCAGATTTTTAAGCGCGCCAGCAGGCAAAATAGCAGTATCACCGTCATGTTTGGTAGGTGGCGGTTGCATCATATTATTCTCTTTGGTTTCACTATCTAAATTTTCTTGCTCTTCTGCATTATCTGTTGCGTTTTTGTTGTGTTCATCGTTTGGGTTAGACATAGACTAAACGTTTCCCCTTGACGTTGGTTATTGTATCATGAATTAGCTGTAAAGGCATAAATTTCATAATTTTTTAGATATCTTGCAAGCATTAAAAGGCCGATACTCCCATGCCAGATAACACGATTCAACTATCAAACACACGCACACACGCCCGCGTCACGTTGCCTTCCGGCATGGTACTGGAGGGCAAAATCGGCGCGACAGCCGGCGAATACCTCAACGTCGCCGCACAACACGAGCCATACGCCGCCCCCTTGATGGGTGCGCTGGTTAACCGCCAACTACGTGAACTGGATTACCCTATCTTATATGATGTTCAGCTTGCGCCCATCTTACTGAATACCAGTGATGGCGGACGCATTTATCGCCGTACACTTGTCTTACTGATGGTGACTGCCGCGCATGAGCTATGGCCGGAAGCCCAGGTCAGCGTGCGTTACGCTGTGCCAGATGGCGGTTTTTACTGCACTCGCTTAGATGCAACACCTTTTACTATACAGGAACTCGCGCAACTAGAGGAACGTATGCGCGTCATCGTGCAGGCCGATGAACCCATCATTAAGCGAACAGTCCCATTAGAAGAACTTCGTAGTATCTTCGCGCAACGTGGCGAGATGGATAAAATCCGTTTATTGGAGCAACGTACCCGCCCCACGCTCACCCTCTACAACTTACGCAATTATGAGGATACCAATTATGGTTATATGTTACCATCAACTGCGTATTTAAAGCACTTTCGTCTGCTATGGGTTCGGACGGGTTTCATCCTACAGTATCCACGCAAGGAATCACCGACGGCATTACGCCCCATCCGCGCCTATGAAAAGCTAGGCCGCGTCTTTGACCAAACAGATGAGTGGTTGCTCCGCATGGGCATTGAGGACATTGGGCGGCTAAATCGGGTCGTGGGGGAAGACAAGCGACTGAATGAGATCATACTTGTCGCGGAAGCCCTGCACGAGCAAAACGTCGCCAGTATCGCGGGGGAAATCCGGCACAGGCACACCACTGAAGAAACACGACTGGTGTTAGTCGCTGGGCCGTCATCATCCGGCAAGACGACCTTTTCCAAGCGATTAGCCATTCAGCTATTAGCGCACGGGTTGCGCCCTTTTACGCTAGAGCTTGACAACTACTTTGTAGACCGTGAACACACCCCACGCGACATCAACGGGGAGTATGACTTTGAAGCACTGGAAGCCATCAACCTGGATTTATTCAATGAGCATCTGCAAGCGTTAACTGCCGGGCAGACCGTGACGTTACCGCGTTTCGACTTCCACACGGGCAAGAGCATCCCCGACCGCCCCGCCCAATTAGGCGAAAATCAAATCCTCATTGTGGAAGGCATACACGGCTTAAACCCCAATTTATTACCCGGTCTACCGCATGAGCGTGTCCATAGGGTGTATGTCTCCGCATTGACACAACTTAATGTGGATTTACATAACCGCGTCCCTACCACAGATGTACGTCTTCTGCGGCGTATCGTGCGGGATGCCCGCACACGCGGCTACAACGCCACCCAAACGCTGGAACGTTGGGGGAGCGTGCGGCGCGGTGAACGTAAGAATATCTTCCCATATCAGGAAAATGCGGACAGCATGTTCAACAGCGCATTGGTGTATGAACTAGCCGCGCTCAAGCCCTATGCGGAGCCGCTTCTGCTTCAGGTGGAGCCACACACGCCGCCTCACATCGAAGCCAAGCGTCTATTATCATTTTTGAATTGGGTGCGCCCGCTTCAGCCACATCACATGGAGCTTGTGCCGGATACATCACTTTTGCGGGAGTTTATCGGCAGGTCAATTTTAGACGACTATCACCCTACATCACCGGGCGAAGCAGTGGAGTAAGTAGCGTGCGAAGAAAGGCGGCAATATCTCATAACATGCCGCCTTTTACGACAAGACTTTAGTTAGTCGGCGGCCTCAGCCTCTGTTGGGTTAAGGATGTTCTCAATCGCTTCGATAACATCCGCGCTGAGTTCTACATCACCTGCTTTAGCGTTATCCACCACTTGTTCCGGCTTGGTCGCGCCAGTGATAACACTGCTTACGCCCGGTTGACGCAAGCACCATGCTAATGCCAACTGTGCCCGCGTGATGTTCAAATCATCGGCAATCGCCTTCAATGCTTTCACTTTTTCTACGTTTGCATCGTTGACATACCGCCCTGCCGCCCATTCTTCTTTGGCAAACCGGGAATCATCCGGTATTCCGTTGTCGTATTTACCTGTTAGCATCCCCATCGCCAATGGCGACCACACCACAAGGCCGATGCCGCGTGGGTGGGTGATAGGCAGGATCGTTTTCTCTACCCGGTCGCGGTACAGCATGGAATATTGCGGTTGCTCAGTTTTGGGCAAGTGCCAACCGTAGCGCATACAAAGCTCGTAGGCTTCCGCGATTTGCGAGCCTTCCCATTCGGAAGTTCCCCAGTAAAGCACTTTCCCTTGATTAACCAAATCGTTCATAGCCCGCACGGTTTCAATCATAGGGGTATCCGGGTCGGCACGGTGGCAGAAGTAAATATCAAGGTAGTCTGTGCCGATGCGCTTAAGCGTCTTGTCGATGCTTTCCATGATGTGCTTACGCGACAGACCGCGATCATTCACATCGTCACTCATCGGCCAAAAAACTTTGCTGGAAATCACAAGCGTATGGCGTGGATAGTCCTTAAGCGCCACGCCCATCTGCTCTTCTGCCGCGCCCCGCTCGTAAATATCGGCAATGTCAAAGAAGTTCATGCCGCTATCGTAGGCGGTCTTAATCACTTCGCGGGCGTTCTTCTGTGCCATCTTGCCTTCGCCGAAGTTGATCCACCCTCCAATAGAGATGTTGCTTACCTTCATGCCGCTGTCACCTAAACGATTATATTTCATAACTTGCCTCCTCTTGATGAAATAGAATATTGCGTTAGTAAGTCTAACAAACTAGTCACTAAAAGCGCGAAAGTTTCACGTAAGACTCAGGATTGCGTGTCGAACAAGATAGTCACAGTGTCTGGTTCAGCCGATGGCGCGTCCTGTAACGGCAGACGCGCACCGCCACCTGTGGGGTATAGGCCAATGCGTAACCCGGCGATGTCATCTAAGCTCTCGGTATTCATCGGGATAAAGCGCCAATCCGGGATAATATCGCCTGTTCGCCACCACGTCGTATTAAAACGTCCTTCACGCGGGCGGCTATCGCTCTGGCTGATAGTCTCGCCTTGAGCGTCCAGCACATGCACAAATACCGTATAATCGCCGCGTGGTTGCGCGCTCGCCGTCCACCACAAATCCACACGGAAGCCATCCGCCATCACTTCAGTATCATATCCGCTTAAAGTGATGCCTTGTTCAAAACTTGCTTGTAAAGAGGTCACTTGCGCCGGGATTGCAGGCTGAACCGGCCAGCGTTCCCATATCGGCCAATAGACCACCATCTCACCACCAGCAAGAACTGTCGGGCCAGTAATATCAAAGACATTAAAGGGTTGGAGTATATCCGGGAAGCCAATATCACCCACATT
>DAIMZF010000171.1:0-6358 GCA_036734085.1 Aggregatilineales bacterium
AAAACAATACGTTCGTCAATGGTCAGGCCGCCATCATCCGCCAGACGGATTGTTAACACGTTATTGGGGATACCAGACGCACGGCCTTCCACCACGATAAAATCGCCGCCGATGTCCGCACCCATGATAGGGGCATCCACCCGACCGAACGCCCCTTGTGGACGCTCTGTGATGCGGCTAAGTGCAACCAACACACTTTGATATTCACCCTCAGCGCGGATAGGCACAGCGCGAATAATGGCCTCTATAGGGTCGCCGTCATAGGCATGGCGTAGCTCAATTGCCCAATCGCCCGCTTGGGCTTCCACGATGCCACTTACCAATATCGCATCGTCAACGACGACTTCCACCCGAAAGCGGCTGGGAGCAGAGGATACACCGCGCACGGTGACAGCTTCGGCATACAGTATCGCGCCATCTCGTGGAGACGTTATGCGAACATCAGCGTTGAAATCTGTTGGGGTGTTGGTAGGGCGCGGAAAGCCTTCCGGGTCGGGCGGTGTTTGGGAATTAGCCCATACAAACAAGCCACCAGCGATCAAAACCAACGTCACAACCAGCGCGGAAATAGCAATTGTTCTCCGTCCCATCAGATGTTACCTTCGACAGTATCCACAGTGCGCTTTGCAAGCGTAGTTTGTTTTTGGATAAGTTCGTTGACGTTATCAACAGGATATTGTTCACGTTTACCATGCGGGAATTGTGGCGTGCTCATATTATTTGTCTTCCGAAGTCGTTATAATCCATATGTGATTTTGCCAGAAAAATGAAAGAAGTGACAGCATGAGCAATCATCGTTTTGACACCTTAGCCGTACATGGCGGCGTAGAGCCGGAACCTAACACCGGCGCAGTGATGACCCCGATTTACCAGACATCCACCTATGTGCAAAAAGCACCGTCGGAGCATACAGGTTATGAGTACAGCAGAACAGACAACCCCACGCGCACAGCCTTACAGACCAGCCTCGCTACGCTGGAGGGCGGCAAGCACGGGTTAGCCTTTGCCAGTGGACTAGCGGCGATTGATACTGTTCTGCGCTTACTAAAGCCCGGCGACCATGTTGTAGTAGGCAATGATGTATATGGTGGAACGTATCGCCTGTTCGAGCGCGTCATAGCCCGTTATGGCATTCATTTTACATGGGTAGATATGACCCGTACTGAGGCTGTGCAGGCGGCCTTTACCCCACAGACCAAACTGCTCTGGCTGGAAACCCCCACAAACCCCATGATGCGGCTTGCAGACATCCAGGCCTTAGCAGAGCTTGCTCCGCCGGGTGTGATGGTCGCTGTTGATAACACCTTTGCATCCCCTGTGATTCAACAGCCGTTAAAATTGGGCGCAGATATTGTGATGCACAGTAGCACAAAATATCTGGGGGGGCACAGTGACGTGGTCGGCGGGGCGCTCATCCTGAATGATGATGAGCTATACACTCAACTGAAATTCCTACAAAACGCGGTTGGCGCTGTGCCCGGCCCTATGGATTGCTTTCTGGTGTTGCGCGGCATCAAAACTCTGCATCTGCGCGTAGAACGCCACAGCCATAATGCGCTGGCACTCGCGCAGATGTTAGAAGCACATCCCAAAGTCACACAGGTGTTATATCCCGGCCTGCACAGCCATCCACAATATGACCTTGCCCAAAAGCAGATGCGTTATGCAGGCGGCATGATTAGCTTCATCGTAGCCGACGAGCAGACCGCGCGCGACATCTGTACCAAAACACAAATTTTTGCGCTGGCGGAGTCGCTTGGCGGTGTGGAAAGCCTCATTGAGCATCCTTACAGCATGACGCACGCGAGCACCGCCGATAGTGACATCGCTGTTCCGCCCGGCTTAGTACGTCTGAGTGTCGGCGTGGAGCATATCGACGATTTAATAGACGATGTGCAAGCGGCATTAGGATAACCTATCCTGCCAGTTTGGGTTGGCAGTCGGCATCGGCGGCGGATGATACAGGCTTTAATTCACCGTATCGTTTTTGAAGCCCCGTACCGACTGCCTCTAGTCGCTTGCCTAAGCGAAGCAGAATCGGGCCGTACATAACCGCCAAGCGGAGCGTGCGCTTACGGTTCGGTTGGGCATGTTGAATGCTGGTAATCCGTCGGACGTTGGCTACCTGTTGTTGTAAGTTGGCACGATGGTAAGCGTCTAATTGATATTGCTGGTTAAAATTTGACATGGTGTACTCCCTATTTAGCACTTTGCCGCGTTAAAGCCGACTCTTGCTGGATGTGGAAAATTTCTTCATCAACCGTATGTAAGGTATATACGCACGACGATTTAAAATTGTTCAAATATGATGTAGATGAAAAAATTCGCCCATGTTACGGCGTCATGTGGGGATAAAACAGCACGAACACTTGAATCTTAACGCACTATTCAACAGGATAGTGGCAAGATAGAAAAAGAAGATTTGTATAATGTCGGATAGATGAGATATATGGACATTGAAGCACTATTAGAGCAGATGGCCGCACTTGCGCCAGAGCAACTAGAAGCACTACAGCAGTTCATTGCACAGCAACCGTATAAACAAGCAGGTCGTCCGCCTACTGCAGAAGAGCGCGATAGGGTGATGGCCGCCATACAAGATGCCTTGTTAAACGCGCCGGATGAAGAAGAAAATCCCGGTTTGGCGCGCCTGCGTCAAGACGGTTATTTGACCGACTGATACCCGGTTATCCCACAATAATCAAACAGTGATTCTTTTAATGGACGATTCCCCTTGCCCTATGCTAGAATCAAGGCCAATGTCACCTTGTTAGAGTTATGGGTTTTATGGGTATACCTTCTTATGCAAACAAGATTATTTACCTTCCCGATACCCCTGTTTGATGAGACACCACGAACCCATTATGACGAAGAAATCTTTTAAGAAAGGAAACAACACGAGAACACTATGGCTATCAATGTGCAAACCAATCCGCAGGAGAAGAGCGCAGGCCAAAACGGTAAAATCGTTAACGACTTTGCGTTTGTAGTGGCTACTAAGAACGGCTCCGGTAGCCAAACGTCGAACAACGTTTTGGTGAAGTCGCTGTTCAACATGGGGATTCCGGTTAATGGCAAAAATCTATTCCCATCAAATATCAAAGGTCTGCCGACGTGGTACACCATCCGCGCCAGTGCAGATGGCTACACCGCCCGCCGTGCCACAACAGAAATCGCAGTAGCTTATAACCAAGATACCGCCGCACGCGACATCCAAGACCTGCCGCCCGGCGGGGTATGCATCATCAATGGGGATTACAAATGGGGGCGCAACCGTGAGGACATCACATGGTATGAAGTGCCCGTTAAAGACCTGATGAAGCAGGCTGATGTGCCAAGCGACTTCACAAAATTAGTCGAAAATATGACTTATGTCGGTGTGGTTGCACAGCTATTTAAAATTCCGCTAGAAGAAATCAAGCGGGCGCTGATGGATAACTTCGGCGGCAAGGAAAAACCTGCCAATATGAACTTTCAGGTCGTGCAACTGGCGTATGATTGGGCTACCGAGAACCTGACCAAAGAAGACCCCTACGAATTCGCCTATGACAACCAGACCGAAGGTAAAATCCTCATCACAGGCAACGAAGCAGGGGGCATAGGCGCGTTGTTTGGCGGGGCGCATGTCGTCGCATGGTACCCCATTACACCCTCTACCAGCCTGGTTGATGCGATGATTCAGCATAAGGGCATCCGCAAAGACCCCCAAACAGGCAAAAGCACCATCGCTATTGTGCAGGCAGAAGACGAACTGGCCGCCGCCGGGATGATTATAGGCGCGGGCTTCACGGGCGCACGCGCCATGACAGCCACCAGTGGGCCGGGCATCAGCTTAATGGCGGAGTTCACCGGGCTGGCCTATTTTGCAGAAATCCCGTGTGTCATCTGGGATATTGTGCGGATGGGGCCATCTACCGGGTTACCAACGCGCACCAGCCAGGGCGATTTGTTGTTCACGCATGTGCTTGGTCACGGCGACACACGGCAGATTGTGCTGTTGCCCGGCACGGTGGAAGAAGCGTTTGAGTTTGGCTGGCGGGCGTTTGACGTAGCCGACCAAGCGCAATGGCCGGTCTTTGTGTTGAGTGATCTTGACTTAGGCATGAATAACTGGATGGCTGACCCGTTTGAATACCCCACTGAACCTATTAATCGTGGTAAGGTGCTAAACGCGGAAACATTGCAAAAGTTCATTGATGATCACGGCAAATGGGGGCGGTATCTGGATGTCGATAACGACGGCATCGCCTATCGTACTATTCCAGGCACAGACCATGCCCGCGCCGCTTACTTCACACGGGGAACCGGGCACGATGAAATGGCGGTCTACAGCGAAGATAGCGAAGTGTGGATGAAGAATATGGCCCGCCTGACGCGCAAAATGCAGACCGTGCGTAGCTTCCTGCCTAAGCCGATTGTAGATGAACCCATCGACGCCAAAATCGCGCTGATTACATTCGGAAGCAACGAGCCAGCATTAGTCGAAGCGCGTGACCGCCTGCGTGAGGATGGCATCGAAACAGCTTATCTGCGTGTACGGGCATTACCCCTTTCCGACGATGTGAAGCATTTTATCGAGAAGTACGATCGCCTGTATATCATCGAAAACAACCATGACGGGCAACTGTATCAAATCATCTGCATGGAAAACCCACAGGATTTAACACACGTCACATCTCTACCATTGGGCGACGGCCTGCCAATGACCGCCCGTTGGATTGTCGAAAACGTCAAAGCGAATGAAGTAAAGGCTTAAGGACTTAACGTTATGGCACGTACAAACTCACTTGGACTTTCCCGCGAAGAATATCGCGGTGGCAAAAGCACACTCTGCCCGGGATGCGGCCACGACTCCATCTCGAACCAGATTATCAGCATGGCTTATGAGCTAGGCATTGAGCAACACAAAATTATCAAGATGAGCGGCATCGGCTGTTCCAGCAAGACACCCGCTTATTTTCTGGGTAAATCGCACGGATTTAACGCCGTACATGGGCGGATGCCTTCTGTTGTGACGGGTGCGCTGATGGGCAACCGCGAGCTAAAATGTGTTGCGGTCAGTGGTGACGGCGATACAGGAAGCATCGGCATGGGGCAGTTTAAGCATGTCATCCGCCGCAACGTGCCGTTTGTTTATATCATCGAGAATAACGGCGTCTATGGGCTGACCAAAGGCCAGTTCAGCGCGACGGCGGACGAAGGCCAATACCTAAAATATTACGGCCAGAACGACCTGCCGCCGATTGACCTGGCGCTGGAGGCGATTATCAGTGGGGCGACGTTTGTTGCGCGGAGCTTTAGCGGTGACTCCAAGCAAGTACAATCACTGATGCAGGCCGCCATCCACCACAACGGTATCGCAGTCTTGGACATCATCAGCCCGTGTGTGACGTTCAACAACAACGCGACTTCTACCAAGAGCTACCCTTACGGCAAAGAGCATCAAATCAGCCTGCACGAAATCCAGGTAGTTTCGCCCGGATACGTGCAAGAGCAAGCGGAAATCACCATTGATGAAGCGCCGGAAGATGAAATCATCGAAGTCGATATGCACGATGGGACGATTGTCCGCCTGAAGCGGTTGGGGCGTGACCATGACCCGCGTAGCCGTCTGCAAGCGATGACCGTGCTGGAAGAAGCACAACGCGAAGGGCTATTCCTGACAGGTCTTATCTACTATGAAGAGCCACGCCCGACGTTAGCCGATATTGAAGGCATCATCGACACCTCATTAGCCACCATCAGCGATGATTTGGCGCGTCCGGCACAGGACAAGCTCGATGCTGTGATGGCGATGTATAAGTAATTGGCATGACGTAACGCACTTGGTCAGGGCACGGCAACGCATCGTGCCCTGACTACAGCCCACAGCATAACGAATGGCTTAAGCCGTATTGCGTAAGCCATGCAATACAAAATAACCAACCCAACCCCCTCTTTAATTCTCCCGAAGAAAGGTGAACCACCTTGTCAGAACTCAAACAACGTTTGTACATCATCGCGGATGAACTACGGAGCATGGCGACGATGAAGGGCTACTTTGCGGATAATCCCTACGACGCCGAACGCGCCCACCGCATCCTGGAAATTGCCGGAGAGATGGCCGTACTCATCGACACACAAGACCTTGAGGAGCAAATCCTGGCAGAGTTTGATAAAACGGCGTGGGGGCGGCTATCACCCGCTATCGGTGTGGATGCGTTTGTGCTGAACGAAAAGGACGAGATTTTTCTCATCAAGCGCCGGGACAACGGACGCTGGGCAACGCCGGGCGGCCTGAGTGAAGTTGGACGCACCCCTGCGGAGACTGCCGTCATTGAGTTATGGGAAGAAGGCGGCCTGAGGGGGCGTGTGGGGC
>DAIMZF010000172.1:0-6350 GCA_036734085.1 Aggregatilineales bacterium
CGGCTATCCGGCGACCATGCCGCGTAACTCGTCGCAACGCCGCGCAGAGGCGCAATCATGCGCTGTCCTTCCCGGTTGAACACCCGCAGGCTGTCGCCTGTGGCAATCCAGTAAGCGCCATCCGGCGACCAGACAACATCGTTCACCGCCTCTGTGATGACGGAACTCATGTATCCGGTGGGCAGGTCTAGCACAGTCGCGCCGATGCGCTCATCCGATGGCAGGTTGGCTTGGGTGTTCGTCTGGCAGGAGAAGACCGCCGCGCGGCCATCCGGCGCGATGCGTCCGGCGTGCATGTTGTTGACACACAGGTTAAAATCCTGCGGCAAACGGCGGAATGTACCATCGCGCATGTTGTAGTAGCCCATGTTCAGCGCGTTGCTTGTGCCGTAGGGCAGGAGCGCCCACTGTCCGCCCGGCACAAAAAGCGGTTGCCGCCATACCGGGATGGGGGGCGTGTGGCGGTTGTAAAAGTTGCGCCCGGTATCAATAAACAGAAAATAATGCTGGCCTTCTGTCGCGTGGTAGCCATAGGCCACGATGATTTTATCCGTGCGTGCGCCGCCCAGTGCCAACGTGCCGCCCATCAGCAGGACGCACACAGGCGTGAGCAGGAGCGCCAGGCGGAAGACGAACTTGGTCATGCGTGTTGTTATCTTTCTATCTCTATCCCCTTTATTCTAATGGCAAAATGCGGACGCGGGATAGATGCACCAGTGTATCATTCGTGTTACGCACGGTCAGGCGCTTAAACTCGCCGTTGTCGTCCTGCTGGAACAAGCCGACCTCAAACCAGTAAAGGCCGGGCTGGGCGTCTTCGTACACCGTGAGCGTATGCGTATCCACGACCAGTTCCCCCACGCTCCATGTGCTGGTGGGGCGCGTCCAGTCTACGGGCATGGCGTTACTGTCCGCGTACTTTGTCAACGTCTCCGGGTCGATGATATTGGCGAACACAATCCAGTCTTCGCGCATTTGCCGCCGCGACCGCCAATACAGCGTAAGCTCTACCGTATCGCCCGGTTGCGCGCTGAGTGTGTTCAGGTCGTAGCCGATGAGTTCAATCTGGTTATCAAAGTTGATGGAAATGTAATTCGGCACATTAAACGGGTTTTGGCGCGGCTTAATATCCACTTTGCCGATAACGATTCGGTCTGTGCCGTTGCCATTGGTCATGCGCTCCCCCGTGCGGATGTCGTACAGACCCATGACCACGTTTAACGTCATCGGGGTATACGCGCCCGGCGGGATGCGAACAGCTACGAAGTTATCCCACGCGAACGGGGCGTTGATCTCTGTCGTGAGCATCGACCCGCGTCCGGAATTAGGGTAAACATCCCGTTGGGCGACGATAACATCATCCGCCGAAACAAGATGCACAAACACACTCCAATCACGCTCTGGCCTTTGCTCGGTCTGCATGACGACATCCAGCAGGACATAATCGCCGGGCAGGACTTCCGGCGTCTGGACGACGGGCGCGAACAGTGAGAAGGAATCCGCGCCACTGGGGTCGCTGAGTGTGGTGAGGTAGGTTTGCTCGTCAACGGTAACGGCGGATGGCTTGGCATAGGCCGGGCGGATGATGTTGTCGGGCGCGTACCATGCGAGCAGGGCAAACGCGCCAACCATCACGCCGACCACCACCGGGCGAACGCGGCGCGGCAACGGCCACAGATACCCCCACACCATCCACAATAAGATGGACGACAGCGCGACAAAGATGAGGCGGCCTTGTGAAGCAGGCGTGACGCTCGTCCACTGGAGGTAGGAAACAAACGTGAGTATCGGCCACAACACCGTCAACAGTGCCAGCGTCCATTGTTCCCAACCCCAACGGCGGCCTATCGCCTGCCGTAGCAGATACACCATGCCACTGACAAGCCCGACGCCGCCAAACACGTTGAGCAGGGTATAAATCCATTGCGGCATGGGCACGCTCATCCAGCCGAACATGCCCCAGAACGCCTGTAAAAAGCTGTTGCGTTCTGTCCACAGTTGCGCTAAATCCGCCGGGACAGCCCGCCGCCCCACAATATCCAGAAAGCGGTCAAGCCCGGTCGGGTCGCCGTAAAGCTGGTAATTATGCCAGTACCACCACCCCGCAATGAGGATTGTCAGGCCACCACTGATGACACCGCCGACGATGAGTGGCCGCCAATCCCGGCGGCGCAGGCTGACCAGAAGCAACGTCAGCGCCACCAACGGAATTAGAAAGCCGATGCTCAGCTTGGATAAAATGCCCGCGCCCGTGACGACGCCTAAAACGGCGTAATGCCGCCAGTTCACAGTCTGCCAGTTGCGGAGCGTGACCAGCAACAGCAGGACGAGTAAATTCCCAAGCAGGTTGGATAGATTATCGTTGTTCACCGCGCCACTGATGAACAGGAACATCGGCAGGAAGGCGTTAACCCCCGCCGCGCCCAGCGCCAGTGCTGGCTCATCCGGGAAGACCGTGCGGACGGTGGCATACGTCACAAACACCGTGCCGATGCTGAGCGCCACCGAAAAAAACCGCGCTAGATAAGTGGCTAAGGCCGCGCCCGTCCACGGGAATTGCTCCCGTTCCCAATTGTGCATCACAACGGCGGCGTTGCCGTCTGGCCGGACGATGCCAAAATCCGGGTGAAGGTTAAGGCGGCGTACTTCGTCTAAATCGCTGGTGTCAATCCATGCGGTAAGCACGGCGGCCAGCATATGATAAAGCGGCGGTTGGCTCCCTTGTTGAAGCCATGGGCCAGGATCGTCTGCATCTTGCGGGGGGAGCGACAGGCGGTTATCTGCCAGATATTGCACCATCGGGTAATGCCATAGCTCATCGCTGACTTCATAAAGCGGCGTGCTGACCGCGTAATAGCACGCTGTCGCCGTGTAGATGAGTAAAAGCAAAGCGAGCAGGCGATGCTTTTTTAAGCTGTGGGTTAACTTCAAGCGGGGTCACTCCGGTTTGCTCTAGGGGCGGCCAGGACAACCACGCATTATAAGTGAATGGGGCGGATATTCAATGATAAGTGGGCGAGCGTGTGGCGGGGACGCATCACGGGGCATGATGCAACCATGCCCCGTGAATTTTATTGATGTAATTTTTACCTACGCCTTAAGCGGCCTTAAGCGGCCTTGCTTTCGCCGCCGATTTTCTCGTAGACGTAGCCTTCTTCTTCACTGCGGATTTGCGCCACAAGTGTAAGCAGGATACCGTAGATAACCTTAGAAGCAACGTCCGCGATGGTGAACGTCATCTGGCGGCCAACCACGCTGGCCGCGCCAACATCCCACAGCGGCATCAGGTACGCGCCGGGATACAGGAACCACGACACGAAGAACAAAATGCCAATCGCGCCCATGACAGCACCCGCACGCGGGGACAAATCCTTGCGGGCTTCCTGGATGATGCGGTACATCAGGTACAACACATGGAAGAAGAACACGGTAGAGATGAAGCCCCAGATGTAGAACTCGGTAGACGCCAGTGTGTAAGCGCCGGTCTCCGGGTTCAGGCTGGCAACTTCGTAGAATTGGCCGATGTAGCCTGTAATAATCATCATTGCACCGGAGAAGAAGAACCAGTTACGTAAACTGGCGCGGCGTTCCGGCGTGATGCTGACCACAAACAGGATTTGGAACAGCAACATCGGTACGTCGATGAGCCAGTTCAGGTAACGATACCCATTGGAGAAGGGCAAAGCGGAGGCATCACGGGTGAAAACCTGTTGGGCTTCGTCCCAGATGAATGCGTTTTCCCAGCTTTGTTGTTGGAAGAATAGAATCAGCGCCGCCGATACCATCACGACGACCGAAAGCACCGACGAAATACGGTAGCGCGGTGCAACGGTGTTGATGGTCAGCACGAAATAAAATAGGGCGGCCAGCATAATTGCGTAGCCGACGGTGAGCATGTGAGAGACCATGTAAAACTCCATGATGTTGTAGTTAAACAGGTTCTCATAACTAGGGGGGAACATACGATATACACCTTTCTGAAGATCGCAATATACAAATGCTTACAATGACATTTATACATAACAGTAAAAATGGGCAGGGTTTTTATTCAAGAGAACGTTCAATAAATTTTGAACTTATTAAAACGCTTACCCGATACTGATAAATTTAGCCCAAACACATAAAGAATTGGCATAAAAAGCATAAGTTTGCGATAAATAACAGATGAGTGAGGACTAATTCATGGCTTAGTCCTCACTCATTTTCAGGGGTAGGTGTGGATGTGGTTGTGGGTGGTTAAAGGCTAGTCAAATAATTGGGCTAGCACCAGCAGGAAGTTCCCGGCTGTGCCGCCGGAATTATCACCTTCGGCGCGGGTGGCCTCCACGATATACACACCGGAAGCCGGGAGTGTGAAGCGGTCAAGGCGGGCGTTGCGGTCAATGCCGCCGTCATCATCGCTGACAAGCGCCGTGCCAGTCGCGTTACGAAGCACAATCAACGGGTCTAGGTTGCCACTGCTTCTATCCATCGTCACACGGACGGTATCCCCTGCTTCCCCAAAAAAGGCGTATTGTATCGTAGGCGTTACATCATCAATCGTGCCAGTGATGGATGTGCCATAACGCACGCGGCGCACGTTGGCCGGGACATCCGCAAAGGCGTTCCCCGCATTACGGAGCGATAGCCGATAGCCGCCGGTGGTTGTGCCAGCTTCGCGCTGTAGGCGTGTGGCGATGATGTAATAGGTTCCGTCCGCCGGGACGAGCCAATCCACAATGGCGGCGTTCTGTGTGCTGGGGTTGGCGTCGTCGTTTTCCACCAGTTCTTGCAGGCTGGCGTTAGCGATGACGAGAAACGAGTCCAAATTCCCGCCGGAGCGTGTCATCTCTACGGTGATGAGGTCGTTCTGCCGTGCCTGAAAGCGATAATAGCGCACGGGTTGCGCGTTGGAGAGTTCACCGTCTACGGTGGCGTCATAGTTAATGCTTAGCGCGGCCTGCGCGGTATTCCCCAAGCCGCTGAACTGCCCTTCGCGCAGGCTGAGTGAAAAATTGCCCGTACTCGGCCCGGAGCGTTGCCCGTAGCGCGTGGCAAAGATAAAGTAAGTGCCGTCCTCCGGGACGACAAAAGCATCAATGGCGGCGTCTTTGGTATTGCCGCCGATGCGGTCATCGTTGAAGTCCAGGATAACGCCGAAGGAGTCCACAATTTTGATGTAAGCGTCTAAGTCTCCGCTACGGCGTTGCATGGTCACGCTGATGATGTCGCCCTGTTGCCCGCGAAAGCTATAGATGACTTCCGGTTCTTCCTGCGTGATGGCATAGAACACCGTGTCTCCATAGCGCATCGCGCAATTGGGGTTACTGCCGTTGCCGATGCGGTTAATCTCTAGCTCAAAATTGCCGGAGGTTGTGCCCAATCCATAACCAAAGCGCCCGACGACAACTTCATAACGCCCGGTACGCGGGATGGCTAGCGGCTCGAAGAGGATGTCTTGCGTGCCGTTGGCATCATCACGGGCGAAAATCGCCTGGCCGTCATCCGCCACAATGAGCATCACGGGGTCAAGGTCGCCACCGGTAGCACGGACGCGCACAGAGACAAAATCGCACCTCAGCGCCTCCAGCGCGTAAACCACACGCGGCTCATTATTGCCAATGCTCCCTGTGATGACTTGCCCATAGCGGAGCAAGGGCAGGGTTATCTCGTCGGGTTGCTCTGGCGAGTCTTGGGCGATAGTAGTCGATGGCAGGGGGATAATCAGACACAGGCACAGCACAATAAACGCATGAAAGCGGCGGTGACGGGGTGTGAAAAACATCAGGCGGGGGCTAGGGGGCATCTTTCGGTAACGCTTTCTCTTTCACCAAAATGGGGAGGCGTATAGTGAAGGTTGTCCCGGTGTTATCCGAGCTATGGACGCTCACTTTGCCATGATGCAAGTCTACCACGAGCTTGACAATTGCCAAGCCTAATCCCGTGCCGGAAATCGCGCCGACGTTATCCGCCCGGTAAAAAGCATCGAACAAACGCGGCAAGGCCGCCGCCGGGATGCCGATGCCTTCATCGCGCACTATGATAATCAGGTCGTGCCCGTCGGCTTGTAGGGTCAGTTCCACAACGCTATCCGCAAGGGAATATTTGAGCGCGTTGGATACCAGGTTGGTAATCATCTGGTGGATGAGCTTCTCGTCCATCTGTGCGGTCTGGTCAACATCCGGCGCGTTAAAGACGAACTTTCGTCCCGGTGGGATGAGGTGTTCCATATCGCGTTTGATCATCATGTAAAAGCTGGATAACCTGACTCGTTTATCCGCCCGGTTGATGCCGACTGTCTCCGCCTGGCTAATCGTCATGATGTCTTCCAGCAGGGCGACCAGGTGTTTAACCTGCTGGCGGATGCGTCC
>DAIMZF010000173.1:0-6341 GCA_036734085.1 Aggregatilineales bacterium
GTCAATATGCACCAGCACATCCCCGATGAGCAAGCCGCCCTGCTCTGCCGGGCTACCTGCTTCCACCGAAACAAGGATTAAGCCAGTCTCTTGACCGAGTGATTCCGCGACGGCTTCCGGCAGGCGCACGACTTGCGAACCGACGCCCAGCCACCCGTGCTTCATCTTGCCATGTGCGAGGAGCATATCCACTGTGTTTTGAATCACCGCCGTGCTGATGGCGATGCTCACCCCACTACGAAATCCACTGGTGTTCATGCCGTGTATCGCCCCCTGAACATCTACCAATGGCCCGCCACTGAAGCCGGGATACATGGTGACATCGGTCTGGATGACACCCTCATTACGGCCTGTGCCAATGGCGCTAATCACGCCGAATGTCGCCTGGACGCCTTCACCCGGACGCCCTAGCGCAAGGATGATATTGCCGACGCGGGCGGGAGAATCCGCTAACTTCGCGGGGTGGGTTGTTGCTTCGGTACGCAGAACAGCAATGTCGTTCTGCTCGTCGCGCCCAACCAGTGAGGCCGTCGCGGTAGCGCCATCCCCTAAGCCGACAGTCAAATCACCATCCCGGCGGATAACATGGCTCGCTGTGACGATAACGCCTGATTGCCACACGACACCCGTCGCGGCAATGCGTTTACGCCCCTCTACGCGGATGATACTGGGGGTAATGTTGGCGACAACATCCGCTAAACCGTTGGATAAATCTTGTAAGTTTGTCATAGGTCTTCCTTTTCGCTAAATCTGCGAACGATGGTCATTGTGGGTGTGTATTCAGTGTGCCATAAAGCACAGGGGTCACACGCCGCCCATGCAGGCGGTTTTATGCCCTACCCGTTCGGGTGGGAGATTGACAGCCTGTAGGATGCCTGCTACGATACGTTTATACTCATACAGAGTGGGCGAAAGAACCGGCTTAAAGACCCCACAGCAACCGCCGAAGGCTCGGAAAGGTGCTACATCCGGCAGGCCGCAGGTCTGGGAAATGAGTGCAAAGAGCGATAACACCTGAGCGCACACTCTTTCCATTATGCGGGAGGGTGTTTTTTGTTTAGATACCATTGGGTCAGTCAATTTTAATATGCAATAAGCATTTTTTAGAGCACGCCATCACCCGCGTAATTGTCGCAACACGGTTAATAAACATCAGTTATAGGGAGAACCCGATTTCACAATGACAGCCGATACCCAACAAAGTCACCACCAGCGCACGTTTACCAACCGCCGCTATCTGGATGCCATCGCAGACCATGTGGTGTTGTTCGATGGCGCGATGGGCACAAGCATCCAGAATTACAACCTGACCATAGAAGACTACGGCGGCCAGCAGTACGAAGGCTGTGTGGATTATCTCGTCATCACCCGCCCGGAGATTATCGAAGCGATTCATACGTCCTTCCTCACTGTAGGGAGCGAAGTCGTGGAGACGAATACGTTTCGTGGCAACCGTTGGACGTTAGCCGAGTACGGACTGGGTGAGCGCGTGCTGGAAATTAACCACGCCGCCGCCCAGGTCGCCCGGCGTGCCTGCGACAAGGTGCAAGCAGAAACCGGGATTCCGCGCTTTGTGGCCGGAAGCATCGGGCCATCGGGCAAGCTCCCTAGCGGCAACGACCCTGACCTGAGCAATGTCACATTCGATGAACTGGCGGATTTGTTTTACGAACAAGCTCAAGGCCTGGTTGAAGGCGGGGTGGATTTACTGCTGGTGGAAACCAGCCAGGATATTTTAGAGGTCAAGGCCGCCGTCTATGGCATTAATCGCTATTTTGCGGATGCAGGCGTGCGCGTGCCGCTACAGGTACAAATCACGCTGGACGTTAGCGGACGGATGCTGTTCGGCACGGATATTGCGGCGGCACTTGTCACATTGGAGAGTATGCCCATTGACGCTATCGGCATGAACTGCTCCACCGGGCCGGAATATATGCGTCAGCCCATCCAGTATCTTGTGGAACGTTCCCGGTTGCCCATCAGCGTATTGCCGAATGCCGGATTGCCTATCAACGTGGATGGCGAAGCCGTATACCCGATGGAACCGGAGCCATTCAGCGATATGGTGAGTGAATTCACCCGTTGGGGCGTGAATGTGGTCGGCGGGTGTTGCGGTACGCGCCCGGCGCATCTTGCGAAGTTGTATGAAAAAATCAACGGGTTCACCTACGAAGAATATCTCGGTCAAATCAAGCTCGGTGCGGAAGTCCGCCGCACGCCACCCAAACAGCGTGAACCCATCTACGAGCCGCAGGCATCGTCCGGCATGACCGCCGCCCGCATGATACAAGACCCCGGCCCCACGTTAATTGGCGAGCGCGTCAACAGCCAGGGGAGCCGCAAGGTTAAGCGGCTGTTGTTGGCGGATGATTACGATAGCATCGTGCAGATTGCGGTCGACCAGGTAGAAAACGGCGCACACATGCTGGATGTCTGTGTGGCTGTCACCGAGCGCGACGACGAGCGCGTTATGATGGAACAATTGGTTAAAAAGCTGTCGATGGCGGTCACTGTGCCGTTGATTATCGACACAACGGAAATTGACGTTGCGGAAGCCGCGCTAGCATTGTATCCGGGACGCGGCGTTATTAACGGTAATAACCTTGAAAACGGGCGCGAGCGCATCGACGCCATTCTGCCCATCGTCAAAAAGCACGGCGCGGCAGTCCTCAGTATGACTATTGATGAGGATGGCATGGCGCACACCCGCGAGAAAAAACTGGAGATTGCCCAACGCATCACACAGATTGCGGTGGATGACTACGGCCTATCACCGGAAGACCTCATCTATGATGCGCTCACCTTCCCCCTCACAACCGGGCAGGAAGAACTGCGTAATGATGCGATTGAAACGATTGAGGGAATCCGCCTGATTAAATCACAAATTCCCGGCGTGATGACCGCGCTTGGCATCAGCAATGTCAGCTTTGGTGTGGGCGAAGCGGCGCGGGGCGTGCTGAATAGCGTCTTTTTGTACCATGCAGTCAAAGCCGGGCTGGATATGGCGATTGTGAATCCGGCGCACATCACCCCCTATGCGGAAATCCCGCAAGACCAACGCAAAATCGCGGAAGACCTCATCTTCAACAGTGACCCGGACGCCCTGCCGCGCTTCATCCAATACTTTGAGGAAAACGCGGTGGAATTCACTGGACGTGAGCAAGTAGACCCCACCGCCGACATGACCAGTGAACAAGCTCTGCACTGGCAAATCGTCCACCGCAAAAAAGAAGGTGTAGAAGCCCTGATTGACGACTGCCTGACACGGCAGGATGCCGTCGGCGTGCTGAATAACGTTATGCTCCCTGCGATGAAGGAAGTGGGCGATAAGTTCGGCGCGGGCGAGTTGATTCTGCCGTTTGTGTTGCAATCCGCCGAAGCGATGAAGAAATCTGTTGCTTACCTTGAGCAATTCATGGAAAAAGTGGAAGGCTCGACAAAAGGCGTGGTAGTGCTGGCGACCGTCTACGGCGATGTACACGACATCGGCAAGAACCTTGTCAAAACCATCCTTAGCAATAACGGCTACACCGTGCACGACATCGGCAAGCAGGTTCCGGTGAATACCATCATCGAGAAGGCCATCGAGTACAACGCGGATGCTATCGGCCTGTCGGCGTTACTGGTCAGCACATCCAAGCAGATGCCGCTCGTCATCAATGAACTGGCACGGCGCGGCCTTAACTATCCAGTGCTGGTGGGTGGCGCGGCCATTAACCGCCGTTTCGGGCGGCGTATTCTGTTCTTAGATGAGACGGGTGAGCCATACGCGCCGGGTGTGTTTTATTGTACGGATGCGTTCGAGGGGTTATCCGTGATGGATAGGCTCGTCAGCGATGATTACGATAGTTTCTTGACGGAAGTCATTGACTCTGCTTATACCGAACTGGAAAAAGTGCGCCCCAAGCGTGCTAACGTCGCCACCAGTTCACAAAAAACGGTGAAGCCTGCCGCGAACATCCCGACACCGCCGTTTTGGGGGAGTAAGTTGGTGGAGTACATGCCGCTAGAGATTGTGCTACAACATCTGCACAAACCGGAGCTATTCCGGCTGAGTTGGGGCGCAAAAAACGCACAGGGCGAAGACTGGGAGAAAATACAGGCAGAGTTTGGCACACGCCTAGACCGCATGAGCCGCGAAGCCATCCGTACCAAGAGCCTGCGCCCGCAAGCGGTTTACGGTTACTTCCCGGCCAACAGCGACGGCGACGACCTCATCATCTACGACCCGGCGCAATACACCGCAGACGGGAAAAAAGTAGAGGTCGCCCGCTTCACATTCCCGCGTCAGCCGGGTGGGGAATATCTGTGCATCAGTGATTATTACGCCCCTGTAGCCGATGGATTAATCGACGTGGTGCAGTTGCAGGCTGTAACCGCCGGTGAGGAAGCCGACGAAGCGTTTGCACTTCTGCAAAATGCGGATAACTACAGCGAAGCGTATTTCTTTCATGGGTTAGCCGTGCAGACCGCAGAAGCCACCGCGAACTTTATGACGAATCACATCCGGCGCGAACTGGGCATCCCGGCCAACAGAGGCAAGCGTTATAGCTGGGGGTATCCTGCCTGCCCGGAGCTATCCGACCATGAAATTGTGTGGCGGCTGTTGCCACAGTTAGCAGAAATCGGCGTGACGCTGACAGAGAGTTACCAGATTATGCCGGAGCAAAGCACGGCGGCCATCTTCACGCATCACCCCGACGCAAAATATTACAGCGTAGGGAGCATAGACCGCAGTGAGCAAATTTTGGGGTAAGCGGCCATCCGCCACCTACCCCACACATTCTTAGGGGTTCTCTCGTTCGTTAATCCGTTATAATGAGAAAGTAACAAGCCCAAAATAACGAACGGAGAGCCACGCATGAACGAACAACTAGAGATGATTGTCGCGCTTTACATCCATCCCAAAGAGGCCGACGCCCGCTATCAAGAGATGCGCGCCGCGCACATCCGCAATGAGTTGCACGCCATTGATGCGGGCGTACTGGTCAAGGATAAGGACGGCAAAACCACTGTACAGGAAGAAGACGATCTGGAAGGCCGCGAAGGTCGGCAAATTGGCGTGATATTCGGCGGGTTGTTGGGCTTGGCACTAGGGCCGGGTGGCGGCATCGTCGGGGCGGCTGTGGGCGCGGGCTTAGGCGCGGCAGTCGGCGCGATGACCGGCGGTGCGGTCGCAGGCGCGATTGACTCCGGCATTAAAAACAGCACATTCAAGCAAATTCTGGATGTGATGCCTCCATCCAGTTCCGCACTTGTGGTCGTTGCGGCGGCCAAATACCGTGACCAAATCGTGCGGATTATCAACGCGCCCCAAGCGAAGATGAAACGCTATGCGATGGAATTGGCAGTTGGTCAGGAAATTATCGAAAAGCGTTAGATGCCCAAGCGTAAAGTGTTATTCATTGTCCTGTGCCTTATCGCCGCCAATGGTGCGATAGGGCTTTTTGTGTATCTTAACATCATCAGGCCGGATAGTGACAGCAACGATTACATCGCGCAATGGCTCCGCCAGCCACAGGCACGCTCCGCACTCTACACAGAACTAACCGCGCCGTGTCCTGACGCGCCGTTTTTATTGCCATCACCGGGTTTTATCGGCCTGCTCTATGCAGACCCCGCCCGTCCGTATAGTGGGCTATCACGCCATACCGGGATTGATATTTTTGGCGATGGTGCATCCGGCACAGTGCCGATTGTAGCGGCCTATGACGGTTACTTAACCCGTCTGGATAGTTGGTTAAGCACGGTCATCATCCGGCATGATGACCCGCTACAGCCCGGACGTACCATCTGGACATATTACACTCACATGGCGGATGAATCCGGCACAGACAGCTATATTGAGCCGCAATTCCCGCGTGGCACATCAGAAGTCTTTGTTGAACAAGGTACGCTGATTGGCTATCAGGGGGAGTACGGCGGGAGTGGGCCACGGATTGCCATGCACCTGCACTTTAGCATTGTACTCAGTCACGATGATGGCGACTTCCGCAATGAGGCCATCCTGCGGAATACACTCGATCCGTCGCCCTACTTCGGCTTACCTCTGAACATCAACGACAGCCCACCGCGCCCGATTCGGTGCGAGACATGATCCTCCACACAACGACTATCGGCGCAGGGGAAGTCCGCCCGACAACAAGCGGCTATGCTTTACGCCTGCCAGCGACATCACCCTCCACCTATGACGATGCACAGATTAGCTCGTATACCTCCCGTGAGGATTTAATGCTCACTACGCCCATACGCTTTAGCCTGCGTGCCCGTGCGGAGGGTGAATTGGTCGGCACGGCGGGCTTTGGCTTCTGGAATCATCCGTTTGTGCCGGGTGAGCGCGG
>DAIMZF010000174.1:0-6300 GCA_036734085.1 Aggregatilineales bacterium
CAAAAACGCGGCTATCGGTGTTCAGGTGCATGTAGAAGATGACCACCAGCGCCGCCTTGATTGTGGCGATGCTCAACAAAACTGGAATTTTGATCACCTCCGCGCCGGATAAAATCTCCGCCAGAAGGACTTCGATAATGGTCAACGCGCCTAGCGCGAAGAATACAATCGTGTAAATCGGGAAGTCGAAAGTACGCCCGAATAACACGGTGGTGTCGTGCAGATGCGCGTCTGCCAGGGCTTCTTGCGGATGCTCCGGCGCGCCCGGTATGGACTCGATGGCGGCCTGAATGCCGGATACCGCGCTGTCAAAGGCTTGCACCGGCGCGGCTTCTTCCGCTTCTTCGGTGGCGCGGTAAGCGGCGGCGACGCCTTTTTCCAGAATATCTGGCTCACCGTCGGCGGCTTCTTCCAGGGCTTCTTCTAGTTCATCCGCCTGGCCTTTGGGGTATTCATCCGGCGGCGGCACAGACGCGGCGATTTCTTCCAGTTCTTCGCGGGAGACAGCATCTTCCGGTTGGATTTCTTCTTCGGGTTGTTTTTGTTCGTCAGCCATCACTTGCCCCTATAACAAATAAATCAGGGTGAACAGAAGCACCCACACAATATCGACATAGTGCCAGTACAGGCCGAAGACTTCCACACCGACGGCGTTATCATCGTAGCGACCCCGACGGGCGCGGTTCATCACGATGAAGCACCACACCACCCCCGCGAAGACGTGCGCCCCGTGGAAGGCGGTCGGCGCATAGAAGCGCATCCCGAACCCGGCGTAAGCGGCGTCCGCGTCGTAGCCTAGCGCGATGCCTTTATTCGCCATCTGCACATATTCATAATACTGGATGCCCAAAAACGCGATGCCCAGCAACGCCACCAGCCAAAACCACCGGATAAGCCCGGCGCGGTTGCCCTTCTGGATTTCGCGCAGACCCATCACCATCGCCCAACTGCTCGTCAGCAACAGGAATGAGTTAAACGTGACCAGCAAAATACCAGTCAAGCCCAGCGCCTCGTGTACGCCCTTGACGACTTCCGGCTCCTGGATGCGGAACAGCACATACCCGACAATCATAATACTGAAGATGACGGTTTCGCTGGCGATGAATAGCCACATCGCAAACTTCTGGTTATCAATGCTGAGTGCTTTGTGATGCTCGTCTAAATGATGCTCGATTGCAACTTGGCTCATGATTCGGCGACCTCTACCTCAAGCGACTGATGGGTGTCTACGGGAACCAGCGCGGTACTGGTGGTGCTGGCCGCGTCTTCTCCGCGTAAGTTCTTCCGCAGAGCGCGTGCGGACTTGATGATGATGTCCGACGCGGTATCGTTGTACAGCACAAACGTCAGCACGGGCGCGAGTGTGAAGGCCGCGCCGAGTGATAACAAGACGCGCAGGATGGGCGTAGTAAAGATGAAGCCGACCAACGCTTCGTAATGCACGATGTACAACACCGGGATGTGGAAGATGAGCGCGGCGGTCATGCTGTTGACCTTAATCGCTTCAATCAGCGCGTCAGTGCTATCCATACCCCGCGTGCGGCGGATTGTTAACCACACGCCAAGCCCGATGGAAATGGCAATCAGCACCAGTGTGATGGTCATATTGAACCGCATCGACCCACGCACCATAAAATCATACAGCAGGATGTATGTGCCGATGAGCGCCAGCGCAATCCCTAAATCCCGCAGGAAGGGCTTACGGTTGGCTTCTGTTTCGCTGACGAAGGCGAAGCGGGTGGGGGCTTGCTCGCGGACTTCGGTCAGGTTACGGGATAGTGACGTAAACGCCAGTGCCAACCCGCTCCCCAGTGCGCCCAAAATCACCAGCAGGGTGATGACCAATAGCACAAATAGCGTCAGTTGGCTCATCACGACTTCGCCCAGCAGAGGAAGCTCTGTGGTATAAAAGCCGATGGCTTCTGCGGCGGCTTGCGGGTCGCCAGTTGTCCTCAGCAATGGGCCAAAGGGCAGGGTCGCCAGTGAGAACAGGCCAACAACCAGTAACACCGTAAAAAATGCCACTTGCCACATGGCATGGGTTAAATACGCCGCAGGCTTAACGGTGGGGTCATTGGCGGCGTCCAATTCTTCTTCGTGGGCGTGGTCATCGGCTTGTACGAGGATAAGCCCCGTTTCGGCGTCAACTTCTGGTTCGTGTGGATGCTGGCTCATGCGTGGGTCGGTACCACCTGCGCCCCAAATGAACGCAAATGATGACACAAACGCGGCCAGAATCATCGCAATCTGCGCGTCGAAAACAGGCTCGACGCTTTGCAGGTAGCGCAAGATAATCACAAACAGCACTGACCCCAAAAAGCCCAGAATCCCCGCGCCTACGGCTCGTCCTAATCCGGGTTTCATCAGTATTGACTCTCCTTTGCAATGTGTAAGGACGCGCTAAAGCACGCCCGGCCTACACCCAATAGATGACAACGTAAAATAATAACCATGCTACCAGTACAAAATACCATAATTTCGCGCCTGCTTCCACCGCCCAGTGGTTATGCGCGTCGTAATCGCCGCGTTGGGCGTACTGGTACACGCTGAACATATACACCCCGATGACCAGCGCATGAAACATATGGAAGCCCGTCATCAGGCGGAAGACCTGCGCGTACTGTGTGCCGGGCTGTATCATCAGCCATTCCGCCAGCATCACGGCGATGAATAACAGCCCTAAGGCCATCGCGCCCGCCCATTGGGTGCTAAAGGCGCGGGTGTCATCCGCACGGATGGCGTTGAGCGCCCGCCAGACTAAAAACGTGCTGATGAGCAAGGCCACCGTCGCAAAAATGCCCAGTAAAACGCTGACAGAAGGCGTGCCTTCCGGCTTCCAGTTGTTGCTAAAGCGCAACTGCCAGTTAACAATCACCAGGCAGATGAACGCCATAATCCAACTAATTTGAAATATCAACATCCCGGCGCGTTTATTTTTGAGCGCCAGTTCTTCTTCCCGGCGCAGTTGTTCTTCCAATAAAGTGTGTTTTTGCATATTCTTTACACTAAATTCCGGTATCTGTTGGGTGCATCGGGCAGGGTGTTTATCGGTTGCGCTTTGTTGCTTGTATAAAGGCACACACGCATAAGATGATGTGTGTGCCTTTGTGACAGGTAACTATCAGGCTCGTTTTTGCTTTAATCGCCTGCTGGCTCTGGTGCGACGGCGGGTGTTCCGCTTGGCGGCAGGGCTTTAGGCGGTGCGGGCGGTTTGCCGAACCGTGCATCCGTCGCATCTAAGTAAGCATCCGCCGCTTCTGTGCCATAGCCGTATGGGTCTTCAAACACGATAGGCTCACCCGCGAAGTTATACGCGGGGGGCGGGGAGGTTGTCTGCCATTCTAACGTCAGCGCCCGCCAGGGGTTGGCTCCGGCCACGCGCCCGGAGACAGTGCTAACCACCATGTTGTATAGCAGGACGAATGTCGAGATGCCCAGCAAAAACGAGAACAGGCTAATCAACACGTTTAAGTCCTGGAATTGCGGGTCATACACGGCCACGCGGCGCGGCATCCCCTGCATCCCGACGATGTGTTGTGGCATGAACGTGCCCAGAAAGCCGATGTAAGTGAGCGCAAAATGGATTTTACCCATGCGTTCATCCAGCATCCGCCCGGTCATCTTCGGCCACCAATGATAAAGCGCGGCATAAATGGCGAATACCGACCCACCGTACAGCACAAAGTGGAAGTGGCTAACCACAAAGTAGGTATCGTGCATGTGGATGTCCACCGGGACGGCGGCCAGCATCACGCCGGAAATACCGCCGATAACAAACAGCGATAAAAACCCGATAGAGAACAGATTGGCGCTGTTAAGGTGTAGTTTGCCGCCCCATATCGTGCCCAGCCAGCCGAAAATCTTAATACCTGTGGGCACAGCGATAATCATAGACGTAATCATGAACGGGATGCGGAGTTCCGGCTGAAGGCTGGTGAACATATGATGCGCCCATACCGTGAAGCCGACAATGGCAATCGCCATGCTGGATAGCGCAATCATGCGATAGCCGAAGATGGGCTTACGCGCATGGACGGACAGCACTTCCGACAGCACACCAAAGCCCGGCAGAACCATGATATACACGGCGGGGTGGCTGTAGAACCAGAACACATTCTGCCACAGGAGTACATCACCGCCACTGTTGGCGTCAAAGAAGGTCGTCCCGGCCACGCGGTCGAGCAGGAGCAAGGTCAGCGCACCCGCCAGGAAGGGCGTCGCCAGCACAACAATGATGCTGGTTGCCAGTGTTGCCCATGCAAAAAGCGGCATCTGGAACCAGCCCATGCTGGCCGGACGCATGTTTTTGATGGTCACGACAAAGTTAATGCCGCCCAAAATTGACGATAACCCTAACAGGTGGATGGACAGCGCCCACAGCGTTTGCCCGTCCGGGCTGTAGATGGTAGAAAGCGGCGGGTAGCTCGTCCAGCCTGCTTCCGCCGGGCCGACGAAGAAGCCCAAAATCAGCAAAAAGCCTGCCGGTGGGATGAGCCAGAACGCGAAGGCGTTTAACCACGGGAAGGCCATGTCCTTTGCGCCTAGCATCAACGGGATGAGGTAGTTGCCCAAGCCCGCCCAAAACGGCACAATCCATGTAAAAATCATCATCGTGCCGTGGATGCTAAAGAGCGTGTTGTACTGGGAGCCGTCCGCCATGATGTTGATTTCCGGCGTCATCAGTTCCCAACGGATGAGCATTGCGAGCGCACCGGCAATCACAAAGAAGAACAGGCTGGTAGCGATGTACTGGAGGCCGATGATTTTGTGGTCAACGCTCCAGGTAAAATATTCTGCGAGTGCCGGGCGCTTGGCTTGCCCGGCTACCCCGCCTACGGGATAAGTCGCTGTTGCCATATTGATGAAGTACCTTTCACAACCTTAACAGTACACAACAATTACTCAAATGTTTCGGAATAAGCCAGCAGATTATCGAAGTCACAAACCGGGTTCTCCGCCAGTTCTTCCGGTGTAAACTCATCGCTGACCGTGCATAAGTAAGCGACGATGGCTTCCGCGTCTGCTTTGGGCATGTAATACGCGGCATTGGGGTTATCAAACTGATAGTTGTTCATCAGGTTGTTGTAACCCGGCACAAGGTACGCGCCCGGCTCATAGATGGATTCATACAGGTATTCTTCCGCCGGTTGGCCGGGTACGCGCGCGCTGGCGCGGTCTGCGATGCCCTGTAATGATGGCCCGGTCACGCCTTCCCACGCTAACGTGGTGTTACCGCGTGTGTCTTCCAGCATATGGCAACTCTGGCAACCATAAACACCACTCGCCAGAATACGGACGCCGTTTAACACCGGGTCTTCCGGCGGGTTCAGCACGGATTCCACATTGGCGTCAACCCATTCCGCGTAAGAGTCTTCGGTTTCGTGGATGTAAACATAGGTGAACATCGCGCCGTGTCCACTGCCGCATAGCTCCGTGCAGACGACACGATAGCGCAGGGGGTAGTCCGCACTGGTGCGGCCATCGACCAATTGCGGCGTCATGCGCATCTCGGTGGTGCGTCCCGGCAGTAAGTCCTGCTTAATCCGCATCTCCGGCACCCAGAAGGCGTGAATCACGTCTTCGGTATTCATCACTAAGCGGATGGGTTGCCCGGCGTAAACGTGTAAATCCGGCGATGGAAAGCGCGTCGGGGCGCTGTCTTCATCTGTCGCGGCGGCCAGGCGGGCATCTTCATATTCAAACGTCCAGCCGAAGCGCCGCGCCTGCACATAGACGGTCATCTCATCATCTTTTGGCGCTTGGATGTCCACCCAGACCTGATAGCTGTAGATTGCCAGCCCCAGCACAATCACGGCGGGGATGGCCGTCCACACGACTTCCAGCGTGACGTTGCCGTGTATGGTTGGGCCGTCCGTGTTATCGTCCTGGCGTTTGCGGTAGCGGATGATAGAGTAAATCAGCACGCCTTCTACCAGCAGGAAGATAGCGCCGCCGATGCCCAGCATCACCTTAAATAGTTCATCAATCTGCACAGCCTCTGCGGATGCTTGATCGGGGAATAGCACGGGCGTTAACTGGGCGATGAGCAAGCCGCCCACCCCAAGTAGAACAGTAACAACCGCGATAATACCGATAAACAACGGGGAGTTTGCAGAGGAATTATTCGATCCCTTGCCCAAATCCATAAGCGATCTTCCTAAATATTCCTGACTTCAATACGGTTAATAGAGGCTTTCAACCATGATACTTGTTAAATTTTACACAAGGTTTTGAACACATTTTACTTGAGAACACAGGCATTTACAAGCGATTGACAGACCATTATCCACGCGGGGCAGG
>DAIMZF010000175.1:0-6289 GCA_036734085.1 Aggregatilineales bacterium
ATATAGCCGCGTGCATATGGGTTTCTGTGGATGATAACCGCCAGGCGGCAGAAGATATTTTAAAGGAAAAAATTGCTTATTACGGTCATGCGCTTAGCCCGTTGATATGGGAACAACTAGGACTGACAAAAGTGGATTTTATCCCGTTGGAGCAGGCAATTATGGTGGAAAACGATGTTGAAAAAGCAAAGTCACTGGTTACGCCACCAATGATGAATATAGGGATTGCGGGCAATGCCCGTGACCTCATCGCCCGGTTAGAAGATCTGGCGGCGCTAGGCGTGCATCATATCAGCTTTGGGCCGCCACTTGGCCCGGATTTATTCGCGGCGCTGGAAGTTATCGGACGTGAAGTTATCCCTCACTTTAGGACAGAGTAATGTCAAAGCCTTTTGAACTTTATGATTTGCGTGTGACCGTAGTTGAAATTCAAGGGCGTTCTGTATGTGCCATGCGTGTAGGTGATTATTTTGAACTGAAAAACAGTAGTCAGTTGGTTATACCGGCAGGTAAGCATTTTTGCATTTACGCTTTGGCCGCAGTAATGCCTTTATTAGCCGCTAAACAACGTGAACTATCTGCAAACGACTGGCTGGAACGTGACTCACTTATTGCCTGTCCAGACCCCGATGAAAGGCTCATCCTGAAAATTGAGCGTATTGCCAGGCACACACTGGATAGCGATGAACTAACATGACTAAACATGAACTGAGTATTGCGTTTCAAACCGATAAACGTGCTTCGGAATATATCGCTTTAGCTCAACTGACGAATCAATACGACTTTGACCGCGTGACGGTCTATTGTGATGCGCCTTTTCACCCTAGTTTCCCACCATTAATGTTAATGGCCCCCCACATCCAACGGGCACGGATAGGGGTAGCCGCCATACCGCCGGCACGCATACATCCGATTGATATAGCCGCACAAATGGCTTTACTGGCAGATGTAGCGCCTGGTGGCGTTTATGTCGGGTTGGCGCGTGGCGCATGGCTTGAAGACCACGCCATCAACGAGCCAAAGCCTGCTGTGCAATCCATCCGCGAAGCAGTCGATGTGATGCGCTATATGCTAAGCGGCGAGACAGGCGGCTATCATGGCAAGGTATACCGTGTGGCGTCGCATGTCCGCGCCCCATACCCACTTCCAGAGGCAAAAATTCCCGTGTTGATTGGTACATGGGGGCGTAAATTAGCCGCTATAGCGGGTGAAATTGCGGATGAAGTCAAAATTGGGGGTTCTGCAAACCCGGATGTTGTGCCGGTCTTGCAGGATTATATTGCTGTCGGCGAACAAATAGCCGAACGTCAACGCGGGACAGTAGGGGTGGTTGTCGGCGCGGTGACGGTAATTGATGAAGACCGTCAGGCCGCCCGCGAAGCCGTCCGCCGTGCCGTTGCGCTGTATTTGCCTGTTGTTGCACCGCTAGACCCGACGGTACAGGTTGAACCAGAATTAATGCAACGCATCCAGACACACGTTGAACGCGGCGAACAAGCCCAGGCCGCCGCGTTAATCTCCGATGATTTGTTGGAGAAATTTGCATTTGGTGGCAACACAGAGGACATCATCCGGCAGGTAGCAAGATTATATGAAGCAGGGGCAAGCCGGGTGGAATTAGGCACGCCGCATGGTTTGACTGAATCGGCGGTTGGCATTCGCTTAATTGGCGAACGTGTTATTCCGGCCCTAAAGCATATGGGCTTTTTGGATACCTAAAGCCTTTTTTTAAGGGTAAATAAAACATCTCCGATGATGTCATGTCGGAGATGTTTTACAGGTTTTAGGATGACTTAAACCAGACGGTTGGACTAACCTTCAATAAGCAGAGCTTCCGGGTCTTCAATAAGTTGCTTAATGAGAACAAGGAATTGCACAGCTTCACGTCCATCCACAAGGCGGTGGTCATAGGTTAACGCGACGTACATCATTGGGCGTATGACGATCTCACCACGAAGCGCGACTGGCCTATCTGTAATACCATGCAAACCCAAAATGCCAACTTGGGGTGGGTTAAGGATGGGCGTACTCATCATAGAGCCGAATACCCCACCGTTTGTAATGGTGAATGTGCCACCAGTTAATGCTTCGATGCCAAGCGTACCGTCTGCTACCTGTTTGGCATAATCGCGGATTTGCCCTTCAATTTTGGCGAAACTCATCCGGTCAGCATCTCGTAATATCGGCACGATAAGCCCATCTTCAGCGCCGATGGCGATGCCAATATCATAATAATGCTTGATGACAATTTCTTTGTCCTGAATTTCCGCATTGATTGTCGGAAATGCTTTTAATGCCCCGATAGTCGCCTTGACAAAGAACGAACTTAGCCCCAGGTTAATGCCATATTTTTCCTTAAACGCATCTTTTCGGCGTTTACGAAGTTCCATGACAGCGTGCATATCAATTTCGTTAAATGTGGTCAGCATTGCGGCTGTGCTCTGCGCTTCGATTAAACGTCGGGCGATTGTCTGTCGTCTACGCGACATCTTCACGCGCTCCTCTGGCCGACCACTTGCCGCGATTGCAGGTTTAGGTGCGGGAGCAGGCGCAGATTGTGGTGCTGGTTTGGTTTGCTGGCCGTCGATGTGCTTCTGGACATCTTCTTTGGTAATTTTCCCGCCGGATGCCGTAACCTTTGATAAATCAACCTGATGCTCGGTAGCGATGCGTTGCGCGACAGGCGTTGCTTTCTGCTCGTTGCTGGTGGTAGGGGCAGGGGTAGTTACGCTTGGCGTGGAACTTTCCTCCGGTTGTTTTGCAGGTTGCGGTGCAGGCGCTACGCCGTCCGTTGTTACACTGCCCAACACATCGCCGGGTACAACGTCCTCGCCAGTTTCTTTATCAATATTCGCTAAAACGCCGTTATTTTCTGCGGCGACTTCCAACGAGACTTTGTCGGTCTCCAATATCACCACCACTTCGCCAGCAGACACCGTATCACCAACGGACTTTAACCACTCCGCGATGGTTGCCTCTACAACAGATTCGCTGAGGTCTGGTACGACTATATTATAGGCCATGTGTTTCTCTCCCTGTGGTGTTTGTTATTTTCCAAAGTCCCAGTTAAATGCATAGTCAATAAGCATGGATTGGTTGACCTGATGGGCCGCTTTAGAGCCTTCCGCCGGGCTAGAGCTACGTCGCCGCCCAACATAATTGACTGGCATCTGAATTCCTACTAACTTCTTGATGCGATAGTTCATAAAATCCCATGCACCCATGTTCTTCGGTTCTTCCTGTGCCCATACAATTTGCTTGATTTTACTGTAACGGGCAATAATCGCTTTGATGTCTTCTGCTGGGAATGGGTACAGTTGCTCCACACGGACGACGGCGACATTTGAGGATTTACCCCGTTGTTCACTCTCCATGAGGTCAACATAGAACTTGCCACTCACAAACACCAGCCGGTCAACAAGTTCAGGGTCGGCGCTGGGGTCATCAATAACAGGTTGCCAGCGTCCTTCTGCTAATTCCCGCACTGTAGACGCCATCGCCGAATGACGGAGCAAGCTCTTGGGCGTCAGAATAACAAGCGGCAGAGGGTCACTTTTTAACAGAAGGGCTTGCCGCCTTAAAAGATGATAGTATTGCGCGGCAGTAGTGCAATTTGCAATGCGGATATTTGTCTTGGCGGCAGATTGCAAAAAGCGTTCAGGCCGCCCGCTTGAATGGTCTGGGCCTGCTCCTTCGTGTCCGTGTGGGAGCAACAACACCAATGAGGGTGTTTGTCCCCACTTCTCACGGGCAGATACGACAAATTCATCAATGATGCTTTGTGCACCATTGGCGAAGTCGCCATATTGTGCTTCCCACAAGACAAGGCGGTGGGGGGCTTGCACGTTATAGCCAAATTCAAAGCCAATAACAGCGGCTTCCGACAATGGGCTATTGTGGACTTCAAAGGGTGCAGTAGCTTGCGAGAAAAGTTGAAGCGGCACAATAGGCTGGTCTGTTTCTTTATCATGCAGGACAGCATGGCGGTGGCTGAATGTGCCGCGTTCGCTGTCTTGTCCAGTAAGGCGAATAGGCGTGCCTTCCGCTAGGATAGTGGCAAAAGCAAGTTCTTCCGCCGTTGCCCAATCTACACTTGGAGCATCAATATCATCAAAGGCTTTGCGCCGGGCGCGGATGGTATTCTCCAGTCGTTTGGAGTAGAAATTAAACCCATCCAACTGTGCTTTTAGGCCGGTATTAATCGCTTGCAGATGCGCTAAGGATAGGGCAGTGTCTACGCGCTTGGCTGTGCCCGGTTCCGGTTTAAACGTAGGTTGATCCTGCAAGACCAGGGCTTCCATCTGAATAGTGCTTTTGGCCGCTTCTTCCAGGTTGTCGCTGGCAGTTTGCAGTTCTTGCAGGTAATTATCGACAAATACTTGGGCTTCTTCTTCCGTTATCCGTCCGGATGCAATCAGTTTATCAGCCCATAGCTTACGTACTGTTGGATGTTGCCGGACGACATTATAGAGCTTGGGCTGTGTAAAACCCGGCTCATCTAATTCATTGTGCCCATACCGCCGATAGCCGATAAGGTCAATTAGGATGTCTTTTTCAAACTCACGTTGATACCCAAATGCGATACGGGTGACTTCGATGCAGGCTTCGGGGTCGTCCGCGTTGACGTGAATAACCGGGATTTTAAAGCCTTTGGCTAAGTCACTGGCATAAATTGTACTCCGCGAATCTGATGGGTCTGTCGTGAAACCTAGTTGGTTATTGGCGATAATATGGATCGTTCCGCCTGTCCAATATCCCGGCAAACGAGATAAGTTCAGTGTTTCCGCAACAATGCCCTGACCAGGAAAAGAAGCATCCCCATGAATCAAAATTTGCATGGTCAGCGCCGCGTCGAATACGGGTGCTCCTGCATGATTATCTTTTGTCCCTGCGGCGCGTGCCATGCCGACTGCAATCGGATTAATGGCTTCCAGATGACTGGGATTAGGCGGCATCGTGATTGTTAAGCGTTCCTGCATATCACTGATGTTCCGTTGTTCACCCTTGTGATATTTCACATCACCAATTGTCCAGCCAATAGCTTCCTGCAATTCCTGCAATTTAATGGGGTCTTTAAAGTCCGCCAGGATTTGCTCGTAAGGCTTTTGCATGATGTGTGCGAGGATATTCAATCGCCCACGATGTGCCATAGCAATAGCGATGGTCTGCATCCCTTTCCCTTCAGCATCGCTAATAATCTGGTCGATGATAGGGATCATCATATCCAGCCCCTCAATGGAGAAGCGATATTTAGAAGGAAAACTCCGTTGCAGGAAGTTCTCAAACGAATCGATTTGCGTCAGGCGTTCCAATAGTTTGACATCTGCCTGGTTGGATGCATCGAAGCGATACCGCCGCGATTCAATGGCTTCGCGTAACCATTCACGCTCTTCTGGTAGGCGGATGTGATCGTTATCGAAACCAATTGATGATGCGTAGATTTCTTTTAACATCTCAGTAGCTTCTAAAGCATTGGCCGCTTTTTCCCCTACAGGCCCGCCCACGATATTCGCCGGTAGTGAAGCCAGATCGTCCAGCGTAATGCCATGAAAATCTGGGTTTAACTCCGGGTCACCCGGCGGTTCGCTCCCTAATGGGTCTAGCTGAGCGCCCAAATGCCCATATTGGCGAATTGCTGTAGCATAGTCCTTAGCACCAACTGCTTTTTGGATGTCCGCACTGGATAGAGTAGACGGTGTGCTGTGCCCGTTTGTGTTAAGTAAAGGCTCCCAGTTCTTGAAGAATGCCCGCGTTTGTGCATCCACCAAATCAGGAGATTGCTGATATAGCTCGTAAAGCTCAAGGATATAACCCACATTCGGGCCATGAAATTCTGGATAGGCAGACATATTTTGGCTCGCTCGCTTTAAATATTTTATCATTATGTGGCTCTATTAGTTTAGCACAGCCTGATGCAAAGTTCAGGGTGGTTACGATGAGAAATAAGCAAATGAGGGCATATGGTTAAGAAAATTATTGTAGCGTCCGGCGCTTTTAAACATAGCATCACGCTTTTGCAAGCCCAGAACGCGATTGTTGCAGGCTTGCACGAATCCGGGCTTCGGGCTGAACTGATTAAAATTCCCCTTGCAGATGGGGGTAACGGCACGCTGGACGCTTTTCTTCAAGGCGGTGGCGAACGTGTGGAAATTATAGTAGATGATCCGCTAGGGCGACGGGTTAACGCTCCCTATGGCCTTATAGCCGATGGTCATACCGCAATTATCGAGATGGCGCTCGCCTCCGGTTTGGAACTGGTTGATAGTACAGAGCTTAATCCGCTTATAGC
>DAIMZF010000176.1:0-6289 GCA_036734085.1 Aggregatilineales bacterium
AGAAAGGTGGTTATAGTGGTTATAAATGAAAACTATAGCTTACCCATGTCGCCAATGTTGCGGCATTCTTTTTATTCTCCGCAATGATGATAATGTTTTCGGTGAAGGAGCTAAGCCGTGAAATCCCTAGCTAGCCAACACCTTTTTTGTTACACTCATGTTTTTAACCAGCCCAAATTAACGACAATATCCCATGCCAAATGAAGCCTTAATTCAACAATTAGATGCCCTGCGTGAAACATATACGCGCCAACAAAAAAGCGCGACGAGCCTACAGGCGGCACTCAAAGGAGTGACAAATACTCACACCCGCGCTGTAAAAGCATTGGTGGACTACCAAGACCAAAACGCCAGTGTTGAAGTTGCGGATGTGCAGGCAATGTTTATCAATGCACGCATTAAAGAAGATGTCGTCGATCCGTTGACCCCACAGTTACGGCGCGAGCTTAAATCGCTGGCGAAGCTGACCAGCGCATTAAGGGATGCGGTAAACGCCTTACGAAGTGAACCTGTGGATGTGGCGCGGCTGGATAAAGCAATCACCAATCTGCAAACAGCGTCACAAGCAGATGTGCTCGACTTACTCCCGGAACTAAGCTCGGAGTTGGATTTAGGACAACGCGCCCTAAGCCAGGAGTTCGGGCAAAAGCTACGCACTGCGCTGGCAGAACAAGGAATACAGATTGGCGGACGTGCCCCCAAATTCGAGATTGGGCGCTTTGAATTAGAAGCAAATTTTGCGCGGCGTATGCTGACTGTGCGCTATGGGCACGACATGGTTATCCCACGAGTGGCGGTAACTGTTGAAGCAGTGATTAAAGCGTATCAGAGCGCGGCGAAGCAGGTTACACAACGCACACAGGATGGCAAAGCGTGGATGGCGCAGTTTTATGACGCATACCGCATTGCACAACGCAAGCGCGACCTGGAGCAGGCACGGGTAAACCTTGTGGATTGTTATATGGAGTTTGTCCTCCTGCGGCAGGGGCGGGCATTTGCAAGTGAACCAAGCAAGCGCAACTTTAATGATTATAGCCGCGCACAATTTATCTATGACTTCTACGAATTTACCAGTCGTCAGCGCCTGGCACATAATAACTTGTATGTACGCGCACATACCGCCACAAAATCACAGGCCGACAGCCCGACTAAAAGTATGTGGATTGTTGAAGGTGATACGCCTTATAACGGGCGTTATATAGCAGATGTTGAATTTGTAAAGGATTAAGCGATGCTACCAGAAGCACCCCTTGCCCGCCAAATCATCGAAACATTAGGCCAATCCGGGACACCTATGCCCAAAGGTGTAAGCTTTTATAACGTAGGTAACGAGTCCCTGCTGAATGCGATTGACCAGCACTATTTTGGCACGTACCTGGCAGATGGTGGGGCAGTGTTTAAGCTGGTGGTGGGGGATTATGGTAGCGGTAAATCGCACTTTTTATATTGTGTGCGCGACCGTGCCTGGCAACGGCATTTTGCCGTGAGCAAAGTTGATCTCAGCCCTAAAGAAAGCCCCTATGACGACCAACGGCGGGTATATAGCGCGGTAGCCTCCGCGCTGATATGGCATGAACTAGGAAGCACCAGCGAAGACGAACGCGGGCTATCACGTTTTCTGGAAGCAACACTACGCCGTCTGATTTATGCGAGTGGGGCCGACCTGGAAGATGAAGGGGTGGGGGAACTGCCCGAAGTCCGCGCCTTTTTGCAGACGTTGGAATCAACCCCGATTGATAGCCTCAGCTACCATAAGGCGATACAAGGTTACTTCCATGCCTTGCTACGTGGGCAGGAACGCCGATTAGAATCATTGGAGCGCTGGTTACATGGGGAAGAAGTCACCCCCGACGACATGCGCGATTTACGCACGATTGGCGTTACCGAGAAAATTAACAAGAACAATGCTTTTAAGATTCTGCGCTCACTTGCACAGACGGTGCGGGCACTAGGCTATACCGGATTAGTCTTGCTGTTTGATGAGGGCGACAGGATGTTAAGCATTGGCGGCAGGGCAGAAAAGACCGCGACTGATAATCTGCGCGAAGTCATTGACCGATGCCGTGAAGATTTACCCGGTGCAATGTTCATGTATGCTGTGCCACCAGACTTTTTGCATACTGTTGTGCCCAAATACCCCGCGCTTCAGCAACGGGTGCAAGCCGCCAACTATTTTTCGCGTAGTAATCCGTTCAGCCCACAAATCAACCTTGAACATCTCGACATTCCTGATGAGCAAGTCCTGGAACAAATCGGCTATCGGCTACTACCTATTTTTGAAATCGCGTATGATTTTAAGCTCAACCCGGATATTCAGAGCGCGAATATTCACTTATTTTCTTCTGCGGCACGCGAGTCATATCTCGCCATCAGCCATCGGCGGTTGTTTATCAAAGCCTTAGTGATGGAGTGGTTCCGCCAAAAAGAAGAAGGCGAACAAAGGGTAACACCGGAATACGCCGATGCCGTGATTAAAGGGCAGAGTGACGCGCTCGATTTGCTGGCGGATGAGCAACAAACCCCTTATTAGGAGCATTGTCAGTGACTATGCAGACGGTTTATCATCCTGACTTTGGTGCTGGTATCCTGCTTAAGATGTATATGGGCGGGTTTGAGTGGGAGGTACAGTTCGACTCCGGACGGCGTTTCCGGTTGCCAGCAAAAGAATTTCAATCTAATACTTTGGATAACAATACGCCTGAACGTCCTGCACGGTTGCCCCGCCGTGAAATCAAGCTGGAAACAGACCAGTTCCGCGCCCGCCAGACGTTGGAGGCCTTGCGTGTGGGCATTGTCCCTGTGCAAGATGCCGAAACGCTTACCATCGGCCTAGAGGCAGAACGGGTGACACTGCAACGGGCTTATGAGCGGAGCCGTGAGCGCAGTGGGGATGTGCTGGCGGTCATTGGTGATTACGGCTTTGGTAAAAGCCATTTTATTGAACTATCCGCACGGCGTGGTCTACGCGAGAACTTTATCATCGCGGATGCTAGCCTTGACTTGCTGGAAGTCCCGCCCAGCAAAGCACACAAGATGTACGAAGCATTGGTAACGTCCATTCGTTACCCGGATGTAACAGAACGCGGTTTAGCGCCTTTAATTCACAAAGCACTGGCGCGGCCTGACATCATTCGTGACTTTGTGGCGCAGTGCCCGCGTGAGCCAAAGGATTGCCCGTTAGCGGCGGCTTTGATGGCCTTAGTGGATTGCCCAAGCCAAAGCGCCCTTGATGAGACAGTACAATGGTTAAGTGGCCGGGCGAAGCCACAAGCCGCCATGAAAACCTGTTTCAAGAAGCCCCCACGCCTGTATATCACGGGCGAGAATGCCCGCCAGTATAGTTACCTGCTGAGTGGTATCAGCTATCTGGCGCGTCTACTGGGATATAGTGGGATGGCTGTGTTGATCGATGAGTCTGAGCATTATTCCTTGTTGCGGACTGCCCAGCGCGAAAGGGCGGACTCTTTCTTTAAAGCGATGATTGTCTGTGCATTAGGCGCAAATAATGGCCGTGTGAGTGGCCGTGACATCCCGGAGCATACGCGCATTGAATACCCGATTAGCTATACTGCGGAGCCGCACCTTTTATTTTTATTCGCCCTGACCGAGAGTAATGACCGGATGCCTGTCGGAAGCTGGTTAGCACCTTCCAACCTGGTACGGCTGGATGACCGTTTTATCGAGAAGGACATCCGCGAATTTTTTGATACACTTTTACGCTATCATGCGCTGGCTTATGATTATCCCCTGATAGCAAAACAAAGCTATGCCACCATCACGGAGCAAGCACCGGGCTATTTGTATCGTGCGCTTGCACAACATCGCATTAACCTGCGTGAACTGATTCGTGGGGCGGTGACTGTATGGGATTTGTTGTATCTGCATAGCGATTATGCGCCAGATACTTTGCTTACTGAATTGCGTCAGGGTTTAAAGGTGTGAACGCGCACGCCCTGAAAAACCGCTTACCCCGCACATGGGGCGCTTTTTTCGGTCATTATGGCAACTTCACCACGATTCAGCTACAGGCCATCCCGCACCTGTTGGAAGGGCGTAATGTCCTGTTACACGCCGGAACAGCAAGTGGTAAAACTTCCGCCGCACTAGCCCCCCTCATCGAGCGTCATTTACCTGTGGATCGTGCTATCGCACAGTTACGCTTGTTATACTTGCTTCCCACACGGGCGCTTATCAATGACCTCTCCGCCCGTTTAGCCTCTCCGCTTAACACGTTGCAGGTAAGTTGGGCGACTAAAACACGCGATAACAATACTTTTAACCCCCATCATCCGCCGGATATTCTGCTGACGACACCGGAATCACTCGACTCATTGATGACACAAAATGCAAAATTATTCATCCATGTGTGCGCTATAGTGATTGATGAGCTTCATGCTTTTGATGCTGGCATACGGGGCGATCAATTACGAGTATTATTGCGCCGCCTGCATACCATCCGCACCTATGCTTTATCACAAAGTGAGACAGACAACAAGCAAATACAATATGCCGCGCTTTCCGCGACATTAAGCCAACCGGCCATCAGCGCCGCGCGCTATTTTAGCGATGCGGAGATCGTCAGCACGGACGAACAACGGGCGCTGAGGCTGGAAAGCATCCCACTTGAGCAGGGCGAACCACTTGCCTTGCTAACATTCTTACAGTCGTTTCGTGCGCGAGGATGGAAGAAAGCATTGGTATTCTGCAATACTCGTGCAGAAGTAGAGCAATATGCGGCGTTCACCCGTGCCCATCATTCCCCCTTTGGGGCGGCAGTCTATGTGCATTACTCAAACCTAGAACCTCAGCGACGGCAGGAGATAGAAGAACTGTTCGCGCAGGCCGAAACCGCCATCTGCTTTGCCAGCAGTACACTAGAACTCGGCATCGACATAGGCAGTATTGACGGGGTTATGCTCATTGGCCCACCGGGCAGTAAGGATGCCTTCAGACAACGGGTTGGCCGGGCAAATCGGCGAAAAAAGACGGTTTATGTCGCTTGTTTTTACCGTACAGCTTTAGAGCGTGTATTATTCGATGTGTTAATATCCCAATACGAAGGGCACACCGTCGCTACGTCCTTTCGTCCCTCTGTAGCCATCCAGCAAATTTTTAGTCTACTGAAGGCCAGCCCAAGCGGTGGTATACGTCTTAACCCCTTAGTAACGTTATTCGCTGGCTGGCTATCTGGTGCGGATTTAGAGGCTATCATCGGGGAATTGCAAGGGCTTAGTTATCTTAAAGTAGCACGTCCGGGCGAATGGCGGGCGGGTGAGCGCCTTAATCGTCTCATTGACTTGCAAAGCGCAGAGCGTGTTCCATTGAGCATCTATAGTAATCTGCAAATCAATAATGATACTGTGGCTATCCGCGATCTAAACAGTCAGCGTGTGGTGGCCCATGTTGATCGGCTGATGTTCGATAACAATCAGCTTGTATTAGAAGGGTGGCGGCTGAATGTGGAATGGGTGGATGAGTCCGCGCTGTGGGTATCCAGTAGCAAGGTTAACAATGCCCTTTCCGCCACGTTTTATCGCTCAGCGCGTCCGGTACTTAACCATTACATGACACGCCCAATACCACAGCAATTAGGGTTAAGTGCAGACAGTGCGCCATTGGTTGCGGTAGGCGATGGCTGGCTATGGTTTCACTGTCTAGGTGATGTATACGGGCGAGCTATACTTGATCTTCTAGGCTATACCCTCCATGTTCAAGCGCATCATTCGCCTGCTTTATGCTTGCACTTAACCGATGTATTAACGACTTTGCCCCTGTGGACGACGAGCGACATCACGCGCTATGTATTGGATAATACCCGTATCTATGAGCGTCTTTTGTCACTTGGGGCCTATCACCATCTGCTTCCACCGCCATTAAAGCGGCGTGCTGTGGTAGAGCAATTCAATGTCGCGGGCTTTCAGGACATCGTGCGCGGTCTCAAAATTGTACAGACAGAGGTTGATTTACTCACGCTGATCGACGATTCCATTTGATAAACAGGCCGCACAGATATATGGAGACATCCGCGCACATCTGGAAAAAGAAGGCACACCCATCGGCGGCAATGATTTATTGATTGCCGCGATAGCCTTAGCACACGATTGGATACTGGTCACGCACAACACCCGCGAATTTGGGCGTGTGCCGGGCTTAAAGATAGAAAATTGGGAAGAAGAAAGCGACGAAGCCACATGACCGATACAGACCGCACCATCCCACCCGGCTACAAAATGACCGAAGTCGGCGTTATCCCTGATGATTGGAAGGTGAAGGCGTTAGAATCTATAAC
>DAIMZF010000177.1:0-6222 GCA_036734085.1 Aggregatilineales bacterium
CCAAAGGGCAATATACGCTTAAAGCCGCCAAAGCGACCACCGGATTTTTCCTCTTGTGCTTGGGTTGCGACCGTGCGGGTTTGTTCCGGCATCATGGCGGGCACGGGCGGCCCATTGTGCGGCGCATTCTGCGGTACAGATAGTTGCTGGCCGCCGACGCGAATAGGGATAGCGCGTTCCTCAATCGGCACGCCGTCCTCTTGTGGCTCTGGTAGTGCCTGGCGTCCGGCGGGCAACGCTTCCGGCTCTGGCCTGCTGATGGTGATTTCCGCCTCGCGTGCGGCCAGTTCTTTAGCGCGGATTTCCTGCAAGCGCAGGCGTTCCACACGGCGAGCCTGTGCGCGGTGCTGTAGCCCTAAGCGCCAACTGCGCCATAGGCTGATGCCAACAACGGCCAATTCCGCCGCCGTCGTGCGTGTCATCAACATCAGGCTGACCACCTGCCAGCCAATCGCGGCCACAACCGCGCCGACTTCACCCACGTTTTGCACCAACAAATCGTACAGGAACAAGCCAGCACGCCCGCCACCGTCGCCCGCCGTGATGGTGGCCTCCGTGACGAGTTGGTAAATCACAGGGTCGGCCATGTTGGGGTTGCTGTAACGCGGATTGATGAACGTCTCCGCAATCATGAAGATTACCAGCAGGCCAACGTAGGCCATGACCAGGCCGCCCACCCGCACATAATCCACTTCCGGCGCTTCTTCGCCAAAGTGCCGCACGATGAGCCATAAGCCAACGCCGCCCAGCGCCAATGGGACGAACACCGCCCCCCAGCCCAGTGCCTCCGACAGCAGGCTATTAATTGCCCCGGTGATAGAGCCTTGCTGACCGCTTAAACTACTGAAGAAAATCACCAGTGCGGCGAACATCAAGCCTACACCGGCGATGTCCAGCTTATCGTCTAAGGATAACCCTTCGCCTTCGCTACGGTGCGGCACTTTGCTATTGCGGGCTTTGGCCGTCTTGCTCTTGCGTTCCTCTTTTACGCGATGCCCAAACGGTAGACGTTCGCGCAATTGGGTAAACAGGTTAGCGCCTTCGGCTTTTTCTTTTTTCGGTGCTTTGTCCTTGCCAGGTTTAGCGCCTGCATCCGCGCCTTGTGAACGCCCAAAGGCGGAACCCGACCCGCCAACACTGCTAAAGCTCCCTGTGCTGGATTTACCGCCATCTGCGGCTTTTGCGGCAGGCTTATTCTCATCTTTTTTGCCGAATCCGAAGCCACCGAAGCGCCCACCCTCTTTAGGTGCGCCGTCTTTTTTGTCCTGCTTGGGTTTGTCACCGTCTTTTTTACCGCCAAAGGCCAGGCCGCCGATGCCGGGTAAACGCGCACCGCCACCGCCCTCTTTGGCTTTATCTTTGTTCTGGGGCGCTTTGTCATCCGCGCCTTTGTTACCACCAAATCGACCTAACACGCCGCCTCCGGTCTTTTCTCCTTCTTTTTTGTCGCCCTTTGGCTTATCTGCTGGTTTATCACCGTCTTTTTTACTGCCAAAGCCCAGCCCGCCGAAGCGACCACCGCCGTCCTTAGACGCATCTTGTTTGGGCGAATTGTCTTTCTTGGGTGCGTCGTCTTTTTTGCCACCAAAGCCGCCAAACGAAGATTTCTTCTCCTCCGTCGGTTTGCTCTCTGGTTTAGCAGGGGCATTGTCTTTATCCGCGCCGAAAGAACGTGTCCCGCTAAATTTGCTGGACACATCCCCGAATTTACTATCTGATGCGCCAGACGACCCCGATGAGCCACCCGTGCCACTCCCAAAGCGACTTGATCCGCTACCGGATGAACTACTCCCGGACGAATCCGCCCCGTAAGGCTTGACACCAAAGCGGCCACTAGTGGAAGAATCCGAACTACTCGCGCCGGATGACCCACCCGATGAAGTGCTGGATGACCCGCCACCAAAGCGCGATGAACTGCCGCTGGGTTGGCCGCCACTAAAGCGCGAACCACCGCCTAACTTATCGCCTGTGTCCGAGCCAGACGCACCGAATGTACGTCCTCTGTCGGCTTTAGGGTCGTTGGCATCCACACGGCGGAAGGAAGAAGTGTCTGTGGCGCGGTTGCGTCCGGGTAGGCCGAACGGGTCGCGCACTTGGGATCGGTCTAAAGCCGACTCATCTTCTTCTTCGTCTTCATCCTCATCATAATAATCATCGTCGTCATAAGCGTCGTCGTCGTAAGAAGCCATGCTCATACCCCTATCGCAAACGAACATAGCAGAGGTTAATTTCTCTGCTTTTCTATCTTATCACACATTACGTAGGAAGACGATTAGAGTAGCACAAAGGTTCGTTTTATGGAGGCCATGAAACCCCAGAAATTAGGGGCTTAATATGTGCGTCCCAAGTCGTGCAAGTCGTCTAGTAGGATGTAGCCTTCGCGCAGGGCTTTGAGGGCGGTGGCGTGGCGGTCTTTGGTGCCCAGTTTATCCATAATCTTTGCCAGGATTTCGATGAGGTCAATCAACTGAACGCCAATGCGCCCGGCGATTTCTTCGTTATCCTGCCCGGCGGCGATGTAAAGCAATACTCGTTGGTCTGTTTCGCTCAGTTTGATGCTGTTTGTCTCATCGGTGTTCAGCATCCCCGTGACCATCTTCTCCGCGACGCCCCGCCCTAACATTAACTGGCCTTCGACCACCTTCCGCAGTGCATCGATGAGTTCGCTCTCATCAGCAGATTTGAGCATATAACCATGTGCGCCAGCGCGTAAGGCACGGATGATGTAGGCGTCTTCTTCGCGTCCGGTGAGGATAAGCACCTTGACTTCCGGTGCTTTAGCGCGGATTTCTGGCAGAATATCCAGCCCGTTGCGGATGGGCATATTTATATCCAGCATCAGCACATCCGGCTGAATACTGACCGTTTGCTCCAGCGCGCTTTCGCCGTCGCCTGCTTCCGCGACAACCACAAAATCGTCGTGGGTTTCCAGCAGGTTTGCCAGCGAACGCCGTAAGAGCGTATGGTCATCTGCCAGAATTACACGCAGGGTACGTTTGCGCGGACGAAGCGCCCCGCCCTGTTGACGTGAAGCCGCCGTCTGAAGCACATCGCTCCAGTCCGGCCTACGGTTGCTGGTGTCTGTGTCCACAGTGGCTTGAGGCAGTACGGCTTCTATGGCTGTTGCTAAGGCCGCGCACGATTGAAAGCGTCGCGTCGGGTTTTTCTCCAACGCCTTAAGGATGACCGCCTCTAATGCGGGGGGGAGTTCTGGCATGAGCAAGCGCGGCGGCGGGGGCGGTTGCTTGACCTGCTGAAGCAGGAGCGCGCCGATGTCGTCCGCGTTAAAGGGCAATTGCCCGGTTGCCATCTCGTATAGCACAATGCCTAATGAATAAATATCCGTGCGGAAATCCAGCTTAATGCCCTGTGCCTGCTCCGGTGACAGGTACGCAGGCGTGCCGATGACCATACCCTGCGCGGTCACACGGGCGGCATCCGGCGGCAACGCCAGCCCCAAGTCCATCAGCTTGACCTTGCCTTCCGGCGTGACCTTGATATTGGCTGGCTTGATGTCCCGGTGGATGATTTCACGCTCGTGGGCGTATTGGAGCGCCAGCGCAATCTGCCGCCCTAAGTCCACGATAACGTCTACCGCCGCCGGTACATAAAATGACAGGGTGACACCATCGACAAATTCCATCACCAAGTACGGTTGTTCGCCGTCCTCGTCAATGTCGTAGATAGCCATGATGTTAGGGTGATTGAGCGCGGCGGCGGATTTCGCCTCTTGCAAGAAACGCTTGCGTGTTGTGTCTTTAACGTGCGACAACAACATCTTGAGCGCAACTTCGCGCCCGAGTCGCTCGTCATAGGCTTTATAGACGGTGGCTGTGGAGCCGTCGCCTAGATGTTCGCGTATTTCGTACCGATTGCGTAATTTGCGTCCGATCATAGTGGCATTGGATTTGACAATCAAACAGTATGCCGGATAGCATAACACATCAACGCTTATCACGCACGTTTTAATAAACCTCATTTGTTAGCGTGTTGTATTGCTGTGTGCTACAAGGCATAAAATCGCTACAGACCATGAAGAAAGAAGAAAGGTGTATCTATGAGAAGTGATATTGACCGCCTGATGAAAGACCGCAACCTAGATGTTATCGTGGTTCCTGTGCATGAGGTGTATAACCCCATGCTGGATTATCTGGTAGGAAGCATCAAGATAACGCACGGCATCGCCGTAAAAATCCGCGATGCTGAGCCTATGATTATCACGAATGTAATGGAACTGGACGAGGCCGCCGCGACAGGGCATAAGGTTTATTCCACGACGGAAATAGGCTATTACGACTTGCTCAAGTCCGTTGATAACGATGTACGCCGGGCAGATGCGGCTTATATCCCGCATTGTTTAGCGCGACTCGGTGTGACGGGCGGCAGAATCGGTTTTTATGGTGTGGGCAAACTGCATCACATTCTCGCTCAGGTGGATTCTATGCGCGAAGCCTTCCCTGCTTATACCTTTGTGGGCGAAAGTGGACGCACGCTATTTGACGAGGCCGCAGTCACCAAAGACGCGGACGAAATCTCCCGGATTCGGGCTGTTGCACAAAGCACGAACGCGGTCATGGCGCAAACGTGGGACTTTATCGCGGCACATCGCGCCCATAATCAAACAGTCGTGGACGCGGACGGCAACCCGCTAACGATTGGCGATGTACGGCGCTTTGTCCTTTCCGCACTGATGATCCGTGGCCTGGAGGACACCGGCATGATTTTTGCACAGGGGCGCGACGCAGGCGTTCCCCATAGCAGAGGTCAGGATGCTATGCCGCTCCAATTGGGGCAAAGCATCGTGTTTGACCTGTTCCCGCGTGAGCGTGGCGGTGGCTACCATCACGATATGACGCGAACATGGTGCATCGGCTACGCGCCACCGGAAGTACAAGCCGCCTATGACCATGTAATGACCGCGTTTGACATCGGCCTGGAAGCCTTCGGTGTGGGCAAACCCACTTACCTCACACAAGAAGCTGTGCTGGATTACTTCGAGGCGCAAGGCCACCCTACCGGGCGCAACCAGCCGGGCACACAAAATGGTTATGTGCATAGCCTGGGGCATGGCATCGGTCTGGAAATTCACGAGCGCCCCAGCATGAGCCATCTTAACAAAGAAGATGTTTTTCAGGTTGGCAACGTCATCACCATAGAGCCGGGCTTATACTACCCGGAAGCAGGCTACGGCATCCGCGTGGAAGACGCCTTTTTAGTGCGCGAAGACGGCACGCTAGAGAGCTTATCCCCGTTTAAAAAAGACCTGATTTTACCCCTCAGCTAGGCGTAAACTAGCGGGGGCGTGAGTGTGTGCCCCCGTTAAACGTCACTGTTTTATGGGAACATCATCATTTGACACACGCTTAAAAGCGGCTTAAACTAAACGTAATAAACAAACACATGGATAGGAGATTTTCATTATGAAGATATCTTTGTCAAACACAGGTCTGAACACCTAAAGCACGCCGCAAGCCTCACTTGCCGCGTGCTTTTTTGTTCACTTAAAATTCACCCTATTAACCCAATTTCGGGACTCTAAAAACTTTTTTAAGCCTATTTAATGAGGAGGATTCACCATCATGGATTACAGCATCATCGGCAAAATTCAGAAGGCCAAACAATACGCACAAGAGCCGCAACGAGTGACCTTTAACAGCTTCCAGGCGGAATTTAAAGGAAGCAACGACACCTACACCGTTACCCTCAGCCCGGACGGGTGGGAATGTACCTGTCCCGGTTACAAAAAATACGCCATCTGCCCGCATGTGATGACGCTGGAAAAAATCTTCGCGCCCATGCTCAAGCGGGAGCGCCTGCCCTATGCCAGTGGGCAAAACGTGATTAGTGATGTAGAAAAATCTAACCAATACGCGGAAGAAACAGACCGCATCACGCTACTGTCCTTCGATGCGATGTTCCAGGGTGGGCATAATGCGTATCGCATCACCTATAATGATGGCAACTGGGATTGTGATAACCCGTACTTCCGCAGTCATGGTGTGTGCAGTCACACTATGGCGATGGAACGCATGTTAAGTGGTATGGTCAAACCGGTGAGTTTATCGCACGAAGCCAGCGAATAATCTCACCTTACAGGGAACCTCATCCTATCCCTTACCAGGCCGGGCGGGACACAAAATAAAGTGTCCCGTTTTTGCATTTCCGCTAAAGATTAAAAATATAGGCAATCGTACCACTGCATGTTATAATCCGCGTCTTAAA
>DAIMZF010000178.1:0-1112 GCA_036734085.1 Aggregatilineales bacterium
TCAATTTTAAACTCAGCAGGGTGGACGATATGCCCGCCCTGCTTGCTTTTTTATCCGACTCCCCACAGATAAGCACCGCCGTTCACATCCAACGTCGCCAGAATACGTCCATCTGGGCTGAAGGCCAACGCGCTGACAGGTACACGATGGGCGCTTAACTGGGCTAACTGCGTGCCGGTGGCGGCATCCCACAGCACCACCGCATACACAACTTCACCAATCGCATTGGTAAATTCCACCGCGCCTGCCAGCACATCCCCCGCCGGATTCACCGCAATATCCGCCGGGCCGCGCTCGGTAATGCTCTGGGTAAATGGTGTGGGATACTGCCCAATCACCGCGCCTTCCGCGCTGATGATGGTCAGCACGTTGCCTTGTTCGGAGGTCGCAATCTGCGCGGAAATATTGCCTGTCGGCGGGTCGGCGGGGGTAAGCACAGAATCCAGCACAGGGGCGTTTGTGGTCACATCCCACACCAATACAGCGCCGTCATCCGTGCCTAAGGCGATATTGCGACTATCCGCAGACCAGGCCAGCGTGCGCCCGTCGGCCTGCCAGCCCGCTACTGTCTGCTGGATGCGCTCATCAAACGTACTCCACACCGCCATTTCACCCTCCACCCCCCACACGGTCAGGCGTAGGCCGTCGTTAGACCACGTTAACGCCCGTGCCGGGTCTGTGCCATATACGCCCCGTTGAGCGCCCGTCCACGCATCCAGCACCCGCACCGCGTTATCCGCTTCGCCCACCAGCGCAAACGCGCCGCCTTGCGGCGACCACTTCACACGCAGTACATTATCGGTTGTTACCGGGAATGTGTTCAACGCTGTGCGGGAATCACCATCCAGCACGGTTACACCCTCCGCAGACCGCGTGAGCAGATAACGTGCATCCGGCGACCACGCCGCCAAACTATGATAGCCGCCCTCAATCGCGTCTGGCCTGCCTGTCATGGTATTCCATACGAATAGCTCCGTCGCGGAAGCACTCACCAGTACACCCATCGTAGAGAGTGATAACGATAGCACCGGCTCGGTATGGCCGGACAAGTTGAAGAAGCTCGCCCCGTTGCGGCTCTCCCAGATGTTTGCCATGCCATCCCCGCCGCCGGA
>DAIMZF010000178.1:1212-3142 GCA_036734085.1 Aggregatilineales bacterium
CCATTGGGGGATGTCGCGGCGTCGTTCGCGCCACCGTAGCCCACCGTGCCCATCACTTGCAGGGCGGCGGCGTTGTCGGGCGTAATCGGCACGGATTGTCCCAAAGCGGGAAACGTCAGCATGAGTAATAAACCTAGTAAAGCGATAGTGTGTTTCATACGCGGAAGAACCTCCCGTTAAATGTTGACTTTTAGGGCTATTTTACGTTAAAGCACGCGCAAAACACGTCTACTGTACGAAATCACCGCCCAAGCGTAGGCCACAAGTGCAAAAGCGGCGCGCAAATCATCTCGCGCCCCGCGCATCATAACAAACGTGCCTTCCGTTGACTGACGGCTACGTTTTGCAGGCTCTCAATCACTCTCAGAAACCTATTTTTAACCGTAATTTAGCGGAATTATATGAACAATTATTCTATTTTGTGTTATGATGATAGGTGTTTCAATTCTGTTATATTAAGTAAAGGTGATGGGCTATTTATGACTGATGTAAAACGTTACGCGAACAATAATCGCGTGCAAGACCGCGAAACACTGATACAGGAAATCTTTGATTTTGTTGTGGCCTACAAAGACCGCTACAATGGCAATTCCCCCTCTTTGGTGGAAATCAGCAAGGGGTGTTATACCTCACGCACTAACGTTGTGCGTTACCTGGATATATTGGAAGCACGCGGCTATATCCAGCGTAACCCCTATATCCCGCGTAGCATTCGTATATTGCCGGACAAAGACCGTCTTTAAAACGGAGTCCAAGCCAGACCATTCCCCCCTGTGGGCTATGTTACACTAGGCGTAAAAGATTATTTATAACAATAGGCGCAGACTTTTAACCTTCTAGCGCCTATTTTTTCGTCCGGTTGCTTAACCCATACATACAGAAAGCCCTACCCTTGACCACCCGTTCACATGCTCCGTCCTTGCCGTTACCGCGCTTCACACTCAGCCCGATGGCGGGCGCTTATACATCATTAGGCATCGCGTTGATTACGCTGTCCTTTGCCGCCGTGACGATGCGCCTTGCTCAAATTCATGGTTTGCCGTCTAACCTCATCGCCGCCGCCCGCTTGTCCTTAGCCGGGCTGATTCTGACGCCGTTTGTCCTCATGCGCTATCAAGCGGAGCTTAAACGCCTGACGCGGCGCGATGTGTTGTGGTCAACCTTCGCGGGGGTTTGGATTGGCATTCACTTCCTGTTGATTACAGTTTCATTAGAACATACCAGTATTCTGGTCTCACAGGTCATCATCAACACCGGGCCGCTGTGGGTGGCCTTGCTGGAAACAGCGTTCCTCAAAGCGAAGCTCACGCAGGCGCACTATATCGCCATCGCCGTGACGATGCTCGGCGGTAGTTTGATTGGCCTTGCCAGTGCCTTAACCACCGCCACGCCCGGCGGTGACGCCTTCCTGCATATGGGCGGCATAGATGCCGTACTCAGTGGGGATGCCGCCCGTGACCCGGTATTCGGCGCGGTGCTGGCCTTACTCGGCGCGATTTCCGGCTCAATCTACCTGACAATAGGCCGCAAGGCACGCGCTAACATCGCTACCGTGCCGTATGTGTGGATGGTGTTCAGCGTGGGGGGATTGGTGGCCTTTGGCGCGGTCTTCCTCACCCAAACGCCCATCTTCGGGCATCCGTCCACCGGCTACTTCTGGCTGGTGGTGCTGGCTGTCGTGCCGCATCTCATCGGGCATTCCAGCTTTAACCATTCGCTCCGGTTCTTCTCCGCGACGTTGGTCAGCATCTACGGGCAGAGCATCACAGTCAGCGCGGCGGTGATTGCCTTCCTGCTGTTCGCGGAAGTGCCGACCGTGTTAGAGGCTATCGGCAGTGGGATTATCATGTTTGGCGTGATGTTAGCCATCCTCACACCGACAAAGGCCAGCCGCGAAGCCCGCAGGAACAGACGGCTTGCGGCGGAGTAA
>DAIMZF010000178.1:3242-6163 GCA_036734085.1 Aggregatilineales bacterium
TATTTAACCCGTATGGGTGTGTGGCAATACCCTGATTAACAGATGAATGATAAGTAACAGGATAGGTTTTACCTCATGCGTTGGCAACGTACATTATGGATTATGTTCTTCGCGCAGATATGCACCGCGATGGGCTTCTCGATCGTCTTCCCCTTTTTGCCGCTTTATGTGGAGGAACTAGGGACAAATACCAACATCAGCCTGCAATTCTGGGCCGGGATGGTGTTTAGCGGACAGGCCATCGCCATGACCATCACCGCGCCGATTTGGGGCGCAGTCGCCGACCGCTACGGGCGTAAGCTGATGGTAGAACGTGCCATGTTCGGCGGTGGGATTCTGCTGGTGTTCATGGCCTTCGCCAACAGTGCGGAAGAACTCACATTCTTGCGGGTGCTTCAAGGCCTTGTGACGGGTGTCGTGGCCGCCGCCAGCGCCTTAGTCGCCGCAGAGACACCGCGTAACCGCATGGGCTACGCGATGGGCGTGCTTCAGTTGGCGTTATGGACGGGTGTCGCCATCGGCCCGTTAATTGGCGGCGTATTGGCGGATGCTTACGGCTTCCGTGTGCCGCATCTCATCACAGGGGCGCTCTTGTTCAGCGCGGGTGTGGTGGTGCATCTCGGCATTAAAGAAAACTTCTCATCGGAGCAACGACAGGCCAACAAACAGCGCGGTTTCGTCACGGAATGGCGGCACATCCTAAGTATGCCGGGCGTCGTGCCGACTTACAGCATCCGGTTTATGTCCGGCATGTGTCGCTCTATGTTAATCCCGGTTTTGCCGCTTTATGTCGCTATGCTCGTGGCAGATGCGGCCAGTGGCTTTTCGCTCGTGCCAGCCCCATTTTTGCACATCAGCACCGCGCTCGTCGGCGTCAGCACATTGACCGGGCTGGTCGTCGGCTCGGAGTCTGCGGCATCGACGGTGAGCGGCGTCTACTTCGGGCGCATGGGCGACCGCATCGGGCATCGGCTGGTGATTATGATATGCGGGGTGATTGGCTTTGTGTTCTTTTTACCGCAGGCGTTCGTCACGAATGTGTGGCAGTTGCTCCTGCTCACGTTCTTAGGCGGGTTTGCGGTGGGCGGTCTGGTTGCCGCGCCGAGTGCGCTCTTAGCCCGATACACCGAACCGGGCGAAGAAGGCGCGGTGTACGGCATTGATAACAGCGTGGTAGCGGCGGCACGGGCAATCGCGCCTTTGCTCGGTTCTGGATTAGCGGCGTTTTACGGCTTGCGTGCGCCCTTTTTAGCGGCGGCCTTGTTATTCGGCCTGATGGTGTTATGGGCGGCGTACGTCCTCCCGCGTGATAGTGCCATCGTCGCAGACCCACACCCAGAGCCGGAATCCGTGCGTCCGCGACAGGTTCAACCCAGTGCCAGCGCGAAGTAGCCCCCCAGCCGCCGTATAAACGTTTGTTTAGTCTTTGCCCCAATGCGTTGACAACCCCGACGAGAAAGACTAAACTTCTGGGTATGTGTTCGATACGATAAGAAGTGGAGACGCGATGTTTTCGTTGCGTTCCTGTACCACCTGTCACAGCACGGGATAACCGCCACGCTCTGATAGGTCAACCATAAGTATTACGACGACCAGTAAACGACAAGCCGAGCGCGGCGTTACCCTGATGCAATCTGTATCACGGGCGACTGCCGCGCTTTTTATTTGTCTGTTTGCTGGTTTTTATTTAGCACATCAATTTTGTGGACACGATAACCGTACACTGACCGAAACATCCAATAGCGATTAGCTAGGAGAAACCATGACATCCGCCTTTCGTGAATTCGAGAGCTACCCCCAGAACAACCTAACACCGGCCACCATCGCGCCTACCACGCTGGAATGGCAGGTGGGCAATACGCCCTTACTCAGCTTTAAGCGCGTCACCGCGCATCTACCCGCAGATGTGCAGGTCTTCGCTAAGGCGGAGTGGACGAATCCCGGCGGGAGCGTCAAAGACCGCGCCGCCTTGCAGATTATCCGCGAAGCCGAGCGCGACGGCAGACTCACACCCGGCAAAATCATTATGGATAGTACCAGTGGCAACACGGGCATCGCCTATGCCATGATTGGCGCGGCGAAGGGCTACCGTGTCAAGCTGTTTCTTCCCGCCAACGCCAGCCCGGAGCGCATCGCTATTCTACGGGCTTATGGTGCGGAACTCGTGCTGACTGACCCGCTAGAAGGCAGTGACGGCGCAATCCTGGCCGCGCGGGAACTCATCGCGCAGGAGCCGGAGCGTTACTTCTATGCCGACCAGTACAACAACGACGCCAACTGGCGGGCGCACTATCACGGCACAGGCGCGGAGATATGGCGGCAGACCGATGGCGCGGTAACGCACTTTGTCGCCGGGCTGGGCACATCCGGCACGCTGATGGGCACGGGCAAGCGCCTGAAAGAACATAATCCGGCTATTCAGGTGATTTCACTGCAACCGGATTCGCCGTTTCATGGGCTGGAAGGCTGGAAGCACATGCCCAGCGCCATCAAGCCGGGCATCTATAGCGCGGCCTTCGCGGATGCGGATTTTCCAGTCAGCACAGAGGAGACTCAGAGGATGGCGCGGCGTTTAGCGCGTGAGGAAGGCTATCTGGTGGGTATTAGCGCGGCAGGCGCGATGGTTGGTGCGTTGCGCGTGGCGGAGTCAGTCGCGGCGGCAGGCAAGCCCGGCGTAATCGTGACGCTCTTCCCGGATAATGCTTACAAGTACCTAAGCGAGTCATTCTGGACGAATTAAGTGTATTTGCGCGGGGCTGGCGGCAGTAAGCGCCAGCCTTTTTTTGTGGAGCAACGCGCTGAATGTCACGCTTCAAACTACAAAACGTGCCGCAGACGTTCCCCTGCCAGCCGTGCGCCGATGAGGTTACGCGATACCGGGCCAATCTCCAGTTCAGCCAGTGCGCCCGTCACGTATAGCC
>DAIMZF010000179.1:0-1208 GCA_036734085.1 Aggregatilineales bacterium
TCCTCAAAGAATACGAGCCGATCAAGCCACGCACATGGCAAGAGCGCCTCGAAGCGGGTGAAGTTGAACCATATTTGAAGGTGGTCGAATACTACGAAGACCGCCCTCTCGCGCTATTCGCCATCTACACGCTGACCACACAGACAAAGATTCGGAAGTTTGCAAAGGATGAAAAGGAGCGAAAAATGATTATGTACTATCGCAAGAAATGCCTAAAAAGCATCGAGGCGGCCTACGGAAAGGCGGCCTCGTTTTAGTTTCGGTGACTGCCGATGGGCGCGTGACGAGCGCGTTCACCGGCTTTTTGATGGTTGGCTAAACCCGAAGCGAAAGCATCTCCACTAACGCTCGCCAACGGAATCATACATTTCTAGCAAGGCGACTTTCTTCATTCTACCTGCTTCCGTATCAGGGAATACAAGCGGAAACGTGCTTAAAACATGGTCAAATTCGGCATGGGTAAGGCCGTATAAGTGCGCGACAAGTGCGTCGATTTCATCGCGCAGGGTTTGACGTTCCGCCGCGTCGCTGACCGCTTGGCTTGCATCCCAATCATCCCCCATCACGTCCTGCCATAAGTCAGCATATTCTGGCCGGATGCACGTTAACTTTGCCGCCCGTGTGACCAATTCATTAAATACTGTATCTTCTGTTGTTAGACGTGGTACAGGAAGCGTCTCCATGTGAAAAAAGTTAAGTGTAGTCGTTACCTTTTGGCGTATGATATGGTCAAGCACAAAGCTATTTAGGATTGCCACCAGATATAAAATAATTTTTCCATATCTATCGTCAGCATCATCAATACGAGCGATAGGTGCCTTATTATTACAAAACACATTCGGCGGCAAAATCGCGCTGATGATAGTTCTTTCATCTGTACTACGGGCGATGTCCCGATAAACCAACCGCGGCTTCTGGTACATCGTGCCTGTTTTTGATGTCAAACGTTCGCGCCCAGCCTGCTCATCAATCCAGTATTGCGCCGATGCAAAAAAAGCATCGTATTGATGAAACATCTTGCCTTCATAAAGCGGCAAATATCCCGCCTTATGGCTTGTCTTAAACAGGCGACGATCATTCGTCATGTCAAACTCACGAGTAAATTTGATATTCCAACGGCCTTCGACCGTTTCGCTGATTAATGGATGTGTGCCATAGATTTTTTCGGCAATCTCATAATCGCGCCGCGTCTGGAATTCCATGATGCT
>DAIMZF010000179.1:1308-6149 GCA_036734085.1 Aggregatilineales bacterium
TGGGTGGCTGTGTCGCCCCTGCCCTGCCGTGTATAATCCGCGCTTTTGGGGAAGTACGTCGCCGATTGCTCAATGTATGTCTTTTGCGCTTCCCAGCGCTCGGCGTATATCGCGTTTTGCGCGTTCAGGGCTTCGATGCGTCTCTCGGCTTCCGCACGTTTTAGGCGATGTTCAATATCCGGGTCAAATTGAGCATAGAATTCACGTAAGTCCGGCTTGAGAATCTCCCATGGGGGATTGCCTATCACGATTTGAAATCCGGGATTATCCAATAAGTTGCCCTGTGCATCATAAAATACTTCGGGGAACTCCACGCCCCAATGGAAGGGGTGAATCCGGTCTAAATCGGTGAAAGAATCCACAAAATCTGCATCAAGCGCCGTCCTCATTTGTGCGGACAATGCCTGCAATTGGTCTACAATTTCATCATGGCGCGGGTCTATATTGGATACACCGATGAGTTCATTCCGTAATGCCCGAATTTCTGCCAGCGTCTCCGCATGGTTTTGCATACGGGGGTCTGCGGCAGGAAGGCCAATCAAGGAATTTCCAACTTTTACATTCTGGTTGAGAATCAACGGTAAGCGGCGGTGAACGCTCTTACGCTCCATCGCCCGCATCATCAAGTTAACAACCGCAATCTCAGCGGCTTGGGGGTCAAGGTCTACGCCGTACAGATGCTTTTCGAGAATGAGGCGCGGATAATGGGTAATGCGATCAATCTCAGCACGTAATGGCGCAAGTTCAATCGTAATACTCATCGCGTCCATGCCCTCTTTTGCGAGCGTGGATGTCTTCTCGATGACATCGTTATTGAGGCGTCTTAGCTCTGCCTGATAAAATTCAGCCAGTACATAATAAGCATAAATCAGGAACGAGCCACTGCCACAGGCGCTATCCAAGACTCTCAAGTCTTTAATTCCCGTGCTTGTTTTGCGGCTTTCACCTTCTAGTATTTCACCATCAGGTAAGCCGTTCTTTGTTCCATACAGATAACGCCCTAAACTGTTATCCACAATATGCCGCACAATGACTTGTGGCGTGTAATAACTCCCCTGCTTCTTTCTTGTTTCGAGATTATCCCGTGTGATGACATTACCGTTTTCGAGCGCTAACGTCTTACCGAGATACTGCTCATACGTATTGCCTAAAATGTCTGCAGGCATCGAGCGGTAACGGGCTTCATAGAGCTTATTCATGAGGGGCATTAATGCGCCATCACTGAAGACCGCATCATCCACCGTGCTTAGCGCGAACAGTGATGAATTATGATGTTGGTCAAATCGCCGAAAGAAGCGGTCAATGAATTCATCCATTGAGAACGTGTATTCATTTGTCAGGCGGAGTTCATAAGTAGAGCGTAGCGTATCCGGGTTAAGGACAAGGTGATCTTCGGCAAATCGGATGACGACAAGACGATCTAAAAACTGTTGAACCACTGAACGCAAAAGCGAGAGGTCAATCTCTCCTGTTGAGGTAAACGCCCAAGAATTCACTTGTGGGTTTGCAACAATATCTTTAGCTAACCGTTCACGCCACTCATTGATAAACGCAAGATATGTCGTGTCAACTTCTTCACGATGGCGTTGATTGCTGAGTTGGTCAAGGCTTCCTTTGAGAATATTTTCATAGGAAAGTTGCCACAACAGGTCGAAATCATCAATCAAGGCTTTGGGTGTTTCAAATGACAACACGAGCCAGTCACGGCGGGCATTGAACAGGCGCAGTTTTTCAAAGTTTGTGAGGATAGCCCATGTCCCGCCATTCTGGAAAGCATAATTGATAGCCTGTTGCTCTTCTGGCGTGCGGTCAACAGACATGCCGGGCAAAGCAAGCTGTCCCGGTGTAATTGTGCCTGCGATAGTATAACGTGCCTGTTCTAGCTGTTTAATCCCTCCAAATTTTTTGGCTTCGATAAAAATCGTGCCGCCATTTTCGGGAATGAGCGTAATATCCGGGCGGCCTGCGCGAGTATGTAACTCATATTTGTAACGCTCAGGGTCTTCAATCGGCCAGCCAAGGACATCACGCAATAAAATATCTATAAACTGACGGATAACGCTATCTTCAGTATAGTTTCGTATATCTTCAGTAAGGTTATTATATTTTTCGATGAGTTGTTGAAGTTTTTTACGCGCTTCTGCTTCAGAAATGGGCATCAGATTTATAACTTTCCTAAGACCGATTCTTGAAAGTATGACCAAGATAATAAGGGTTAATTATACATCACGAAGTGGCTTTAATTCTCCATAATCACCATGACTACTAGCGGATATTTCCCCTCAAATCCTCTGCCCTGAAATATTGCCCGCCGCCGCCGAATTATTGATAACCCCAAACAGGTAAAATTTCAGGGATTCATCATGCGCAATATGCTACCGTAGAAGTAGTTTGAAACACTACGGAAGTAAGCATGATTGTAAAACTGCATCACAAAACAGGTAATTTTACACCGTCTGCCCTGCCCCATCCGGTTATCGTGGTGTCATGGACAACCATCAGCAAGGAGCAGACATGACCACAAAATCGGATCCGCCGCAGGAACACGGCATCGACAGCATTGGCGTTGCGCATACCCTGCTCAGAATCGTTGCACAACTTCAGAAAACGGAGTATAGTGGGGACACGTCAACGAAATTACGACGCCGTGACGAAGTGCGCAAACACCCCGACACGGCTGACCCCGCGAGTGAAACAGACACATCGCAGGGCTAAGACGCATTGTACCTCATTTTCTGAGAATCTCATGCGCCTTGCTTCTGCGTTCTATGCCTCAGCATAGACACTCCCGGAGCAAAGGCGCTTTTTCGTTTTGACGGACTTTTACGGAGGCACTCATGCCCAAGCAGTATCGCAAACGACAGGCCGAGACCATCGACCCTTACCGGGCGCAACCCTTGCCGTTGCACCGTCCGGTCGCGGTCTATTATCGCCAGTCGTCGGAAGGTCAGATCGGCAACATCTCCACCACCCTACAAACCGTCGATATGGTCGAACACCTGATGCGGCAAGGTTGGGTGCGCGATCAGATCATCATGATTGACCGCGACGCGGGCATCAGCGGCACCAAGAAAATCGACGAGCGTCCGGGCATGTCGCAACTCTACGCTCTCATCGAAAACGCCGAGATCGGGCTGGTCGCCTCGCAGGATGTGGACCGCTTCTTCCGCGATGTGACACAAATCCAGACCAACCTCTTCATTGATGCATGCCGACGGAATAACGTGCTGGTACTCACGCCGACGTTTGTGTATGACTTCGCCCATCCCACGCAGGGACGCTATCACATGCAGATGTTCCGCGACCACGCCGAACGCGCCGCCGACCATCTCGAATATCACGTCAAAGGACGGCTAGCGCAGGCGCGCGATTATCTCAAAGTGCGTGGGGTGTGGACAGGCCGCCCCGTCTCCGTCGGCTACATGGTCGATTTACGCGAGACGGTGGACGGCAACGCTAATCCCACCCACCGCCGTTATGTGCCCTTCCAACCATGCGCCGATGTCGTGCTGGCGTACTTCAAGCTGTTTCGCCAGTTCAACCGCAACCTGTCGCAGACCTGGAACCACATCCAGCAACACGGCCCCTATTACCCTGAAAACTATCCCGACCTTGTGCCGCACGGTTTCAAAGCCGATTCGATGATCCAGCATCGCGGCGCGAATGGCGGCTTGATGCCCTCCCCTTCCGGTCTGCAATACATGCTGACCAACATCGTCTACATCGGCCATTGGTCATATCGCGGCGTGATTGAGCAGTGGCACAACCACACCGCCATCGTGCCCGAAGACCTGTTCATGTTCGCCTTCAACGCGCTATCAAAAGTGGATTTCTCCGGTGAACCCAACCCGGACTACCTGCCACTGCGAACCTATATCCGGCACAAAGTCGAAGACCGACAGGCGCAACCCGCCACCTATAGCGGGCTGGTGTTCTCCAATGCGGTGACGGGACATCCCTTCAAACGCTTGAGTGCCAACTACCTCAGCCATAACGACAATTACGCTTACATCCTCTCCGACAAACTGAACCGCACCGTGATGAGCATTCACGCGCACACGCTCGACACGCTGATTGACGCGCAATTACTGGAACGGCTAAGGGCGACAACCATTGATGAGCAGACATGGCAAAAAGCGGTGGCAGGCACACAGCACAGTGATCGCGGCGACGTGCGCCGCATCGAGCGCGACATCCGCGCCGCCGAGCGTGCCAAGCAGACCATCCTCGATAACCTGAAGACGGTCGCCAACGCCGAGATTGTGAAAAATCTGGAAGCCAGCTATGAAGCCCACGACCGCGAAATCGACCGCTTGCAAGACGAATTAAAGCGTGTACAGGCTACCATCGGCCAACAGACCATGATGCTGGACGCCCGTCCGACGCTCGAACTCATCATTCAGCGCTGGGACGATGTGACCTACCCGCAACGGCGCGAGTTGTTCGAGGCCTTCGCGCATCGTGTCATCGTGGACAAGCTGGACGACGTGCGGCGGCAAGTGGTAATCGAATGGCGCGACGGCACGACCTCCAGCGAGATTTTCCGCGCTGGCCGCACGCAGTTCACCATCGCCAAAGCCGAGATCAAGACATTGATTCAACTGTTTTATGAACAGCGTCCGCAATGGGAAATCCTGCGAGCGTTCCCGCAGTTGACATGGGCGGGCATCACACAACGCTTTTCACGGCACGCGGGCGCATTGGTGAGCAAGGTCTACCACCAGCCGCGCGTTTACGGCTACCGCCAATCGTGGGCGGATACCGCCGAATACCATCACGCACTTTGGATTATGCCGACTGACAGCGCTCTTCATGCCGGTCTAACCGTCCCACATAAGCAC
>DAIMZF010000180.1:0-6125 GCA_036734085.1 Aggregatilineales bacterium
ACGGGGCAATCACACCTATATCACCGCATTAACACCCCGCCTACAGACCATGTTCGACGCCTACGATTTCCCATTTTTTGATTTTTCCAATGGTGAATGGGCGGGCATCCGTGATGAGGAATTCTTCGACGGATGGCACGCTTCCGAGCTTGGAAATTTGCGGATATACCTGCATATGCTGGACGCACTTCCAGACATACTCGGAGTATATTCCGACGGTGAAGGGTTACGGCAGATTGCTGAAAATGCCGGGAATACGTGGGATGTCTTTGGTATGGGCAACACCCCGCGCTAAGATGTTTAGGGGCGTCCACTGCCGCTTAAAGCACAGGCTGTTGACTTTCGTCATATCTCACAATGACGGCTGTCAGGTTTTGTGCCCATGCAGGCAAAAACCGTGATAGACTTTCTTATAAAGGAGATGTGAGGAAATTGACCATGTTGGTTCAATTACTGGTTTTACAAGTACCGCCGCACAGCATCCCCGCCCTGTGTCAGTCCATCAAGCGGGATTACCTGCCCAAGATGCGGCGCTTAACGGGCTTTGTCTCCGCGCATCTCATCGCCCACATCGACCATCAGGACGAAGCACAACTGATTATCTACTGGGAGAGTATGGAACACATGCAGGCCGCCCAGCAGGGAGTCATCACCGGATTACCACCCATCGCCGGACTCCACATCCGCGAAAAAACGTCTTTTCTCGCCCGTGCCTGAGCGCACATCACACACCACATCAACTAAATTTTACGGTAAATATTTTTAAATCAGGAGGAAATGCCATGTACGTGCAGATTATCTCCATCCAAGCCCCACTCGGACAAATTGACAAGCTCCGCGCATTTATTGAGGATGAACTGTTGCCCGCCGTCCACAAGGCCGCCGGTTTTGTTTCCGCAAGTTTGCTGGAGCAAGTGGACGACCGCGACAGTACCAAGCTCATCATGTATTGGGCAGACCAAGCCTCAGTGGAAAACGCGCACAGTACCGGCCTGTTGTTGGGTACATCCTCTAGCCTGGTGGCGCGTGTGCCCGGCACACGGATTCAGCGCACCAGCTACATCATGCAAGCCTCAACAGAGCAAGAAGTTGGATAGCACAACACACACCCGCATAGGCGCACAGGGGCGCGTTGGCTTGCCGCGCTCCGTGCGCCTGTGCGGTATAGACGGTATAATGACGCATCATTAACCAACAACCTATACCCCATAAAGGAGCCACTATGCGATGGATTGCCCTGTTGACCTTGTGCCTGCTTATCTCCGCCTGTAATTTAGCCAACGATGTCGCCGATACCCCCTCCCCAACACCTGCCCCAACCTTAGACACCCAACCAGAGGCACAACCCCTACAAACGTCTTTACCCCCGTCCCAACCGTCTGCCCAGCCGACCGCCGCGCCCACCACATCGGATAGCGCCATCAACCCGGATGCCACGCCTACCTTTGATGTCACTGGCTTATCCCCGCAGATTATCCGCAATAATTACCCGGTGCAGGCCAATGCAGGCCAGACCATTCTTGTGGATTATTCCGTGACGTTGCGGGGCGTGGGGCTGGTTTATATCTATGTGGAAGGGCCACAGCAAACCATTGTAGGCGGAATTAATGTGCGCCAGACCACAGACGATACCCTGGAAGTGCTGGCCGATGTAGCAGGGCAATATATGGTCTATGTGGCGTTTAGTAGCCTGCCGGGTTCGTATGAACTCAGCTTTAGCGTGCGCTAAAAACACAACTTAATTGACCGAACCTCAAAAGTCGGCTTACACTATGTCTATGTAAATAGTGACTTTATAGGAGCAACGATGTCTTCCTTCCTCTCTAAACGGATGCGTGACCCTGATGATGGCAAATCTTCCCGTAATGACGATTTAGATTCTTTGTTTGACGACGTACCAGAACCCGTGCAATCCAAACCCAAAGAAAAACCCGCCCCTGCAACACCCGGCGGGGGTGTGCCCATCATCGGCACGCTGGATAACGGCGACGTGCTGGACACCGGCTACAAAGTACCGCCTAAGCGCCGCATCGCCCCCAACGTGTTTAAGCTCCGCAAGCAGTTGCGGCCTAAGCTGTTGGCCTTCCCGGATGAAGCGGATGCATGGGACAGAAAAGACCAGGAGAAGTGCAACATCATCACAGACCGGCTGAATACCGTGCTGGATAAGATGGGCTTGCGCCTGAACCCGGATGAATACGAAGAACTTAAAGAAGGTCTGCTGAATGACCTGTTGGGCTTCGGCGCGATTGAGCCGTTAGTGCGTGACCGTAGCGTGTCGGAAATTATGGTCAATGGCTCGGATGTCATCTTCGCGGAAATGAAAGGCAAGCTGACCGAGACTGAAATCGTATTTGATGATGAAGACCACGTCTTCTGGACAGCACAGCGCATCGTCCGCCCATTGGGGCGTGCGCTCAACCGTGCCTACCCGATGGTAGACGCCCGCCTGCCAGATGGCTCGCGTGTGCATGTCGTCAGCCAGCCATCCGCGCTCAACGGCACGACGATTACTATTCGTAAATTCCCGGAAAAGCGCCTGACCGTTGAAGACCTCATCAGCTTCGGCTCATTCACGAAAGACGTGGGATTGTTCCTTGAGGCGTGCGTTGTATCCCGGTTGAATGTGGTGGTATCCGGCGGTACGGGTTCCGGTAAAACCACGCTCTTAAACGTGCTTAGTTCGTTCATCCCGGAAACTGAGCGCATCATCACCGTAGAGGACTCTGCGGAGTTGCAACTGGCACAGCGTCACGTCGTCCGGTTGGAGACTGCGCCGCCCATCCCGGGCACAAAAGAAGACGGCAAGCTGGAAATCCGCGATTTGGTAAAAGGCACGCTCCGTATGCGCCCCGACCGCCTTGTGATTGGTGAGTGCCGTAGTGGTGAAGCCCTGGACATGCTCCAGGCCATGAACACCGGGCATGATGGCTCTTTGACCACCGTCCACAGCAACAGCCCGCGTGATGCTGTGTCTCGTCTGGAAACGCTGTGTATGATGTCCGGCATGGATTTACCCGTTGATGTCATCCGCCAGCAGATTGTGAGTGCGGTCAACCTCATCATCCAGCAATCCCGCCTGAAGGATGGTTCGCGTAAGGTGGTACAAATCACGGAAATTCAAGGGTTGGAAGGCGATAACCCCGTCCTGCAGGACATCTTCGTTTATCGCACCGAAGGCCAACGCGACACGGGCTATTCCCATGAGGGCGGCGGAGAATTACAGCCTTCCGGCTTCCGGCCTAAATTCGTAGACCAGTTCAAGCAATATGGCTTTAACCTGCCGGGTCGTATCTTCGGCGCGGGGCAAAAACGCTTTTAATCCAGTAAACACCCTATCATCTGCAAGACACCCAAACACCGCTTTTCGGCGGTGTTTTTATTTGTCCGTCGGTGGGCGTGCATCGGTTGACACGTACTTTTATCCACATGATATAATGACAGGCTAAAACAGATGATGTAAATCGTAGGGCTATGAATCGACTTATCCAATATCCTATGCGCCCCCTGGCGCTTGTCTTAACACTATTCACTCTGCTATGGGGTTGGGGTGCGCCTGCCAACGCACAGGGCGAAAACCTCCTGCGTGACCCGGGCTTTGAGGACACCAATATGAAGGTCGTCGCCACCGAAATAGGCGAAGGCACAACTTTTTCCGTAAACGTCAGTTGGAACGGCTGGTATACCACATCCCCGCGCAATGAAAACTGGCAGAACCGCATCCCCAACGGCACAGGGCGCAATAATGACGGCATGGGCTTTGTACGCACGGGCAACCGTTCAATGGAACTCAGCCGCGCCTTTGCGACGTTTACCGCCGCAGTCTACCAGACGGTGGATGTGCCAGCAGGCGCAACCCTGCGTGTGAGCGCCTGGTACGTTATGGACATCAGCGAAAATTCCAGTTCTCAGGCGCGGGTGGGCATCCATCCCGGCGGCGGAACAAACCCGTTTGACAGCGCGGTGGTGTGGTCATCGTGGGGGGGCAACCAACCTGTGACTGCGGGGTGGCGGCAACTGAGCGCCAGCGCCGCCGCGACGGGCGGGCAAGTGACCGTGTTCTTATACACTACCCAGACCGTCCCGACGGAGCGCAACGGCGTTTATTGGGATGATGCGGAGTTGGTCATCACACAGGCCGCGCCGCCGTCGTCCGGCCAGCCCGCGCAACCCGCCACCCAAGCCCCTCCTCCTGCATCGGGGGGCCAGCCAATTGTGCCGAATCCACCTGCAACCGCCGTGACCGTCGTCCCGGTGCAGGCCAACCCGGATGGCTCGATTGTGCATCGTGTGAATCCCGGCGAGACCACTTCCGTGATTGCACGGGCTTATGGCGTGCCACTCAACACTTTACTGGAACTCAACCCGTCGCTAGGCGATGGTAGCCTCATCCGTCCCGGCCAATTGATTACGATTCGACCCTCCCCTGCCAGCGCGCCCCCTGCTACCCAACGCCCCCCCGTGACGCTGACCCCCGCGCCGACGGAAGTCGCCTTCGTGCCGGAATCCCAGCAGACCACGCCCATGACGGCTATCTGCGTGGGGATGTATGAGGACGCTAACCGTAACAGCCTGCGCGACTTTGGGGAGAGTAACATCGCGGAAGGCACACTCACACTAGAGCGTGACGGCCAGCCAGTAGCCGTTTATCAGACCGACGGCAACCCCCAAGCGCACTGTTTTGAAGATTTAGAGCCGGGCACGTATACCATTATGGCGAACCCGCCGCCCGGTTACACGCTGGTGGGCGGCTCGCCGCGCCGATTGGTGAATGTATCCGAAGGCAGTCGGCTGAATGTGAATTTTGCCTCCTTCGTGGGCGAGGCCACCCCCATGATGCAAGCGCCGCCGCCCAGCGCGCCGTTGACCGAGCTTGTGGTGGAATCTCCGCCGGGTGATGGACAAGCGGACACCCTGCGGACGATTGGCCTTATCATCTTCGGGCTGGCGGGCGTGACGTTGGTTATCGGCGGTGTGGCGGCTTTCATCGTCGGGAGGGAAGCGGGATGAAAGCAAGCATGATGCCTGTACGCGCCACAGCGTTGATGTTAATTACGCTTCTGCTTACCATGCTCCCGGCGTCCGCGCTTTATGCACAGGAAAACGGCGGCCAGTTATGCGTGCGGGCGTATGAGGACTTAAACACCAACCAGGCACGCGACCCAGGCGAGCCATTCATCCAAAGCGGCCTTATCGCCAACCTGCAAGACGCGGACGGCGTGGTGATTGCGACCGCCACCATTGAGGACTCGCCATCGCGGTTACAGGGCTTAATTTGCTTCCGGGATTTAGCGCCCGGTCAATACAGCGTGTTTGTAACATCTGTCATCTATGCGCCCACAACGGCGGATAACCTGACCGTGAACCTGACTGTCGGTAGCCTGCCTGCCTTGCTGGAATTCGGCGGGGAGCGCCTCATCAGCACGGAGCAAACACCGCTAGTTGATGAGGACGCGCAGTTAATGAGCGGGCTGGAGCGCGTGCTGGCGGCGGCTGTGGGGGCGCTGGTGTCGATGGGTATTGTCGGGGTTTTGGGTGTGCTGGTGTATGTGTTGTTCATCCGCCCCAAAGCGAAGACGAACAACGGCAGGCCGCGTAACGCGAAGCCGCACGCAAAGCCGCACGCAACACCGCCTACCGACCCGGATGCACCCTTCCGGCCACCCACCATCCACCCGCCAGCACAAGAGAATATATGGCAAGTGGATGATGAAGACGTTCGTTATTGACGGGTGGTTATTAAGGTTACTGAACCGGCGGCCATAGCGGAGGTTGCTCGATTAAATAGGCGTGTTCTTGTGCCCATGTTTGTATTGCCTGCGTGTGGGCGTCGTATCCCTTTTGCACAAGTTCGATGTGTTTATCAAAGTCCAGCATCCCGTAAGGATAGCCGTCTGTTTGAAGCAAAAAGTCTGTACGGCGCTGGAAGTCCGTGATGAGTTGGTTACTATTCACGGAAGTCGCGCTGAGAATAATCTTTAAAATGGATGGCACACGTCGGCCTTTAACGCCGGGTACAATGCTCATTAAAAAGGTCTGCCAACCGTTGATGTAGTCTTCAATCTTGTAAGGGCGGCTTTTGCTTTCCTTGCCGGATACCAGTGAGCCAATAATCTGCCCGCCTT
>DAIMZF010000181.1:0-6108 GCA_036734085.1 Aggregatilineales bacterium
TTAAAGTGGATGTCACCGATACGCACCAGATGAAAAAGTGCGTGCAGGATGTTAAGGCGCAGTTCGGGCGCATTGATGTCTTCCTCAATAACGCAGGCATCGAAGGCGAAGTCAACCCTTTGACAGACTATGACGACGAGATGTTTGATAAGGTCATGGATGTGAATGTGAAGGGTGTTTTTAACGGGCTGAAGCATGTGTTACCCGTCATGGTGGCACAAGGCGCGGGCAGTGTGGTGAATACCTCCTCCGTCGCCGGGATGCGTGGCTTTCCCGGTTTCGCCGCTTATACCGCCAGCAAGCACGCCGTACTCGGCCTGACCCGTGTGGCCGCCGCAGAAGTCGCCAGCGACGGCGTGCGCGTGAACGCGGTTTGTCCCGGCCCGGTGGATACCCGCATGATGGAATCCATCGAGGAAAAAATCGGGCAGGATCAAGCGCGTGCCAGCTTTGAGGAAAGCATCCCGACTGGGCGTTATGCCACTGTGGAAGAAATCGCAGAGGTCATGGTCTTCCTGTCATCGGATGAAGCCTCCGCCGTGAACGGTGTGGCTTACCCCATCGACGGCGGGCAGACCGCAATCTAGCCCCACGCCAGACGACTATCCCGCAGGGGCACGACGCTACACCGTGCCTCTGTTTTATAAAAACAGGTAACTTGCACAAGGACACCCCACAATGAAAACATCCACACAGAGGTGGCTATGGCTGACCTTTTATTTTGCTATTCTATTTGCACCCCTAATCGTGATATTGGTCGGCCCACGCCCGGAGCCGAGAGAGCTATGGCGGGAACTTTCCGTCGGTATCGGCTTTGTGGGTCTGGCGTTGGTGGGCATCCAGTTCATCCCTACCGCCCGGCTACAGACTTTTTCGCACGTCTTCCCGCTTGACCGTGTGTATACCTATCATCGCTGGAGTTCTATCGTGGGCTTCGGCCTCATCTTTGCCCACCCTTTGCTATTGTTCGCCTTCAACCCGGAAACGCTGAACCTGCTGAACCCGTTTACCGCACCAGCGCGGGCGGTGTTCGGGCTGGTGTCCTTATTGGCGCTGACAGGACTCGTCCTGACCTCCGTCTATCGCCAGCGCATTAAGCTCAGTTATGAGCATTGGCGCATCCTGCACACGATTCTGGCGGTGGTGATGTTGCTCACGGCCATGTTTCACATCTTCGGGGTGGATTATTACCTGGCGATGCCATGGCAACGGGGCTTATGGATCATCCTGACCGTGTTGTGGTTGGGGCTTATCCTCAATACACGGGTGCTAAAACCCATCCGGCAAGCCCAAAAACCCTACCGCATTGTGGACATTCAGCCGGAAGCGGAGAATGTGTGGACGGTCACGATAGCCCCCCACAACCACGACGGCATCCACTTTATGCCGGGTCAGTTCGCGTGGCTAACGTTCCGGCGCACGCCGTTCGCCATCCGCGAGCATCCATTTTCGATTGCGTCCAGCGCGGAACAACCGGGCAGGCTGAAGTTTTCCATCGCGGAGGCGGGCGACTTTACCTCTAACATCGAGGACATGCCGGAAGACGCGGTGGTGTATATTGATGGGCCGCATGGCACGTTCAGCATGGATCAGCATGACGGGCCGGGCTATGTGTTCATCGCGGGCGGCATTGGCTCGCCGCCGATGATGAGCATGTTACGCACCATGCAAGACCGCAGAAACCCCAAACCAAGCTGGATGTTTTACGGCAACGTCAACCTGGAATCCATCGCGTATAAGGACGAGTTAGAGGCGATGAAGCCCCGCTTAAACCTGAAGGTCATCCATGTGCTGGAAGAAGCGCCGGACGACTGGGAAGGCGAAACCGGGTTTATCAACGCGGACATCCTGCGGCGACACCTGCCAGCCAACCGCGATAAGCTGATGTACTTCATCTGCGGGCCATTGCCGATGATTGACGCCATGCTGGAAGCACTGGACGACATCGGCATCCCGGAGAAGCACATCCTGACAGAACAGTTTGATATGGTCTAGGCGTTAGGGGTTGTTTTAGGCGGGAACAACGATAGTTTAGTCCGGCATAAAGTGGATTTCTACCTCACTGATGCCGCCCAGTCGCACAGATAGCCTATCACGGATGGCGGTTGTGATGGTGGCGGTCTGGGCGACGGTGGTCTGTGGGGGCACAAGGACGTCAATGTCGATGTGTGCGGCATCCGCCGTGCCCCTGCTCCGTGCGCGGACGACGCCCGCGATAAGCGGCACATCCGCGACAAGCTCGCTTAACACCTCCGGCGGGTACGGCGCGGCATCCACCAGCACGCGCCCGGTCTGCTGGATGATGCGCCACGCCGCACGCAAAATCAACACAATGACCACACCTGCGGCGACAAGATCAATCCACCCCCACCCGGTAAGCATCATCGCGCCCATGCTGGCAATCACGGAAAGGGTGATGAACACATCGGAACGGGTGTGCGCGGCGTCCGCCAGAAGCAAGTCGGATTTTAAGCGCCGCCCGGCGCGGGTCTGGTAGGTGGTGACGCCGATATTGACAAGCAACGTACCGGAAAGCACGACAAACATAAAGGGCGTGAGGGTGGGCGGCTGTGCCTGCCCGGTCAGGCGCTCCAGCGTGGTTGTGCCCATCTCCCAAGCCAGCAACGCTAAAAAGCCTGCGATGATGAGCGCGGCGAAGGTCTCGAAGCGGCGATGGCCGTAAGGATGTTCGTCATCCGGCGGACGCTGAGAGAGCGTGGTGGCGATGATGCCAGTCACGTTGGATGCGCCATCCGTCAGGGAATGCAGGCCGTCGGCAGTGATTGCCAGCGCACCGGTCATCATGCCCAGCGTAATCTTGCTAAACGCGACGATTAAATTAAGCACCAGCGTCAGCACGAAGACGCGCCGCACCGAGTTTTGTTTGTGGGTCATGGTTACACCTTATCTGTCTCTGCTTACACCATAGAACATTTGAGGCATGTTCGGCAATAGGGAACATGGATGTTAGACGCGGCTTGTCGTGTAATTTAGGGGCGTATAAGATTCGCGTATGGTATGATATGGGCTGAAAGACAACGAGTATGAGCAGACCGTGATGATACAAACGACAACCCAAACCCGCCTGACGACGGACGACTTCCAGCAGATAAAGCAACTGCCACGCTACGCCGATAAAATCATCGAACTGGTTAACGGAGAGGTCATCGAGTTGAACGCGCCACGCCCCAAAAACGCCTTTATCGCGGGTGAAATCCTGTTTCATCTTAAACTGTTTATCCGGCAGTACCCACTAGGCTATGTGTTTGGCGCGGATGGGGGCTACACCCTGCCACCGAATAATGAACGCATCCCGGATGTGTCGTTTGTGCGAAGCGAAAACATGCCGGACAAAGACGCGGAACGTCTGCTCATCGCGCCGGATTTAGCCGTTGAGGTTATCTCGCCCAATGAGCGCCCGCGTGACATCCTGAGCAAAGTAGAGCTATTCCTGCGGCACGGCACGCGCTTATTCTGGAACGTGTACCCGGATGAACAGATTGTTGAAGTGTGGGAGCTAGCACCCAACGATAAATTACAGATGCAATCCTATGACATCAACGGTGTTCTGAATGGTGGCGATGTGTTGCCGGGCTTTGAACTGCCCGTGATGGATATTTTTGCCGGGTGGGACGCACAGGCATGAACACGCTTTACATCGTGCCGACGCCTATCGGCAACCTGGAAGACATCACATTACGTGCCTTACGCATCTTAAAGACCGTGCGCCTGATTGCGGCGGAAGACACGCGCACCAGCCGCGTTTTGCTCGACCATTACGGCATCAGCACGGCGTTGACCAGCTACCACGAACACAACAAAATCCACAAGCTAGAGGCGATGCTGGACGCGCTGGAACTGGGCGATGTGGCGCTCATCAGCGATGCAGGCACGCCGGGAATCAGCGACCCGGGCTATGAACTCATCCGCGCGGCGATAGACAACGGCTACAAAGTGGAATCTCTGCCGGGTGCAAACGCGGTGATTACCGCGCTGGTGGCGTCCGGCCTGCCGACTGACCAATTCCGCTATGTGGGGTTTGTGCCCAAGAAGGCCAGCGCCCGCCATGCCTTTTTGACCAGCCTGCAAGCGGAGCGCGTGACGGTCATCGCGTATGAAAGCCCGCACCGCCTGACGGAAACGCTGGCGGCAGTGTGTGAGGTGCTGGGCGCGGACAGGCCGGTGTGTGTGGCGCGGGAATTGACCAAGACGTTTGAGGAATTTACACGCGGCACAGGGGCAGAAGTCCACGCGCATTACAGCCAAACGCCCCCACGCGGAGAGATTACCCTGCTGATTGGCGGGGCGGCGACAGAAACGGAAGCATGGACGGCGGAGCGCGTGCTGGCCGCGTTGCAGGCGCGTATGACGGGGGGCGAATCCCGGTCTGCGGCGGCAAAGGCCATCGCGCAGGAATCCGGCTGGAACAAGCGTGAGGTGTATCAGCTAACGGATGGGGAAGCGTAAGAACTGAACCCGCTTACATTGGCGATTGTAGCGCGATGCGGTAACATTGGAGCATTGTCCGCCGGATGTGGGGGAAACAACCGTTATGCAAATTGACTTAAGTGAGCAAATCGCGCTTGTCACCGGGAGCGCGCACCGCGTAGGGCGTGCTATCGCGGTGGAACTGGCCCGGGCAGGGGTAAACCTCATCGTGCATTACCACAGTGCGGATGAGAGCGTCGTCCGTAGCACAGTGCAGGATATAAAATCCTACGGGGTGGACGCCATCAGCATCAAGGCGGACATCAGCACGGGTGAGGGCGTGCATACGCTGTTTAATAGCGTGATGGAGAAGTTTGGCAAATTGGATATTCTGGTGAACAGCGCGTCATCCTTCACACGGAATGAACTGCTGGATGTGAGCCTGGAAGACTGGAACAAATCATTAGGGGTGAACCTGACCGCGCCGTTTTTGTGTACGCAACAGGCGGCACGCATGATGATGCGAAACACACCAAGCGGCGGCGCGATTGTGAATATTCTGGATTACGGTGCGACGCGCCCGTGGCGGCGGCGGGTGGATCATGGGGTCAGCAAGGCGGGGCTATTGATGCTCACCCGTGTCAGCGCGTTGAGTTTGGGTAAGCATAACATCCGCGTGAATGGTGTTTTGCCCGGCCCGGTGCTACAGGATGCGGGGTCATCCGACGAGCGATGGCGTGAGATTGGGCAAGAACTACCGATTAACCGCACCGGCGCGCCGGAAGATGTGGGGCGGGCGGTGGCTTACCTGTGCCGTGAGGGGTTTGTGACGGGCACGATTTTGGAAGTCAACGGGGGGGAAACACTGTAATCATGCCGCGCCGGGTACTCTGGCTGACGGACATCCACCTGGAATTTCTTAAAAAGCCACAAATCAACGCTTTCATCGCTAAACTCATCGCCCATGCGCCGGATGCGGTGTGCATCACGGGGGACATCAGCATCGCGCCGAACGTGGGCGCGGTGGTGCGCCTGATGGTGCTGATACTGAGATGCCCGGTGTATTTTGTGTTGGGCAACCACGACTTTTATCAGGGGGATATTGAGCCAGTGCGCGAGCAAATGGCGGCGCTGACCCGTGCGCGTAGCGGCGCGGTGTGGATGCCTGCCGCCGGTGTGGTGGAAATTACGCCGGAGGTGGGGCTGGTGGGGCATGATGGCTGGGCGGATGGGCGCGTGGGCGACTATCTGCGGTCGCCGGTGTTGCTGAACGACTATAGCGAAATCGCCAGTTTACGCATCGTCAATCAGGCGCAACGGTGGGAAAAGCTGAAGCAACTGGGCACGCAGGCGGGCGACTATCTGCGGGGCATCCTGCCAGAAGCGGCGCGACGTTACCCGCGTGTGGTCGTGCTGACTCATCCGCCGCCCTTCCGTGAGGCGTGCTGGTATAAGGGCAAAATCCCGGAGTGGGATAACCCGTATCTGCCGCATTATGCCTGTGGCGCGGTGGGCGATGCGCTGTTGAGTGCGGCGGAAAACTACCCCGATGTAACGTTCACGGTGTTGTGCGGGCATGTGCATCATGCGGGCGTCGCTAACATCCGGCCTAACCTGACGGTGTACACAGGCGCGGCGGAATATCGCGCCCCGCAAGTGCAACAGGTGTGGGCGTTTTAG
>DAIMZF010000182.1:0-6035 GCA_036734085.1 Aggregatilineales bacterium
TCGCGCAACGCTTGCTGAGATGTCACTTCAACTTTCTCGAAATTTTCTGTTTTTATCATAGTGTCTAGTGCTTGTCCCGTGTTGGCATGGTGTGATCGCGTAACACATTGTGAAAGTACATCGTCAACGGCTTAAGCGCCTGACACGTCACGATGACTTGCTCGACAAAATCAGGGCGTATTACCTCGTCATCGGTGAATGGACGGTGAGCCATGAATTCCTTGTAGCACAACAGGTCAACATTGGGATGATCCTTTGGAAAGCCTTTGGGCGCGGTCTTAAGCTGTTCTCCATCAAGATGGAACATCCCCTTAAAGCTTTCGGCCTCAAGAATGTCTCTCAAGGGCTTGGCCTCTTTGGCTATGGCTTCCCGCACCAGTTGCAGGGTCGCCGAGTCAGGCGATTTAAGGCCACTGGCCACAAGGGATTGATGACCCGGCTCGATGCTGATGTAGTAGTAACGGTCGTTGCTCTTGCGGCCTTGCGGGCCAATTAATGCGGACATGCCTGTTTTGTAGGGTGACTTATCCTTTGAGAAGCGCACATCCCGGTTGATGCGAAACATGGTTTCCTCTGGATGCATCGCGCCAATCGTGCTATCCACATTTGAAAACTGCCCAAGCACCTCTGCGATGAGTGCCTCAAATTCTCCCCGCGCTTCATCATATTGCTTGCGATGGTCGTTGAACCATTCGCGGTTGTTGTTCTGTGCAAGTGCCTGTAAAAAGTCGAGCGTGATTTGTAGGGACATCGGTTTTTCCTCTGATTGTTCTCAAGTCTATTGGTATAATACGCACTAAATAGGACACTTATTCGCCTATTTGAGATGAAAGTTGGATGAATGTCAACGATGATGCAACGTCTGTTAGCGGTGCTGGAACTACTACAATCGCGATATGAAGTTACCGGGGCGGAAATCGCCGAAAGCCTAGACATTGACAGACGCTCCGTTAGACGCCACATCAAAACACTTCAGGACATGGGAATCCCGATTGAGGCGGATCGTGGGCGTTATGGTGCATACCGACTGGAGCGTGGCTTCAAGCTCCCGCCGTTGATGTTTACCGAAGATGAGGCCGTCGCGCTGACGCTGGGCTTGATGGTTATTCGCGCTTTTCAGTTTCCGGTGGATGCCGTCAGCCTGACGGGGGCATTGGCGAAAGTCGAGCGAGTGTTGCCGGAGGCTCTGCTTCACCGTACCTTAGCCCTGCAAGAGGCCGTTCACTTCAACATCCTCCCGCCGTCAGTGACCGTCCACAGGACAATAATGAAAACGTTGACCCTGGCGGTGCAAGAGCGAAAGCGTCTGCAAATCAGCTATCTGTCATGGAAGGATGAAGCTTCAGAAAACACTCAAACGACAGAACGCGCATTTGACCCCTACGGCATCGTGTTCTACGAGGGGTGGTGGTACGTTGCCGGATACTGCCATCTGCGGCAGGATTTACGCACCTTCCGTATCGACCGCATCCAGAAGATCGCACAGACGGGCGACCCTTTCAACCGTCCGACAGATTTTGACGCGCCCAGATATGTGATGAAGTCGCTCAACAATCCTGAGGGCATCAAGCAGGTTGAAGTGCTATTGATGACTTCGCTTCATGAAGCGAAGCGAGCGTTCCCGGCAGTGTTTGGTGAGTTTGAGGTCGTCGAGGAAGGCGTGATGTTCCGCCGTCCTGCTTACCGGCTGGAATGGGTCGCGCCGATGTTACTGAGCCTGAACTTTCCTATTCGCATCATCGCGCCCGATGAATTAAAAGTGATGATGGGCGATCTGGCTGAAAGAGCAATGCGGCTGAGCCAATCCCGACCGGCTGAGGAAGATTGCACTGAACAACACCAACACCGCGATTTGTACCAAAGTAGCGATGCGTAACTTAGACGGAAACTTTCCCGGAAACTTGTCGCCCAGAGTGTATTCGCCACAAGGTGCGCCCAGCGCCAACGTTAGTTGAAATAGAATGACGATTGCCGTCAAGAAAAGAAAAATAGCGACAAATAAGGTCATGGACTTGCTCCTAACAAGTATCGAATATGATTTATGGTCGTCGGTTAATAGCTAACCCAGATAAGACCGCTAAAATGGGTAGCCCAATATCAAAAACGATAAACAGCAATCCGCTGACCGAAAGCATAGCCGCGCCGAAAAAATGCCCCAACAGCCAACTACCCGGCAACCACAGCGCCATCAGCACCAGCAGCCACGGCCACAACGCGGCGATGATGCGCCATGCTGTCCCGCCCCATCTGACCGACGCGCTCAGTTGGGTGACTGCTACAGCCGCGACTAGCCCGATCAATACTGGCACGAACCCACCGCCGACCAAAAGCGCCAGCAGAGACAATGCCCCCAGGATAAGACCGCCGTGTCTGCGCCCGACGAACGCCACCGACCAGATGACCATCCCTAGCCCGATCAGAATAGCGACCGTGCCGGTCACGAGCAGGTTAGGAATCAGCGTCATAGCCGGGAAACAAGCGTGCCAGACTGCATCTGGCTGGCAGGGCGTACCGATGGCGTTGAACATCAGGCTATCAGGGGTGCGGCTACCCTGCATCGCGGTGAAAAGGCCGTGCAGTGTAGTCAGCAGTCCGGCGTAGACGCCGAGAAAACCGATGGTGATGCGAAGAGGATTGTTCATGCGCTTGTCCCTAAAAATTTCATAAAAATGCAGGGTCTCCACTTCATCACTTGTCCAGCCTGCTCGCCCAGTCTGCGGCGCGTTCGAGTTCGCCGTCTTTGAGCGGCCCCTGCTCGCCGGTGACAAAGAATCCCTCTCCCGGTACTATCAGCATGCCGCCCTTCTTTTCCAGCGCTTTGGCAATCGACTTGGCGGCATAACCGCCCTTATCCACCAGAAAACGCAGAGCTTTGGAGTCAATCGTTTCTAACACGATGCGCGTGTCGAAGGCGGCTACACTTACGCCGTTCAGATGGTTTTTAGGCAGGGCGTTGAGTAATTTGTTGATGCCCTCCGTTGGGCTGAATCTTCGAGTGGGCGAGCCTACCACCAGCAGGTCGAGGCCGCACAGTTCTTTGAGATTCACCCAGTCAACGGGGAGGGACTGGGTGCCCAGCCCCGCCGCGATGGCTTGAGCGATTTTTTCTGTGTTACCAAAAACTGAATCGTAGACGACAAGAGCGTTCATGGGTTGCTATTTCCTTTCGACAACATTAAAAAATCACGCGCTAGCATAGTGAATGATGTGTTGTAGGTCGCTATGCCACAGTGACGGCGACATTCCCTTTTTTGCGTCCTGTATCCACATACTCATGCGCCTCAATAATCTGCTCCAATGGATAGTATCTGTCGATCACCGCTTTTATCTGTCCGGCCTCAATCAATTCTTTGAGGAAAATTAGGTCTTCGATTTTTTCGCTACCGCTAGATGCAGTATGCACGTTGAGATAGCGGGTTGTCCCCTTTTGTATCTCTTTTCTGGTTGAAGGTGACAGCTTGCCCACCGCATCAAAAACAACGTCGTAAGTCACGCCGTTATGGGTAAAATCTTCCTGTGTATAGTCGATAACTGCATCAGCACCGAGCGATTTCACCATCTCTAAATTCATGGTACTGCATACGCCTGTCACCTTAGCCCCGAAGTGCTTGGCGAGTTGGACAGCGTACGTACCCACCGCACCAGAAGCGCCATAAATCAGCACTTTTTGCCCGCTCTGGATATTGCCTTTCCGGAGGCAACGCAGGGCTGTCATCGCCGCACCAGGAACGGCGGCGGCTTCTTCATAGCTCATATTAGACGGCTTGATGGCAAGTATCCCGTTTTCAGGCAGGCATTTATACTCCGCATATCCGCCGAAATTTGCTCCAAATGTCGAGCCAAATACTGCATCACCTGCTTTAAAGCGTGTTACCCCTTTGCCAACTGCTTCAACTTCCCCCGATAACTCCATGCCCAATATCGTTCTTTTTGGCCCTGTAATGCCTAAATAAATACGGGCCATAGGCCGTTGCCAGCGCGGAATAGGGAGCTTAAAACTCCGCATGATGGTATCCCCAACGGTGACAGTTGTCGCATAGACTTTTATCAGAACTTCATTATCCTTTGGCGTGGGTTTTTCCACTTCTTTAAAATGCAAAACTTCCGGCGGTCCGTATTGTGTGTATACGACTGCTTTCATGTGTATCCCCCTGAGATTACTTTGTGCTCTTTTATGTTTATACGTCAAAAGCTAGTGAGGCGTTGTGTGACATTCGTCACTATTTATATATAGACCAGTCGTTATAATTGAAGTATAGTTTATAACTCATACGAAAGGTCTTTCCTGATGAAACATCCTATTCTCGTAACCGGTGCGCCGGGCAATGTCGGTTCTGAAGTGGTGCATCAATTACTAGCCGACGGCCATAAAGTACGAGTTGCCGCGTTTGATACCCAATTAGCCCATGCCACCTTCGGCGATAGCGTCCAGATTGTATATTTTGATTTCCTCAAGCCGGAAACCTTCACCCAGACTTTCAGTGGGGTGGAGCGTATGTTTCTGGTGCGTCCTCCTGCGCTATCCGATGTGCCGCGTGATATTGCACCAGCGATCTGGGCGGCAGTCGGTGCGGGGGTTCAGCATGTGGTTTTCCTATCGATTCAGGGCGTGGAGAACAACCACATTGTGCCGCATTATAAAATCGAGCAGTTGTTGCTCAAGACGGGTGCAGATTACACGTTTCTGCGTTCTGGATTCTTCATGCAGAACCTGAGCACTACCCACCGCGACGAAATCCGCGACCGTGATGAAATTGCCCTACCTGTGGGCAGAGCGAAGACCAGTTTCATCGATGCACGTGACATTGCCGCTGTAGCTTGTCGTGCATTGACCGAAGCCGGTCATGCCGGACAGAAATATACCATCACCGGCGTGGAGGCGTTGGACTACGATGAAGTGGCCGTCAAACTATCAACGGTGCTGGGACGCGCCATTCGCTACACGCGCCCATCGACGTTTACTTTTCTGCGGAAACAACTAAAGGCCGGACAAAAGCTAGGCTATGCGCTGGTAGTGACGGCGCTCTACACGATCACGCGCTTCGGCAACGCGGAGTCGGTAACGGATGATGTCGCGACGATTCTTGGTCGTCCACCCATCAGCTTTGACCAGTTCGCCAGAGATTACCGTCAGTGCTGGTCAACGGATGATGCAACTCCCGTTTATATTTACTCGTAAAAAAGGAGATTGGTCTGATGACAACGCAAAATATCGAACAAACTGTTCAGTGGGGAACTTAGGGATTGCGTGCTCTTGTCGCCCTGATTGCCACACCCATTGCCAGCATCATCGTATATCTGGTGTTATGTTCACCACTTACCGTTTGAACACTACTACAAATTTTTCTTGCGATAAAACAAGTGTTCTGATATAGTTATCAAAACGGCATTCTATACCCTATATGTAGGAAGATGATGGATACGATAAGCTTTCTGGAAAATATCCTCCATGATGGGTGGGCAAAACTGCCCACAGATCGTCACGACGACTTTTTGCGGGCGTTACGCCATTCGCTAACTATCGAGTCGAAAATATACACACCGACATCTTTTGAACCCTTCGGTTTCACACAAAGGGAACTGTACGACCTCCTGGTGTTGCTAATGCGCCCTCTGGCTTACGAGTTTGCGAAGTCGCTTGACGCGGACATCAGCAAAAGCCACTTTGACAAACGGACGACCTATGCCGCCTATGAACGGCACTTTGGGCGGCAACCGTGGCTCATCTCGACAAAGCCCCGCATTATGCTCCTGACATATACCGAGTGGCTGGAACTCGCGCTGGACGAATTGCCAGAGATTACACTACCAGAGTCGCTTGGCCTCAATTGCTGATTGTTTATCGGTTAGCAGGAACGGGTCAAATGTTACGGCTGGACACAATAAACTCAACGTTTGAAATTATTCCTCAAAAAGTTCGAGAAATCCGTCATTTTTATAGTAAAAATTAAAGTAATCTATAATATCAGAGGTTTTTACATCGGTATGTGTCAAGGACATTGAAACAACTTGGTGAAAAAGATTAAGCAAGATTC
>DAIMZF010000183.1:0-6021 GCA_036734085.1 Aggregatilineales bacterium
CTGCCATATACAACGCCAGCCGCCCCCCCATAGAATACCCGCCCAGATGAACCTGCTCGATATTTAAGTGGTCAAGCAGAGCGATTAAATCTTCTGCGGCCTGTCTGATGGTGTAATGCTCCGGCTGTGCGGGTGAGTCCGTGCCGCCATGCCCCAGCAAATCAGGTGTGATGACCCGAAATGCGCGACTTAGAAACGGAGTCATGGCTTGCCATGTTTTTCGCGTCCCTGTGAAGCCGTGTAAGAGCATCAACGCTTCATTGCTCCCGGTATCGTCATAGTGATAGGTTACGCCGTTAATAAGTGCGTTCATACGTCATCCTCAAATAACGGCGGTAGCATCTGCCGCTGAACCTTGCCGGATGCAGTCTGCGGCCAAACTTCTACAAAGCGTACCCGGCGCGGTTGTTTATAGCCAGCCAGGTTTGCCCGGCTATAAGCGATAATGTCTTCTGGGCTGAGTGATTGTCCAGCTTTCATCTGAATGACGGCGGCGACCTGCTGCCCCCACTCTGCATCCGGCAGGCCAATGACAACGGCTTCCTTAATGGCCGGATGTGATTTAAGCACAGCCTCAACCTCTGCTGGATAGACGTTTTCGCCCCCTGTGACGATTAAATCACTCCGGCGCTGGATGATAAACAAGTCTCCTTCAGCATCAAAATAACCGACATCGCCTGTGTATAACCATCCATCACGGAGCGTTTTAGCAGTTGCCTCTGGTTGATTGTCGTAGCCTTGCATGACAGTCAGGCCACTAACGATAACCTCGCCATAGTCGCCAATTGGCTGGTCGTGGCCGGTTTCATTGATGACGCGCACTTGCGTAAACATCAAGGGCTTGCCGACTGTGCCAGGTTTATTGAGTGCTACATCCGGCGGGGCGGTGGCGACCTGTGAGGCGGCTTCGCTGAGGCCATAGGTTGTGGCAAGCGGGATGTTGAGTTCTTTACAGCGCAGAATGAGTGTGGCATCCGCCGCCGCGCCACCCAATAAGACCAAGCGTAAACGGCTTGACCATGCCTCTTTACGTGTTTCTAACAGGCGATAAAGCATGGTCGGCACAAGCGAAACTAGTGTAATGCCCTCATACGTCAGCGCATGATTGACTTCGTCCATGCTGAACTTATCGCGCAGGTCAACCGTGATTCCGTACAGGCAAGCACGGATGAGGATACTTAATCCGCCGACGTGGAAAATCGGCAAGGTGCATAACCAGACATCATCTGGAAGATTACCCAGATGATAAGCGGACGACATCGCGCTATAGAAGACATTGCCATAGGTCAGCACCGCGCCTTTGGGTTTGCCACTTGTCCCGGAGGTATGCACGATGAGAAAGGGCGTGTTTAAATCAACCTGACGATTTATCGGCGTAGACGGTTTATCTGATAAGCTAATCACCTGCACCTGTATCTGCTCAAGAGAGGGCAAGACAGATTGCATTTGTGATGTACACACCATTTGCCGACAGCCTACCTGCTCAACCTGCCACTGTATTTCATCGGCTGTCAGGCGTGTATTAAGCGGCACAAGTACCGCACCAAGCCGCATTAATGCAAAGACGGCGCAGGCCGCTTCCAGCGAATTTTCCGCTAGAATGCCGATGCGGTCTTGCGGGTGGATCGTGTTTTGCCAATCTGCCGCAAGCGCGTTCACGAGTGTATTGAACGCCGCAAAACTGATGCGGCGTCCATTGATGATGAGTGCGATTTTGTGCGGCGTTGTCTGTGCGCGGGTGATAAGCCAATCGTTCATCGTAAAATGTAATGCTAAGGCTTGCGCGGAAACTTGCTAAAGTCTGGTTCACGCTTCTCCAAAAAGGCACGTTTGCCTTCTGTCCCTTCTTCAGTCATGTAAAACAGCATGGTAGCATCCCCTGCAAGCACTTGTACCCCTGCCTGGCCATCCAGTTCTGCGTTAAGCCCCGCCTTGATAAAACGAAGCGCAATCGGTGATTTTGTCAGCATTTCGCGTGACCACTGTAAAGCCTCTGCTTCAAGGTCTTTTAGCGGAACAACCGTGTTGACCATCCCCATTTCTTCCGCTTGTGCGGCGGTATATTGACGGCACAAAAACCAGATTTCCCGCGCTTTCTTCTGCCCGACGTGTGAGGCTAGATAAGCAGAGCCAAAGCCAGCATCAAAACTACCGACAATCGGCCCCGTTTGGCCGTATATCGCGTTGTCACTGCTGATTGTTAAATCACAACACACATGCAGGACGTGTCCGCCGCCGATGGCAAAACCGGGAACAACGGCCACTACGGGCTTAGGAATAGTGCGGATGTAGCGTTGCAATTGCAGGACGTTAAGGCGCGACACGCCATCATCACCCACATAACCTGCATCCCCGCGCACGGATTGGTCGCCGCCGGCGCAGAATGACCAGATGCCATCTTTGGATGATGGGCCGTTCGCGGTAATCCACACTACGCCTACTTCACTATCATGCCATGCCTTTAAGAAGGCTTCGGTCATTTCATCAATCGTCTTGGGACGAAAGGCGTTGCGGATGTCTGGACGATTGAAGGCAATCCGTGCGATGCCTTCCGCCTTGTGATACGTGATGTCTTCGTACTGCTTGACCTCTTGCCAATCGGCAAGTTTCATCAGGTCTTCGGTTTTAATTTGTGCTTGTTCTTGTGGGGTTGTCACTTGTTTTTCTCCTTAGGATAAATCACCCAATAAACGAGATTTTACACTTTGAATAATCGCACTGCGATGAACCATGTCTTGCTTGGCATCCGTGCGGATTTCTACAAGGGTTGATTGACCGGAGGCAACGCAAGCACGTAATGCCTCACGGAAGTTTACGCGGTTTTCTGCCAATATATAATCAAATCCGTACAATTTAGCGGCATGTGTAAAGTCTAGGCCGTGCGGCGTGATGAAATAATCCGTGAATTGCGGGTCATATTCCCGGATAGGCAAGCGATTAAATATGCCGCCGCCATCGTTATTCAGCAGGATAATTGTTATCGGCACGCCGCACCGATGCGCCGCTAACAGGCCGTTCATATCATGGTAAAACGTGATGTCGCCCACAATCGCCACAAGCGGCTTATGGGGTTGGCCTGCGCCGATGCCTAAAGCGGTGGACAGGTTGCCATCAATGCCAGATGCACCACGATTAGAGAAGATTTGCAGGCGCTTATTGCGGGGTCTGTAAAACTGGTCAACATGGCGTATAGGCAGGCTGTTCCCCACAAACAACAGACTATCTTCCGGCAATAGATGAAGCGCATCATACACAAAGGCGGCGTCAAAATCCGGCGTAGATTGCATCGCTGTGTCGATGGTTTCCCATGTGGCGCGTTCAACGGCTAACAGGGGAGGCTCCACTGGATTCTCTGGATGTGAGGCCGGGAGTAAATTGCCCAGCGCATGTGTTAAAGTCGCGACATCAGCCTGGATAAAGTGTGTGACAAGGTGGTTATCGTCCGACCACTCCCCGCTTGGGCTGATGTGAATATAGTATTGCGGTGGATGGGCGCTCAGATATTCATTTAACCACTTAGAAACAGGTAAATCTCCGAAACGCATAACGACCTGTGGCGGCGGGAAGGCGTCCGGCGCGATTTGCAGAAATGTCTCGTACCCGCGTATCAACAAAGGATGTGGTGATAACTGTGCGGCGGTATCGGTCAGGATTGAGTAGTTTATCTGTTCAGCTATAGCGCCTAAATGCTCTGCATTTAGGTTGCGGCCTGCAATTATCCAGCCGTTTTGATGGGCTTTTAAGATGTCGGCGAGTGCTGTCATCTGTTCTGGTATGATACCCGCAATACTGGGTGGAATTTGCACAAAGGGGTTAGCATCCACACGCGGACTATCTTCTGATGGCAATTTGTCGCCTTCAACGGGGGTGGGTTCCAGGGGTTTGCGGAATGGCATGTTGATATGAACAACCCCTTTGCGGATGCCATCTGCTTTGGCAAAAGCGCGGTTAGCCAATGTGCGTAAATTGCGGATAGACACGGCAGAGGGTTCTGCTTCCGGCAGGGCGGCATCCACCGCCCATAGCGCATAATCTCCATACAGCTTAATCTGGTCAATGGTCTGGTTTGCGCCGCTATGCCGCAGTTCCGGCGGACGGTCTGCCGTCAGCACAAGCAAGGGCACGCGGGATTGATGCGCTTCGATGATGGCCGGGAAGAAGTTCGCCGCCGCCGTGCCGGAAGTACAGGCAATAGCAACCGGGCGCTGTGTTGATAAGGCTATGCCTAACGCATAAAATGCCGCGCTTCGTTCGTCCAATTGGGAATGCACGGTCAAATGAGGGTGTTTGGCGAAGGCCAACACCAGGGGCGTATGCCGTGAACCGGGCACAAGCACCACATGCCGAAGCCCGGCGCGGACGAGTTCATCAACGAAGATTTCCGCATAGAATGTATTGCGGTTCATTTGGTTAGTTAATCCCTAGTGCGTCCATCATCGGGCGGAACTTTAATGCGGTTTCATCCCATTCTTTAACGGGATCACTGGCGGCTACGATGCCTGCACCCGCGTACATCCACACACGTTTATCCTGCGCGACGGCGGAACGAATGCCGACGCTGAACTGTCCGTCCATATGCTGGTCAATCCATCCAATGGGCGCGGCATACCAACCACGCGGCACAGGCTCTGCGGTGCGGATAATATCCATAGCGATTTCTCGTGGTTCACCGCCTAGTGCAGGGGTCGGATGGAGTGTTTCCAGCACAGGCAGAATACCCGTATGTGCTTTTAGTGTGCCGTCAATCGGCGTGTGGATGTGTTGAATATTGCTCAAACGCATGATGCCCGTTTGCCCAATGTTTAGCTGGTTGGTTAATGGGAGGAGGCGGCGCTTGATTTCATCAATCACAAGTTGATGCTCGTGACGGTCTTTGGCGCTGTTTAGCAATTCCTGGGCGTAAGCCGCGTCTGCCTGCGCTGTTTTTCCGCGTTGGATGCTTCCAGCTAAGGCCATTACGTCGATTTTATCCCCCCGCACGCCGACTAACAATTCTGGCGAAGCGCCGTAAAAAGCATGGAAGGGGCGCGGCTCGAAGAGGAAGCGGTAAGTATCTGGATATTGCTGTGCCAGGTAGCGCAAAGGGACAAGCACATCTACGCGATTCTCAAAGCGTGCTTCCGCTACCCTTGATAAAACCACTTTTTGTAGCTCGCCGTGCTTCATACGGTCTGTAGCTTCTATGATGTTGTCGCGCCATGTTTCAAACGGCATGGGGTAATTCAACTCGGTGTATTGTGGCGTATCTTCATCCGGGATGGCGGCGGCTTGTAGTTCCGTGATTTTAGTTTGCAGTGCTTCGCGTAGCTCTGCCCGTAATTCTGCCGGGTTATCCTCTAAAGGAACGTTAGCATTGATCGTCAGCCATGTTTGCCCGTGAACGCTCAATAGTTGGTAATGCGGCAGGACGAAATGAGCGGGCATAAAATCCGCCCATGTGTTATCGGGCACAAAATCCGCACGGAATGAAAACCCGCCGAACAGACGAGGCGCGGCTAATGGCTCTTTTTCATTGAATATCGCCGCCCCTGCGAACAATGCTTCGGCATCTTGCCGGATGGAATCAAAGCGATTATCGCCCCAGCCGATGAGTTCTATGGCTGTACCACTCCCCGCAAAAGCGACTGCATCGCGGCTACTTTCCCAATAATAGCGCGGTTGACCTTTGGCCTGTGCTAAAAATCCGGCTAATGTGACTCCCGGACAAGGCAAGCTATCGCTGACCAAGCGCCCATACTGTTGCTGGATAGCACTTGATTGGGTCTTGGTCATCGTGTTACCTCCGGTGCTTCATACCCCACACTACGCAGAAGTAGCGGGAGCATCGCTTTTAAGATGCGTTCGCGTTCCATATCACCTGTGTACACCCAATGAATGACGACATTATAGATAGCACCCATCCATGCATGAGATACAATTTCCACGTCAACAGGGGTAATGTCTCCCACATCAACCGCTTCTTGCAAGTAGACGCTGATGAGTTCCGCGAAGCGATTGGTGATTTCTAGCCGTTTCTTCTCG
>DAIMZF010000184.1:0-6020 GCA_036734085.1 Aggregatilineales bacterium
AAGCGATACCTAAAGGAAAACCAGCATGTTCGTACTCGACGCACACCAGGACATCGCCCACAATACCCTGTGCTATGGGCGGGACTATCTGCGGAGCGCCCTTAAAAAGCGCGAGTTGGAAGTGGGCACACAAGTCCCTCAGTTAAACGGACTTGCTACATTAGGCTTGCCGGAAGCGCTGGCCGGACGGGTGGCGGTGGTGTTTGCGACCATCTTCACCGCGCCCATGAGCGCCAATAAAAGCGGCTGGCGACCAGAGCTATGCTACAACGATAGTGCCACCGCCCACAAACAAGGCATGGCACAACTGGATGTTTACCAGAGGATGGCCGACCATGACGGGCGTCTGCGTATCATCCACACCACGCAGGATTTAGACGCGGTGCTGGCGACATGGGCGCAGGATGTACCGATTCAACAACGTGTGCAGGGCTTGGTTCTGCTGATGGAAAATGCCGACCCCATCACAGAGCCGCGCCAGTTTGAAGCATGGTACGAGCGCGGGTTGCGGCTGGTAGGCCCGGCATGGCAGGCCAGCCGATACAGCGCGGGCACAGGTGCGCCCGGACGCTTAACCAAACTCGGCCATGAATTGCTGGATGTGATGTCCAGTTTTAACGCGGTGCTGGATGTTTCCCACATGGCGGAGGACGCCTACTACGAAGCCCTCGACCGCTACGGCGGGAGCATCATCGCCAGCCACAGCAACCCGCGCCGCTTCTGCAATACAGACCGCCACCTCAGTGACGAGATGATCCGCCGCATGGCGGAGCGTGACGGGGTGATTGGGATTGTGTTGGCGAACTTTTTCCTGCAAGGCGGATGGCAGGCCAGCGACGGCAAGCACGCGGTCACCTTGGATACCGCGCTGGATGCCATCGACCACATCTGCCAGATTACCGGCTCGGTGCGGCATGTCGGCATCGGTAGCGACTTTGACGGCGGCTTCGGCAGGGAGAGCGTGCCGGATGTGTTCGATACTGTCGCGGATTTATGGCGCTTTAAAGATGGGCTGGCCGGGCGCGGCTTTAGCGATGCGGACGCAAACCTGGTCTTACACGGCAATATGCTTCGTAAATTGCGGGAAGGGCTGGCCTAGATGACACGTTGGGCGCAGGGGGGTATCGCGCTTAGCACGTTCGGCGTGTTGATGTTGCTCATCGGCTTGTATCCCGGCCTGACCGGAGTCCAGCCGACGCCGGGCGTGGGGATGTTGCAGTTAACCACCATTCTTTCGGGGTTTGCGCTATTTATTTTCGGCGCATTGATATATGTTAAATATACGTTCTATGCTAGGCAAACCCCCACCCTCATGCAGTCCATTGGCTCCCGCCTGGCGATGACCGGCCTGCTGTTGGCGGCGCTGGCAGGGCTGGCGGATGTGCTGGGCTATGGGTCGCACGGCGCACAGATGGAAGAACCGAACTTGTTCGGCGCGTTGCAGGCCACCGGCATCATCACAAGTTATGTGGTGTCGTGTGTGGGCGTGCTGGTCTATGCGTTAGGCGGCACAAAAAAAGAAGATGATAAAGAATAGCGATAGGCTAAAAATGGGAGGTTGTCCCGATGATTGAAGATATTGTCTTAAGCCCGATTTTAATTTTTCTGATGTTCCTGGCGGTTCTACTGGTTGTCACGCAATGGGCCAGCCGCAAACGGGAGATTCCCGGCTATCTGCTTGGCTGGATGATAGGCGTGTTCTTCATTATTATCTACCAGAGCGCCACCGGCACGACTCCCCAGCCTGAGCCGGAAATTGTGGAAGAAGTCCAGCAAAACGCCGGACGCTTAACAGCCAGTGCCATTTTCTTGCCTTCTGTTTTAGGCTTGATGGGTGGGTTGGGCGCTAGCGCAGTCTACGCCTTTATCGTCCGCACCCATGCGCGGCGCTCTATCGGCGTGGCGCTGATGACGGCGACCTTAGTTTTTACCCTGTTTATGATTGCGACCGCCTCCGATAGTGGGGCGCGGGTGTTCGGCGTGTTTGCGCTGGCCTTTGGCATTGGCGTATTAGGGACGCTGGTTGTCACAGGGGGACGGACTCCGGGCGCACGGGCGCAAGCTGTCAACCGCAGTCGGGAACGCTTCGACACGCCCCCCCCAGCAGAACCTCATCTGGAAGAAGCCAGGCGTAGTCCCTTTGGCATGAACTTAGACCGCTTCCGGCCTAATCCACGCCCCAACCCGCGCACCGCGCCCAACCAACCGGCACGGCCTGCGCCCGTCGCGCCACCGCCACCCCCGCGCCCGGTGGATGAACCCATCGAAGGGGCGGAGGTAGAGCAGGCCAACCTAGACCGTGCCCGTGACCGCTTTAACCAACTGCGCGGCAAGCCACCGGAATAAACAAACCTTTGATTGCGGCGGCACAAGCACTTTTTATGCCGCCGCAACACGACTTATCCGGCGTCGCCGCCTTTGTCATCATCGGGCTTCAGGCGGTTAGCTTCGTCGAATATCTGCCCCCGAAAATTCCGCGTGACCTGCTGGCTCTTGTTCCGTTCTTCTTGCAGATAATGCTCAATCTGTAGCGGCGTGCGGATGGATTGACCCCATTGGCTGGTTTCATCGCTCATCACTTGCAGAGTGCCTTCGGAAAAAGCGCGCATACTGGCGCGGTAAACATCATCCGGCATGGTCGCACGCGGCGAAAGCGCGTCGGCCTCTTCCATGTTCAGGCGGGCGGTGTCGTAGATGGCGACCAGCTTATCCCACTGGTATAAATCTGCAAGGGTGCTAAACGCACCACCCAGCGCGGGTAGGATAATCGCCAGGATGGACAACATGCTGACAAAAAACATCAGCGTATCACACGATGCGGGGGCATCCGCAACAGAGCAGGACGCCCCACTGACGAACGACCCCTGCACGATGAAGGCGGCTAAGGCGGCGGCCACGCCTGTGAGGAAGGCCATTAATGCGCGGATTTGATTAACCTGCCGTGTGGCTTCGCGGTGTTTGCTCACCGCGCTTTTGTAATAACTTTTCTGGTCTTTAAGCGCGAAGCGGTCAAACAATTCCGACCGCACTTCCATATCTCGACGTGTCAGGTTCATACTTGTTACTCCTGTGTTGTTTCCGGGAAGTAACCCCGGTTGATGCGCGCGGCGCGTAGGGAAAGTCGCTGTTCACGCTCGAAGCCTTCAAGCTCGGTATACGGCTCCAAGTCCATCAAGTAGCGGAAGTATTCCCGCCGTAAAAATTCCGCTTTACGTCGGTTTTCCATCCAGAGCGGGAGCGGTGGTTCGCGCCCGCTTACGGTGGCGAGATACGTCGTGGAAAGCGCGACCAGTGTTTCCGCAAAGCCTAAAATCGGCACCATGTTGGGGTTAGCGTTCAGCATCAATGCCAGAAACGCGCCGATAAGCGTGGCTAAAGTCGCTAGCATGATGTATAGCAACTGGAACATGCGATAGCGGTTTTGATGATAAGCCGCTTCATAATCTCGCTCGCGGAACAAGCGCAATAACTCATGATCCATATGGTTGATGTCATCGCGGATGCGCTGGGCGGCCTGCGTGCCGATTCCTTGTTCCTTGAAGAATGCCTCTAGTTTGGCGGCGTCAATCAACTGGAAATTTTCCGGCGGTGCTGGGAAGCTTAAGCGCGGCAACTGCTTGGCCCATGCCGGCCAACCGCTACGAAAGCCGCGCTTCTCCTGTGTGACAGGCGTAGGGTCAATCTTTTCCTTCTCTGCTTGCGGCACTGCTTCTGGCGGCGGGTTGGGCGGGATTGCTGAAGACATAGCGACACCTCTCTTTGTGAACGATAAGGTTGACTATTAGTATGTTTCGGGTTGATGAAATGTGCAACTTATTCAAAAGTCGTACCGCGTGTTATTCACTCATCACACCCTGATGTAAACATCATAGAATACAAAGCGTCCAAAAAGTGAGACAAAGTGTCAGCGAAAGGTTCCGTAAAATAATGGCAATTGCAACGTTAGCAGGTGGGTGCTTCTGGTGTCTGGAAGCGGTATACGAGCAACTTAAAGGTGTGGAAAAAGTCGTCAGTGGGTATATGGGCGGCCACGTACAAAACCCGACGTATCAGGCCGTGTGTACGGGCAACACCGGGCACGCGGAAGTTGTGCAGATTACCTATGACGAAAACACCGTCAGCTATGGGGATTTGCTGGATGTGTTCTTCACCATCCACGACCCGACCACGTTAAACCGTCAAGGGGCGGATGTCGGCACGCAGTATCGTTCCGCCATCTACTATCACGATGACGCACAACAAACCGCCGCACAGCAAAAAATTGCGGATTTAACCGCACAAAACCTATGGAACGACCCCATTGTGACGGAAGTCACCGCGCTGGAAAAGTTCTACCCGGCAGAAGACTATCATCAGGGGTACTTCCGCAATAACCCCACACAGGGCTATTGTGCGGTGGTTGTCGCGCCGAAGGTTGCTAAATTCCGCAAGCAATATATGGAGCGCCTGAAGGCGTAAGCCATCCCCGTTTTTTGATGTTTTGGTAAGGGTTGGCCCATACGCCAGCCCTTAATCCCGCTTTGTCCCGCGCCCGAAGTACCATTCCACCCCGCGTACAAAGATGGATAAAGTGAGCGTTAAGACCAGATATGTGACGGCGACGATGTTAAAAGACTGGAAGAATGTAAACGTCGCGGCGGCGTAAGTCTGCCCGGCGCGGGTGATGTCCTGGACGCCCACCACCGATACCAGCGAGCTTTCCTTGAGCATGGCGATGAAGTCGTTGCCTAATGCAGGCAAAATATTACGGATGGCCTGCGGCAACACCACCAGATACATCACCTGCCATTGCGTCATGCCCACGCTAAGCGCCGCCTCGCGCTGACCGTTGTCCACGCTATCCAGCCCAGCGCGGAAGACTTCCGACAGGAACGCGGCATAAGAAATCGCCAATGCCGCAATCGCCCGGTATACCGTCGGGATGTCGCGGACTCTCAGCGTGTTCAGGTATTCGCTGAAGCCGTTCAGCGTGATGTCTTCATCAAGGAGGCTCTGGCCTAAATCGTTTAACACGCCCACGAATTCTGGCGTAAATGCCAGCGTGATATAAAAAACAAACACCAGCGTCGGGATGCCGCGCACAATCTCCACCAGCACGGTAGTCGGCTGGTAGACCAGCATGTTATACCACACAGATTTAGACGGACGGCGCAACAACGCCAGGATTAACCCCAATACCAGCGCAATCGCATAAGCGACCAGCGTCACCCAAATGGTTGTCCAGATGCCCTTTTGCACCTCGCGCCACGCCTGCTGATGCGTTCGGCTATCCGACACATTGAGGATGAATATGCCGACTAAAATCAGGATGACAAACACCCACCATGGGGCACGGGACAGCTTTTGAATCAGGATGTTGCGCTTCTGCGGGTTAGGGCGCGACTCGGCTGGGATCATGATGTTTTTTCAGTTCCAATAAGGCGGATGTAACGGGGAGAGGATAGCGGTAAGCGGGGGCGGAGTCAATGTGAAACGCTTTGGGGCGACGCATCCGCCACCCCAAACACAAAAGCAGTCAATCTAGCGTGTGACGCTCATCGGCATAATCACATGGATGAAGTCTTCGCGCCCTTCCGGGCGGATGACGCCCGGATGCGCCGAGCCGTTGCTCTCGAAGATGATGCGCTCATCATGGATGACGCGCAGAACTTCTATCAGATACTTGATGTTAAACGAGATGTCCAGCGCTTCGCCTTCAACAGACGCATCAACGATGCCTTCGTTGTCGCCGCGCTCCGTGCTTTTACCCGCGATCTTCACTTCGCCCGGTTGGTTGGGGCCTTGCGCGGGCGTGACATACAACGAACCGCTATAGGCGTTATCCCGTGCGAAGATTTCTGCCCGTTGGCAGGCACGCAGTAAGTCCGCCGTGTACATCACGGTTGCGGTGCTGTACTGGCGCGGGATGATGGCGCGGAAATCCGGGAACTTGCCTTCCAGCAATTGTGAGGACACATCAACGTTTTTCATGTGGAACATCACAATGTCGCGCTCTTTGGGAAGCGTGACCAGCACTTCAC
>DAIMZF010000185.1:0-5861 GCA_036734085.1 Aggregatilineales bacterium
TGCCCGCGACAGCACCAGAAAAACGCAGAACCAGCACATAAGTCAGCGCACCGGCGGACAAAAACGCGCCGATGATGACTAATCGCATCGCCAAAAGCGGATTATCTGCAGTAAATAACACATCCAGTAAACCAGCACTATACGCTAATCCCGGTGGGGTGTAGTTATAAATCGGCGCACCGTATCCGCCCAGCGCGGCGGCATTCCAGCGCGGATACAAAACACCTTCCCGCAAGGCTTGGGCATAGTCTGCGGCGGCGTAGATGTGATTTTCAGCTGAATTTGTGTGTGGCAGGTTCTCGTACAAGATATACGGCCATGCCGCAATTAAGCTAAAAAACAACGCAATCAAGATGCCCCAATCCACGCTTTGACGGGCGCGGCGCATCCATGCAGGCAGATGTTCGGTTGAGAGATCGTATTTGTCTTCCATAATGGTCTATTGTATCTTATGCTGACTTGAAATGCCGTTGTCAGAATGCTATCTTTAAACCATGATAACCCGACCCGCAACCCAGGACGACCAAGCGCAGATAGCACACCTCTGGCAAGAACGTCTTGCCATCCTCAGCCAATCCGACCCGCGCTTTTTGGCACACAAGGACGACCCGCTACCGGACGATGCACGCCTGTTCGTCGCCCAAACAGCCGGGAAAATCGTCGGCTGTATTGCTTGCCAGATGCGTGATGATTATGGCATCGTGCTGGATGTCGCCCTGGACGCGCACAGTTATCATAGTGGCTTGGGCCGCGCACTCTTAGGTACGGCACGAGATTGGTTCGGCCAGGCGCAAACTCTTAATGGAATCGTCGCCCGCGTGCCACGCTATCACGCGGTAGAGCAAGCCTTCTGGCGGGCACTGGGCGCACAGAATTGGACAGAAGCCCTATGGGAAACACCCCCCCAATACGTTTGGATGATGTTATAATCCGCTCAGCACAACGTAAAGACGCCGACGCCATCGGCCTGCTGTGGGAAAAACTGGTAGACTATCACCAAATTATCGACGCCGCAATGCCACGCGCCAGCAGGGGCGGGGCAACCCATTATGCCCGCAGAATCCGTGAACAGATTGACGAAAACTTCAGTCATGTTATCGTGGCCGAGCATAACGGTCAGATTGTCGGCTTTGTCGTCGGCGTGATTGTGGATTTAACGCCGGAAGTCTTCCAGCCGGAGACCAACGGCTTTTTAGCGGATATTTACATCGAAGAAAGCTATCGAAGTGGTGGCTTAGGGCGGCGCATCGTGGATGCGCTCATCGCGTGGTTTCAATCACGCGGAGTCCTGCATATGGAATGGTACGTTGCCGCACAGAACAACGCCGGGCGTGCCTTCTGGCAGACCATTGGCGGGCGAGAAGTGATGATTCGTATGAGGTTAGACCTATGACCCAATTACTTTATCAAACAGACTCCTACTTAAAAGATTTTAACGCCACCGTAACCGCCATCGACACGGAACAAAACGGCGTTTATCTCGACCAAACCGCATTTTATCCCGGCGGCGGCGGGCAATCTGCGGATTTCGGCACGCTCCATGCAGAAGACGGCACACAGTACACCGTCACAAAAGCCGGGCGCGGCAATATCCACCTCATTGACGGCGCTTTGCCCCCTGTAGGCTCATTTGTTCAGGGCATCATTGATTGGGAAAATCGCTATAAGTTCATGCGGATACATACTGCGCTTCATGTGTTATGCGGCGTGGTGTGGCATGATTACGGCGCAAGCGTGACCGGTGGCAACATGGAACCGCTTAAAGCCCGCATGGATTTTGAATTCGAACGGATGGAAAAAGAACTCGTCACCGAGATTGAACGCCGCATCAACGAGGAAGCCAGCAAGCCTCACGCCGTTAATATCCAGATTTTGCCGCGTGAGGAAGCCTTTAAAATCCCGGATTTAATCCGCACTAAGATTAACCTTTTGCCGGAAGGAATCACAGAAGTCCGCACGGTGGAACTTGTCGGGCTGGATTTACAAGCGTGCGGCGGCACACATCTACACAATACGGCGGAAATCGGCAACATCCGCGTGACGGATTACAAAAGCAAAGGTGGCATTAACAAGCGCATTTATATCGAACTGGACGCCTAAACCATGCGCTATCTGCACGCCGTCGGCCTATCCGAACGATTTTTAGCCAGTGGCGCTTACATCACAGATGCTAATGTACTGGTAGAACAATGGACAGCCCATGCCCTGCCGGATGGCGCATGGCTCATCCGCGTTGACCGCATCCCGCAGAACATCCTGCTGGAAGCGTGGCGCTCATCGTCCGGCGCAATAGAGCGTGTGGATGCCTTCCGCCTGCAATCCCCTACCCTGCGCGTTACTTATATGCGTGGGGATAGCCCGCACATCCTAGACCACAGCCACAAAGAAGCACAGACAGAAGCCATCTACAATAGCCTGACTATCCCGGTGGATAGCATCATTACATTGCCGGGAATTCTGGGGGCAGGCTTCGCGCTGTCAGAATTCCAAGCCAGAACTGCCCCTATCATCTGTGCTGACCTGCCTTCGCTGGAAGTCACCACGCATACCCATGAAAACAACGCGGCGGCGTGGGCGGTAGATTTAGACGCGCACGGCATCCCGCAAACATTTCATGATGGGGAGAAAGTGGTCAATCTGCGTGATTACGTCCCCCACAAGACATTAAACCTAAGGCTCAACCGATGACCAAACGACTTATTACATTTTTAGGCACAGCCCGTCTACAGGCACTCATCGCATTGTTAGCCCTCACTGGATTAGGCAATCTCGTGCTTAATAGCGTGGTGGACGAAAGCCCATGGGCGCGGGACGCCCAAAGTGTGCTGGTGGGCGTGTGGTTGTTTGGCACGGTGGCGATTGTTATTTCCGCCTTAGATGCTTTTGAGCGCGGGCGCTGGATTGGCATACTTGTTCCGGCGGCAGGGGCGATTTTATTGGGCGTCTTTTTTCCGGGCTTGTTCGGCCTGATGCTTGGCTTATCACTCGGTTGGATTGTCGCGGGGTCGCTTATCTTCCGCCCGCGCTCACCGGAAGAATACCGCAACGCCATTAAGCATCTGCGTAAAAGCCGATACAAAGAAGCCGTAGACGAGATGACGGCACTCATCAAAAAGCAACCTGATGAACCCGGTCACTATCGCTTCCGTGCGGAGTTATTCCGTATATGGGGCAAGCTCGACCGCGCCCGCCGTGACTACGGCAAAATGGTTGAGCTTGCGCCGGAGATGGCCGTTGCATGGAACGGCATCGCAGAAGTTGAGGTGCAATCCGGCGATTATGAAGCGGCTAAAAAAGCCGCGCTCAAGGCGTTGGAACTCGCGCCGAATGAATGGGTCGCCGCGTACAACTTGGGCATGATTGAAGACCGCACAGGCGATGCAAAAAGTGCCGCTGTGCATCTGCAACAGGCGCTGGATGCTAAAGTGCCGGATTCTCGTCATCGCTTGCTGATTTATCTGTATCTGGCGCGGGCGCATGTGCGGTTGGCACAAACAGAGCAAGCCAACAACGCAATCCACCAACTCAAAAAGCACAAGGGCGGCCTGAACGAATGGGAAGTCATCCTGCAAAGTGAACAGGCGGATACACTGCGTCAGGTGATTGAGCCGGATATTACACAGATTCAGGCTATCATCGACGGTGACTTAAACGCGGAGGCGCTAGTCTGATGGGGCGTTTAACCGCTTACCTGTTGGGGCGTGTGGGGGCATGGGAACGCCGCGCACAGGCAAGTTTTTTTACCGCACTCCTCCTGGCTTTCCCTTTGCTGATTATTGCCACGACCGCCCCGCAAAGTGAATTACGCTTGCTGGCCGCCATCAGCTTCATTGGCTTGCTGGTCGTCATGCAGGGGATTTTTTTGTGGGCGAATCGGCACATGGTCACACCATTTACACAAGCCCAACGTGCCTATCTGGATGGTAATTTTGAGGCCGCCCGCGACATCCTGACGGCATTACACACGGACGGCAAAACAGACCTGCAAGCCCTGACCTTGCTCGGCAACACGTATCGGCAATTGGGTGATTTAAGACAGAGTGAACGGGTTTTGTCAGAGTGCCTTAACATCCACCCCACACACTATTTTCCTCTGTATGGGTTTGGGCGTACACTATTAGCGCAAGGTCGTTACACCGAAGCTGTCGAGAACATCCGGCACGCACTAGAACAGGGTGCGCCAACCATCACCCGTTTTGATTTGGCCGAAGCACATTATCGCGCTGGACAAGTAGAGGCCGCAGAGGAAAATCTGCTACTGGTGCGGGCAGAATTAGCAGTAGAGCCACATCGCGCACTCATGGCGGATTATTTACTGTATCAGTTGGGCGTGGGGGAAGCACCAAAACAACCCAGTATCGCGGAAGGTCTTCCATTTTGGCGGGGGCAGGCCGCGTTGTTCACACACACCCCTTACGGCGAAGCTATTGCGGCAGATGTCACAATTTTAGAAGAATTACATGCGAAGGAGTAACCAACGGTGGCAAGCTTTTTGACCAACGACAAAGGCAGTTTATCATTCTTCCGCGTGGGACTATTAATCAGCCTTATGGGCTTGTTGGCGGTTGCCGCCGGATTTACGTTCTGGCAACTGGAACATCAAGCGCGACGCTCTCCGTTTGATATTGCACTCTACCCCAATTTAGAAGAAGTTCAGCGCACAGAGGATTCCGCACGCCAACGCACCATCGTTTACCGTGTGGAGGATGACCCGGCGGCTGTGGCGGCCTTTTATCAAGGAGAACTTGACAAGCATCTCGGCCAGGACTCACGCGACCCGCTACGCAATAATCACACATTATGTATCCGCGTACCAGCCAGTGATAACTTCCCGGAATATGTGCCGGGTAATGGCATCTTGCCATTTTTGTATCGTTGTGGGTTTGATAACTCCTACTTCGGCACACCACAATCCACCGTTGTGGAAATTCATCCTGGCATCCGCGATGACGTGCGAAATTATGACAACATCGGCTATACCTACGTGATTTATACACAACGCTGGTCACGATGACGTGGGATGACCCCAGTCCGCGCCCAGATAATGCAGACGAAGAGCCTACCCCTAGTGGATGTCAGCCGCCGCTATGGTTGGTGGGTATCGCGTTTGTCGTGCTGGTTTTTGCCTGCGCGTATAGCTTACAGTTATTCAATGTGGTCTATGGCTTGTTATTTCCTCCCAGCGCTCCGCGTCCGGCGGATGTCGTCCAGCTAGATTATGAATCTGTGGGCTATCAAGCGGGGCGCTGGCGCTACCAAACCGCGCTGACACCGTGCGAAGTCATCACATTCTACGAAGACGCGGGTGGCATATGTACTTTTAATGTGGGGGGATGCGATGACGGGCAGTACGAAGGCCCAATATTTGAGATTGACGCCTTCGCCCAATGCGAGCTTGTCGCCCCCTTCTCTATCTTCGGCTTCCGGTGGCAGGCAACGCTAGAGCCAAACTATAACCCCAACCCCACCTTCACCCGCTTCGAGTTATTCAGCGAAGTGCTATGGGGCGGGATGCCGCCTAACTATGATGATGAATAGCGAACTAGCGGAGTCTAATCCGCACGCCCCAGACGATAAATTACACCTTGCCCACCACCCACAGAGCCAAAGTAGAGCGCTCCATCCGGCCCGGTAGTGATTCCAATTTTGCAATCAAAGTCACCTAATTCAATTTCATAAACAGTGACCACTCGACTACGAGAGTCGTCAACTTCCGCACGACGTAGTACACCATTCACCCATTCACAAAAGAACAGGTCATTTTCCCATTCCGGGATGTCATCATGGGTATAAAATGCCAGACCAGCAATGCCGATGGTGGGCGTAAAGCTGATGACAGGCGGCATATAATCCGGCACGCC
>DAIMZF010000186.1:0-5843 GCA_036734085.1 Aggregatilineales bacterium
CGGATGTGCTGGCGCGGGTCAGCCGCAACTTGGGCGAAGCGATGGTTGGAATCGGTATTAGTCAATTACCAGAAGGTGATAAAATCGCCGGGCGTGGATGGTAATAAATAGCATGGGGGCGTTCACACCGCCCCTTGATTACACCTCATCAAAATAAGGTAGGCCGAACGATGCAAGTCGAAAAAGAACAGCCGCTTGTTGTTTATGGGCATCCCACTTGTCCAATGGTTCCCCCTGTGCGCGGCATGTTGAACACCACCGGAGTGCCGCATCAGTACATCAACATCCATGCGGATGCTGAAGGCGCGGCGCATGTACGCTACATCAACAATGGGAATGAGAGCGTGCCGACGCTGGTTTTCCCGGATGGAAGCACGCTCACGGAACCGTCCGCGCAGATATTGCGACACAAATTAAAAGACATGGGCTACCATGTGCCGATGACGGCCATGGTCTGGGGCTATCTGTGGCTGTGGATGCCAATACTGCTGTTTCTGGTTTTGATGTTTATTGGCATCGTGACGTAGCGGGACTCCCGAATGACCAACACAGAGGATAGTCCAGCAGACCATCCCCTTGTATTGGCGCTGTTAGTGTCTGGCTTATCACATTTACCTTAAATCCAGCACCGCTTTAACACTGTTATCCATTGAACGCTCCAGCCGGAAGCCGAGTTCTTCGCTGATTGCCAACATCACGCTGTTATCTGGCAGAATGTAGCCGATAATGCGGTCTAAATTCTCCGCTTTGCCCACGCTGACCACCCGCGCCAGTAGCTCTTTGCCTAACCCATGCCCTTGGAAGTCGTCACCGACCACAAGGCCAAATTCGCCTTCATCCCTGCTGTGGAGTTTGGTCAGGCGGCCAGCGCCGAGTATTTGCTCCTCGCCTGTTTCCGGGTGTTCGCGCGTGGCGACCAGCACCATCTCGCGGTCATAGTCAATAAAGCAGATGCGCGACAGGCGTTCGTGCGCGGTGCGCTGTTGCAACTTTAATGGAGAGAAATAGCGCATGTACACCGTGCGCTCTGACAAAGTGCTGTGGAACGCCACCATAAGCGGCTCGTCTTCTGGCCGGATGGGGCGAATATTAATCTGTGTGCCGCGCTTCGTCATCCATTTACCGATGTACTGTGTCGGGTATGGGCGGATGGCAGTACGCGGTAGTTCAGACTCTAGCAAAGTTGGTTCGTGCAACACCACCCGCGCATCCAGTGCCAGCAATTGGTCTTCGGAGGCAATCAAGGGGTTAATATCCATCTCCGCAATCCAGGGTTGCTCCGCGACAATTTGACTGAACCGCACAATGAGTTTTTCCAACGCGGCTAAATCAACCGATTTACGCCCGCGCACACCCTTTAAGGCTTCGTAGATTTTGGTGCGCTCAATCATCCGCCGGGCAAGCGTGGTAGTCAGGGGGGGCAGGCCGAGTGCGCGGTCTTTAAAGACTTCCACCAATGAGCCGCCCAAGCCAAACAGAATTACCGGGCCGAACTGCGAATCCACGCTACTGCCGATGATGAGTTCGTAGCCATCCAGCTTAATCATCGGTTGGACGTTAACGCCATCAAAGCCACTGCCGATTTTTTCCTGCACGGACGATTGAATACTGCGGAAGGCGTCGCGCACGCCGTCAGCATCCTGCACATTGAGGATTACGCCGCCTACGTCCGTTTTGTGGGTGATGGTCAGCGAGTGAATCTTGACGACCACCGGATAACCGAGCTTTTCCGCCGCTTGTACAGCGTCATCTTCAGTTGCGGCGACGGCATCCGGCAGAACGTTAACACCATAAGCGGCTAAAATCTGCTTGGATTCATGCTCAGTCAAGATGGTACGTCCGGCTTTACGGGCGGCAGTGATAATCTTTTTTACGCCGTCGCGGTCGGGGCCATCCTTGCCGACATCGGGCAACACAGGTGTTTCGTATAGCAACTTCAGGTTCTCGTTGTAGCGCCACATATTGGTAAAGACGCGCACTGCTGTATCAGGATAAGGGAAGGTGGGGATGTTAGCGCGGTTCAATACACGCACACCCGCTTCCACATTCGCGCCACCCATCCAGCTTGCTAGAACCGGCTTGCCCAGTTGCGCGTAAGGGCGCAGGGCTTCGGCAGTTTGTGTGGGGGAGGTCATGTCCTGTGGCGTCAGGATAACCAGCAGGCCATCACTGTTGGGGTCACGCGCCGCGATTTCCAGCGATTTCGCGTAACGCTCCGGGTCGGCATCACCCAGAATATCAATCGGGTTATTGTGGCTCCATGCGGCGGGCAAAAAGCCGTTGAGTTCATTCATGGTTTCTTCGGAGATTTGCGTCAGTTGCCCCCCACCTTGAATCAGCGCATCGGTTGCCAGTACGCCCGGCCCGCCCGCATTGGTGACGATACTTAAGCGATTACCTTTCGGGCGGGGTTGCTTGGCGAGGACTTCCGCCATGTAGAACACATCCGAGATGTTATTGACACGTAATACTCCCACACGGCGGAAGGCGGTATCCAGCACTTCATCACTGCCTGTCAGGGAACCTGTGTGCGACGCGGCGGCCTTCGCCGCTTCTTCGGTACGCCCAGCCTTGATGACGATAATCGGCTTGGTACGGGCGACTTCTCGTGCGGCACTGAGGAAAGAGCGGGCATCCCCGATGCTTTCCATATAAATGACGATGCTGTGCGTGTTCGGGTCATCACCCAGATAGTAAATTAGGTCGCCCCAGTCTACATCCAGCATAGAGCCGATAGAAATAAAGGCACTAAAGCCGACGTTTTCCTCAAAACTCCAATCCAGAACAGCCGTGCAGATAGCACCACTCTGGCTGATAAACGCCACATTACCCGGACGCGCCATCGACCCGGCGAAAGTGGCATTAAGGCCGCGCATGGGCATCATCACCCCCAGACAATTGGGGCCGATGACACGCATTTTGCCGCGTGCGATGTCCAGTATCTGGTGCTCCAACTTGACGCCTTCTTCACCGACCTCTTTAAACCCGGCAGAAATCACAATCGCACCAGGAATGCCTGCATTCACACATTCTTGAATCAGGCCGGGCACGGTTTTAGCGGGTGTGACAATCACGGCGAGGTCTACTTTATCGGGGATGTCCGCGATAGATGCGTAGGATTTAATGCCCAGCACGTTGGGGCGGTTGGGGTTCACCGGGAATACCGTGCCGCCAAACGGATTGGTAATCAGATTGGTGATGATCGTCCGGCCTACGCTACCTTTCTTTTCGGTCGCGCCGATAACAGCGATGTTGCCGGGCTTTAAGATAGGGTCTAGGTCGTGTCGTTCTTCTTGCACCATAATGCCTCCTTGAAGGATTTGAGCAAATACAGGGATTGCCCCTGTTCGTGAGATTACAAAGTCATGTTATCATTTTAGACCATTATTCCGCCCCTGCGTACAGAGCATGATGAATCTCATGGTGGACTTATGATATTTAGGTGATGCTAAGGTAAAATGAACTAACCGAAGCATGATTAGATTTTATGAGGCTTAAATAATGTTAAAAAGAACTATTTTTGAAGACGAGCATCATATGTTCCGCGATGCCTTCCGCCGCTTTGTGGAAAAAGAAGTTGTTCCCCACCACGAAGAATGGGAAAAAGCGGGTGTTGTTCCGCGTGAATTGTGGTTGAAGGCGGGTGAAAATGGCTTTTTAGGGATGAATGTGCCGGAAGAATACGGCGGCGGCGGTGTAAATGACTTCCGCTATCATGCCATCCTCAGCGAAGAATTGGTGCGTGTAGGCGCTACCGGGCCAGGATTTTCCTTGCATAATGACATTACTATCCCGTATATTTTGCACTACGGCACGGAAGCGCAAAAAGAGAAATATCTGCCTAAGATGGTGACGGGCGAAATCATCAGCGCTATTGCCATGACCGAACCGAACACCGGGAGCGACCTTGCCGGAGTCCGCACGACCGCCCTCCGGCAAAATGGCGATTACATCGTCAACGGCCAAAAGACGTTCATCACCAACGGTATTCTAAGTGATTTGATTATTACTGTCGTCAAGACCAACCCACAGGAAAAACACAGCGGGGTTAGCCTGCTGTTGATCGACAGCGATATGGACGGCTTCGAGCGTGGCCGCAACCTTGAAAAAGTCGGCATGAAGGCGCAGGATACCGCCGAGCTATACTTTAATAACGTCTGTGTGCCAGCAGAAAATTTGCTGGGGGGTGAGGGACAAGGCTTTTACCTGTTGATGCAGGAATTACCGCAGGAACGCTTGAGCATCGCGGTAACGGCTATTGCCGCGTGCGAAACCGCGCTGGACTGGACGACAAAATATTGCAAGGAGCGTCAGGCGTTTGGGCGTCCTATTGGCACATTCCAGAATTCGCGCTTTAAGCTGGCCGAGATGCAGACCGAAACGCAAATCGGGCGGGTGTTCGTTGACCGTTGCATCACGGAATTAAACGCGGGTGAACTGAGTACGGATGTGGCTTCGATGGCGAAGTGGTGGACGACAGAACTACAAAAGCGCGTGATTGACGAATGCGTGCAATTGCACGGCGGCTATGGCTACATGCTGGAGTATCCTATCGCTAAAGCCTATTTAGACAGCCGTGTACAGACCATTTACGGCGGTACAACAGAGATTATGAAGGAAATTATCGGTCGTTCAATGGGTTTTTAAGCCGCACGAACGCCGCACATTGTGGGGAATATGACAACATCATGTTCCCCGCACAACCCCTACGAATGGACATTTATGCAAATTGAGCATCTGTCGTTGACCAACTTCCGCAATTATGCCCGCCTGGAAACACCACTCCCTACAAAGCCGTTGGTGCTATATGGCGACAACGCGCAGGGCAAGACCAGCCTGCTAGAGGCGATTTATTATCTTGCCACATCAAAATCCCCATATACCACAAGTGACCGCCAGTTGATTCACTGGCGCATGGAGGGCGAACCGTTGCCTTTTGCGCGGATGGCGGCGGAAATCGTCAACAAGAGTGGCTTTCATCGGCTAGAGATTACGATGTTGCTGGAAAACGTCAACGGGTTGGCACGGTTTAAGAAGGTCATCAAACAAAATGGGGTCGAAAAGCGTGTTATGGATGTGGTTGGCCTGCTGAATGTGGTTTTGTTCCTGCCGCAGGATTTAGCCCTCGTGGATGGTACGCCATCTGATAGGCGACACTTCATGAACGTCACGCTCTCTCAGGTTGACCGTGATTATTACACCGCGCTGGAAAAATTTGAGCGCATCCTGCCCCAGCGCAACGCGCTACTACGGCGCATCGCGGAGCGCAACGCCAGTGAAAAAGAGCTTGACCTGTGGGACGAGCAAATCGTGGAGGCCGGAAGCGTGATTATCGCCCGGCGGCAGGGCTTCCTGCGCGAGTTGGAACTGGCCGCCCAACGCGCCCACCATGACCTGACCGGAGACAAAGAAACGCTCTCTTTACAATATCAGCCGAGCTTCGCGCCCACCGCCGAAGGTGACGGCCAACTGAGTTTCGACGTGCTAGGGCTGGATTTACACCGGGAAATTGCCCCCGCTACGATTGCGCCGCAATTCGCGGAGCATCTGCGGGCGGAACGGCGCGAGTCTATCCTGCGTGGGGTGACATTAAGCGGGCCGCACCGTGACGAACTGCGTCTGCTCATCAATGGCCGCGATGCAGGCTTATATGGGAGCAGAGGGCAGGCACGGACGGCGGTCATGTCGCTTAAGTTGGCCGAGTTAGCATGGATGCGTGAGCGCACAGGCGATTGGCCGATTCTGCTGTTGGATGAAGTCATCGCGGAGCTAGATCAGGCGCGGCGTGCATATCTGCTAGGGCGCATTGATGGTGTAACACAAACCTTGCTGACGACGACAGA
>DAIMZF010000187.1:0-5678 GCA_036734085.1 Aggregatilineales bacterium
ATAAGCGCCGCAATCTTTGCAATGGTATTGTGGATTGCCAGATTTGTTCTTTCCGTTCTTAATGATGTTGGCACTGCCGCATGAACGACAAGTGTAAGTCGTAGTCTCTTGTATCATGCGGCAAGTGCACCAAATTCATCACTTACCGATTAACCACTACCGGGGAATTTATCGCAAGGAAACAAGGAAAGCAGGCAAATGAGCAAGAAATTTACCTGCTTTCCTGGGGAGCTATGATCTAGAGACTTAAAAGCCTGACCACTCCCCGTCAGCTTACGGTCTTGGCTTTTTATCCTTCTTAGGCTTAGATGAGGATGTTGATCTTTCCCGTGTTTCGGGTTTGCCTGATTTTATGGGCTTGGCAATACTTGCGTTAATCTTACGTCCGCGAATCTGGGTTTGTTTAAGTGCGCTTAGAATATGCTCGGTCTGGTTGCCCGGCACATCCACAAAGCTGAAGCCATCATAGAGTTCAATCGCGCCAATGGAACGACCTGGAATATCCGCTTCGTTCGCAATTGCGCCGACAATGTCCGCAGGGCGCACACCATCTTCACGCCCCACATTGAGGAAAAGCCGTGTCATACCGTGTTCAGGTTTAAATGGTCTACCCTCACGCTCGCCCTTACGTTTTTTGGCAAACTTTTTATCACCGCTGTCTGCGGCGACATCAAGATCTGCACCACCAATCTTATCCTCAAGTTCATCGGCTGGTGTACCCATTAAGAGCTTGAAGGCGGCGGCGGTGAGTTCTGTGGGGCTATATTCCTCACCCATACTTTCTGCCATGATCATATATGATTCAAGACCCCCTTGACTGATGGTTTCGCGCAGGGTTTCTTTAAACATCTCCTGCCGCCGACCGACAACATCGGAAATGGTGGGCAACTGCATACGGTGAATATGGGTTTTCGTCGTTTGCTGGATCACCGTCCACAGACGACGTTCACGGGGAGTAACGAGCGTAATCGCGCAACCTGTACGCCCGGCGCGTCCGGTACGCCCGATACGATGTACGTAACTTTCCGGGCCTTGCGGAATATCATAGTTGATGACGTGCGAAACGTGCTCAATATCCAGCCCGCGTGCGGCGACATCGGTTGCGATGAGTAATTCAACCTGCTCATTACGAAAACGCCCCATCACACGATCACGCTGACCCTGGTTGAGATCGCCGTGCAGGGTTTCTGCGGGATGTCCACGCCCTGCGAGGCGTTCGCCCAGTTCATCCACATCTTTTTTAGTGCGACAGAAAATAATGGCGGATGTTGGCGTTTCAAAATCAAGTACACGCATCAACACTTCAAATTTATCGCGCTTGCCAACTTCATAGTAGGTCTGCCGGATTTGAGGCACAGTCAAATTTTCAGCTTCGATCTTGATGCGTTGGGGGTCTTTCATGTAGCGTCGTGCCAGTTCGATAATAGCGCGGGGCATAGTGGCAGAAAACAGCGCGGTTTGTCGTTCTTCCGGCATTTCCTTCAGCACCGCTTCAATATCTTCTTTAAAACCCATATCCAGCATTTCATCGGCTTCATCAAGGATGACAGTATGAACCTGTCCTAAATTGAGCGTATGCCTGCGGATGTGATCATGCAGTCGTCCCGGTGTACCGACAATCACCTGTGTCCCCTGCTTTAAAGCACGAAGTTGTCGTTCAATCGGCTGACCGCCATAGACTGCGAGGACAGATGTTTTTGTAAATTTGCCATAAGAATGAAATGCTTCTGCCACCTGTATCGCAAGTTCGCGGGTCGGTGTCAGCACGAGTGCCTGGGGTGCGCGAATTTCCGTGTCTAAATTTTCGATTACAGGTAGCGCAAAAGCGCCTGTTTTGCCTGTCCCTGTTGGTGCTTGCGCGATGACATCTACGCCAGACATCATCAATGGAATTGTTTGAGTTTGTATTGGTGTGGGTTCTTCATAGCCCAAGGCGAAAATCGCTTTGAGCGTTGTCTCACTTAAACCAAGTTCTTGAAATGTGGAAGTCATGCGTTATCCTCTCAGTTGAATGACAGCCTATTTACAGATTAGCATTATCTCCATTGGAAGTTTGTAAAGCTTTTTAGAGTTCTAAAATCTAAGATTTTCCCCACTCTCCACGACCAACCCGACCCTAAACAAAAATTTGGACGAAATTGTGAAGATTGATTAAATTACAGATGTGGGCATCAGGCAAGGTATTTCACTTACTTTCCCACAGGTTTACTCATCAAAAAACGAATTAGCAAAAAAGATGATGGCATCGTGGCAAACCTGCTACTCATCCACATTTTAGTACTCTTGAGGTTGAGCCGATTCATTGAAGTGTTTCGCCGCTAACCTCTATCATGGAGCGTGTAGAGCATGTTTGCAAAATAGACTTTAAGCGAGCCAATCGTCGGAGCATGAGATGGATCATGGACAAATAAATAAAGCCTTCGGCCACATCTGTTCGTTGCTCATATGATACCCAATCACCATCACCTAAATAGTATCTACGCAGATAGGAAAAGAGAGACAGGCTACCCATTACTTAACCCATCTGTGAAATCAGAGGAATTTCCGAATCGATGGATAATGCAGTCTAACACAGACTTTTTCTATCCCACAAGTTGCCCCTGTGTCACGCTTCTGCCAACGTTACAACCCACCTATTTATCTGATGACATCCATCACTGATGAAGCACCCGGCCTCCATTTATCATTAAGTTGGATTACGCCTCTGGGCGGCTTTTTCCAATGATGGCCGGAGAGATGGAAAAATACCATGCAACAAGATGATTTTATGACTATAGACGGCAATGAGGCCGTCGCACACATCGCTTACCAACTGAGTGATGTCATCGCTATTTATCCCATCACGCCCGCTTCGCCTATGGGGGAATGGGCGGACGAATGGGCATCAAAAGAACAGCTAAACCTGTGGCAGACCGTGCCGCAAGTGGTGGAAATGCAAAGCGAAGCGGGTGCGGCAGGCGCTATTCATGGGGCGTTGCAGGCGGGCACACTGGCGACCACCTTTACCGCGTCGCAGGGGCTTCTGCTTATGCTCCCCAATATGTACAAAATCGCAGGGGAACTCACGCCTGCCGTGTTTCACATCGCGGCGCGGTCACTGGCCGCACAGGGACTTTCTATCTTTGGTGACCACAGTGATGTGATGGCGGCACGGCAAACCGGGTGGGTACTGCTGGGTTCCGCTTCTGTGCAGGAAGCGCACGACTTCGCGCTCATCGCGCACGCGGCCACGCTCAAGGCGCGTCTGCCGTTTTTGCACTTCTTCGACGGCTTCCGCACATCGCACGAAGTCGCTAAAGTCCGGCTGATTCCGCAAGCGACACTCCGCGCGATGATTGATGATGAACTGGTGCGGGAACACCGCGAACGCGGCCTATCGCCGGATCGCCCGTTTATTCGTGGCACAGCACAAAACCCGGATGTGTACTTTCAGGCACGGGAGACTGTCAACCCATATTATGCCGCTATCCCGCACATCATACAGGCGACGATGGACGAATTCGCCACGCACACAGGCAGACAATACGCCCTGTATGAATATCACGGTGCGCCAGATGCTGAGCGCGTCATCGTGTTAATGGGTTCTGGTTGTGAGGCCGCACACGAGACTGTAGACTATCTGACGACCTGTGGTGAGAAAGTAGGCGTGTTAAAGGTGCGGCTGTACCGTCCGTTTGATGCCGCACTCATGACCGCCGCGCTCCCGAAGACGGTTAAGACACTGGCTGTGTTGGATAGAACCAAAGAGCCGGGAAGCGTTGGTGAACCCCTGTATCAGGATGTTATCACCGCGATGCACGAAGCCTGGACGGGCACGATGCCGCGCATCATCGGCGGGCGCTATGGGCTATCCAGCAAGGAATTCACCCCGGCGATGATTCAAGGGGTGTTTGATAACCTGACCGCCGACCAGCCCAAAAATCACTTCACCATCGGCATCATCGACGACGTAAGCCACACGAGTATTCCCTATAACGCGGATTTTTCGATTGAATCCTCCACGACAGTCCGCGCCGTTTTTTATGGCTTAGGCAGTGATGGCACCGTCGGCGCGAACAAAAACGCCATCAAAATCATCGGAGAAAACACCGCCAACTATGCACAGGGTTATTTTGTTTACGACTCTAAAAAATCTGGCTCGATGACTGTTTCGCATCTGCGGTTTGGCAAACAGCCCATTCGCTCCAACTATCTGATTGAAAAAGCCAACTTTATCGCGTGTCATCAGCCTGTTTTTATGCAACAGTTCGATGTTTTAGCGACGGCAGTGATGGATGGCATCTTCCTGATGAACAGCCCACACAGCCCGGAAAAAATATGGGATACTCTGCCGCGCAACGCACAGGAACACATCCTGACGAAACGACTGAAGTTCTACACCATAGATGCTTATCGTGTCGCACACGAGGCCGGTATGGGGCGGCGCATCAATACGGTGATGCAGGTGTGCTTCTTCGCTATTTCTGGCGTGTTGCCGCGTGAGGAAGCCATTGATGCCATTAAAGTGTCTATCGAAAAAACTTACGGCAAAAAAGGTGCGGAGGTTGTCGCTAAAAACCTGGAGGCTGTCGATAGCACACTGGCGCATCTGCATCAGGTCAACGTGCCGGAGCATATCACCAGTCAGGCGGAACTTCTGCCGCCGGTGACGGCCAACGCGCCGGGCTTCGTGCGGGATGTGCTGGGAGAGATGATTGCCCGGCGGGGCGACTTGCTCCCGGTGAGTGTGCTTCCGGTCGATGGCACGTACCCATCCGGCACGACACAATACGAAAAGCGTAATCTGGCGACAGAAATCCCGGAATGGGATCCGGATGTGTGCATCCAGTGTGGTAAATGCGCGATGGTCTGCCCGCACGCGGTCATTCGCATTAAAGCCTATGATGAGGTAGTGCTAGCCGATGCACCAGAGTCCTTTAAAGTGACCCCTGCGCGTGACCGTGAATGGGACTCTATGATGTATACCATTCAGGTTGCGCCGGAAGACTGCACCGGATGCGCGTTATGTGTTGATGTATGCCCAGCCAGGAACAAATCCGCAGTCAATCGCAAGGCCATTAACATGACGCCACAGCCGCCCATCCGTGAACAGGAAAAAACGAACTGGGACTTCTTTCTGACAATCCCAGAACTTGACCGCCGCCAGATTAAAGTGACCAGCATCCGCCAGCAACAGGTACAACAACCGCTGTTCGAGTTCAGTGGGGCTTGTGCGGGATGCGGCGAAACACCTTATATCAAGCTGGTAACACAACTCTTCGGCGACCGTTCTGTGATTGCTAACGCGACGGGCTGTTCATCCATTTACGGCGGCAACCTGCCCACTACGCCCTATACCCACAATGCACACGGGCGTGGCCCCGCATGGTCAAATTCCTTGTTTGAGGATAACGCAGAATTCGGGCTGGGGATGCGCGTAGCACTAGATACTCAGGCGCAAATCGCGGCGGGGTTGTTGCGCGGCCTGGCGGAAAAAGTCGGCGCAGACCTGGCCGATGCTATCCTCAACGCAGACCAACGCGACGAAGCAGGCCTCCACGACCAACGGGAGCGCATCGCGGCGCTAAAACTGCAACTTGAGGATGACCTGCGCCACGCTAACGGACAATCCGCAGATGTACGCCGCCTGCTCACTGTGGTTGATGCACTGGCACGAAAAAACGTGTGGATTTTTGGCG
>DAIMZF010000188.1:0-5563 GCA_036734085.1 Aggregatilineales bacterium
TCATGATGTCTTCCAGCAGGGCGACCAGGTGTTTAACCTGCTGGCGGATGCGTCCCGGCAATTCCTGGGCGCGCTCTGCGGATAGCTTATCGCGGTAACGCTCCATCAAATCCACCGATGTCTGGATGATGGTTAGCGGGGTACGGAATTCGTGCGAAATCATGCTACTAAAGCGTGCGCGGAAGGCGCTGAGTTCGCGCTCCTGGTTGAGTGCGTGCTCTAGCTGGGCGGTGCGCTCTGCAACACGCGCTTCTAAGTCCGCGTTGATGTCACGCAGTTGGCGCTCCAGCATTTTTTCGGTGGTGACATCCTGCATAATCATCACCGCGAAGCTCTCCCGGCTGATGGCGTCGTCAAAGTTGGATTGTTGCAGGGGGCGTAGCTGAATGACCGCTATTTTCCCGGTCTGGGGTTGGCTGACCTCAAAGCTGAAGGACATATTCTGCCTCAGTTGCTGGTAGCTCTGCTCGAACAAATCCCGCAGGGGGCGTTGTCCGGTGTAGTCGTGTAACAGGTCGCAGATGTGCTGGCCTTGTGCCTTGTTGACGTTTTCCAGCCCCCATGTTTCCAACATGCGGTTACTGCGGATGACCAGCATCTTTGCATTGAGCAAGCACACAAAATGGGGCAGGGAATCTACAGTTGTCTCCCATTCCTGCTTGGCCTGGCGGATGAGCCGGTTTGTCTCCTCAAGAGCCAGTTCTGCCCGGCGGTGCTCGGTAATGTCTTCCAGCGCGCCGTCGATGTAGTCAATCTCGCCGTCCGCCTTGCGCGTAATGTGGATGGTATCGCGCACCCATATTTGCTGGCCGTCAGTGCGGACGAGGTTTAATACTTCGGCCACAATTTCTTTATCCTGCTCCCATACATGACTTAGATGGTTACGCTCGGCGGGGTTTACATAAAAATCACTGGAATTATGATTCAGCAAGTCTTGGATGCTGTCATAGCCCAGCATATCCGCCATCGCTTTATTTGCGCTGAGGATGCGCCCATCCGGTTTGACACGATACACACCTACAGGCAGGCTTTGTGTGAGCGAACGCAGGAGTTCTTCATTTTCCTGAATAGTGGCGGTGGCGGTCTGTAGGGCATAGGTCTGTTTGGCGGCGATGTATTGCGCGTAAAAGATAGGCCCTAACACTGCCAGCACCATCCATCCCCCCCACCCCCCCAGCATCGCCTCGCCGTAATAAATCAGGATGATGACATAAGCTAATGGAGAAAGCACAAGGTTGTAAACCGGGAATCCGGCGTTACTTTCTTCTAAAAATTCGCGGAAGGTCACGCCGCGTACAGATTGCTTCCACAGGGATAAGATGAGGATATTGACGGCGTAAAATAACAACATACTGGCGACGATCAGCCCAAACAGCGCCCACGAAGGTGACTGAATTCCGGCGTAATAGCCCAGCGTAACCAGCACGCCCACTGCACCCGCAGACAAGCCATACATCAGGCGGTTCATGATGTCGGTTGACCAACGAAAACGGGGGTTAACAAACACCTGCTTGGTGAAGAAGAACACCGTCATAATCAGCATGGCGGCGGGCGGCGGCAGGATGAACACAGCCAATACGCCCACAATATCCATCTGCGAGAAGATGACGTGCGGCATTTCCGCCTCAAAGCTATGGGCGATTAAGACCATAAAGGCGAAGAAAAAAATATCTTGCCAGCTAATATCACGCGGGATAGGGAAAGCCAAAAGGAAGCCGACGCAAACCACATACAGGATAAACAGGACGAAGACGAAGCGGTAACGTGTACGGTCGTTCCCCATAATGGATGCCTTCTGAATAATATGCTGACCATATCATAACATATTACTTCTTGTATTACTCTTTATAAGAAGAAATCCCGTAGGCTATCGCGTATTTCATCAATCAATAGCTCCCATACGATGTCCGGCTGGCGCGTCACGATGAGCGTATCCGTGAGGATGGTTAATGCCCGGATGCCGTCAATCGCGTGGAACAACGTCTGCGCGATGGGTGAGCCGACTTCGCCCGCCTGCGCGTTGGGGTAAACTTCTTCTTCGGCGTCAGTCAGCCGTTGGTTGGTGATGAGTTCGCGTACGTCGGGGTTATCGGTCAGTTCGACTTCCAGCGTGAAATATTCGGACATGGTGTTTCCCTTCGTTCGTCTTTTTAGGCGCTTTCGACTAGAATTTTAGCATATTCATCATCATAAGGCGGAAGTGATTATGTCGAACTTAGCACCCAAGCTCATCTACCAGGCACAGACCGAGCGCGGCCCACACCGCCGCCGTTCAATCTTTCTCGTCCTTGCGTTAATTGGTGTGGCGCTCATTTATCGCATTTTCGCGTATCTCACCGACCAACAAAACACGGACTTTGAACTGGCGGAACTGGTAGCGGCGAACGAAAACGCGCTCATCGCCGGGCAAATACTCGCGCTCATCATGTTCGGGCTGTTGCTCATCCGCTTTATCTTCAGTATACGGGCATGGCTAACGCTCCATAATGAGCGTGTGCGCGTGTTTAACCAGGGCTTGATATGGGAAAAAAACGGCAGTCTGGATCGCTATAGCTGGGACAAAGTGCGCTTGTATCGGCGCGGGGCGCGGGTGTGGACGTTGTTCAACAGGCCGATCATCACGCTCGGCGCGAACTCAATCCTGATGAGCGACAAGCGCATCTATAAGTTCACCGGGCGGCTGGGCGACCCCCGCCAGTTTGACCGCGCCGTGTCGCCCGTCATCCGCGATATGACCGGGCAACGGATGGGCGCGGCGTTGCGGGCGGGCAAGTCCGTTAAGCTCGGCTCCCGGCTGATTGTTGCGCCGTCCGGCATTGTGGCGGGCAAGCACAAACTAAGCTGGAAGGTGGTCGATATTGAGCTACGCGGGAGCCGTTTGTATCTGCGCCGGGTAGAGGCAGACGGCAGGTTTAAGCCCGTGACCAGCATCCCGATTCGCTACATTGATAACCTGGTGGGCTTTATGGATGTGGCCGAGAGTATCATCCAAAACTATCAGCCACACCGTTTTAACATCCACACGAAGATTTAGCGCCTGCTATCCGCGCACTTCCCACACCGGGTCATCCTTAAGGATTCGCTCCAAAAAGGCCGGGAAGTCCGCACTGCGTAGGGGCTTGCCTAAAAAGCTGTGGAACCCGGCGGCGCGGGCGTCGTGCATTTGTGCGGAATTCGCGGTGTAGGCCACCACCGGGATGCCGTCAAATTCCGGGATGCCGCGTATGATGGTCAGCACTTCGTAGCCGGACGTGCCGGGAATTTCTAAATCCAGGAAGATGACATCCGGGCGTTTGACGGTAACAAGGTCTTCCGTAAACGTGCGGCTGTCGAACAGAATGTCGTGGGCAATCTCTAGTTTGGTCAGGAGCTTCTTTAGAATCCCGGCGTCGTTGGTGTTGTCTTCGATAATCAGGGCGTATAGGTCGGACATAGTTTCCTCAATCAAAAAATTAGCTGGCAGTGACAAGGGCAGGGGTGGTGCGTCTGGGTGTTCAACTAAGGCAATGCCCCCCATACTTCATCCCCGTTGAGTATGGCGAGCAAGCTACGGACGAATGTCTTGGTGCGGATGGGCTTGCTGATGTAGCCGTTAAAGCCTTTATCTTTGGCCTTCTTCATCTCGCGGTCAGGGTCGGAAGCAGTGACGGCGACAATGGGGACATTGGCGAGTTCCGGCAGTTCCTTAATGGCGTCGTATACGTCATACCCGGTGACGTTGTTGGGCAGGTGAATATCCAGCAGAATCACGTCGATAGGCATAAACGCTTTAATGGTCTGGGCGGTTTCTACCCCCCAGCTATCAAAGAAGATGGTCGCGCCATAGCGCCGTAACATGGACGTGATGACCGCCAGATTGTTTACATCATCTTCCAGGATGAAGAATTTACGGCCTTCGAGCAACTGCATGGAGTCAGACATGGGTGTTTCCCCTCTCGGCTTATTTGAGATGGATGATTGAGGCACATACCAGATAGGATCGCCGGATAGCAGGCGCTCTAACAACTCTGGAAACAGGCGCTTACGCACCGGTTTGGCGATGAGGCCGCTAAAGCCCGCCTTCTTCAATTCTTCAATCTCGGAAACAGTGACGCTGGCGGTCATGGCGATGATAGGCACTTGGGAATATGCGTCGTCTTCGCGCAGGGCGTTAAGCATCTGGAAGCCGTCAAGCGGGCCAATCTGTACATCAAGGAATATAGCGCTGGGCATGTCGCCCAACGCCCGCACACGCGCCATAAAGTTTTCGCTATCCTCAAAAATGGTGATTGTCCCCTCCAGGCTGATGATGAGTTTCTCCATCACCAGCCTGCTCATGGGGTCGTCTTCTACATAGAGGAAGGTTTTGGTCTGCAACATAATATGTTTTGCGCCTTTTCCTCGTGCCTGTTTAGGATGTTACCTGGCTTTCGATGACGGTTTCAATCGGTAATGAGACAAAAAACGTCGAGCCTGTGCCCAGTTGACTCTCTACCCATAGTTTACCGCCGTGTTTCTCTACAAAGTGTTTAGAAATAGGCAATCCCAACCCCGTGCCACTGCTGGCGAGCTTGCCGTGTTCGGCCTGCCGGAAGCTCTCGAACACCAGGTCTAGCTCGTGCGGGGCGATGCCCACGCCCGTATCCGTCACGCTGATGAGAATGTCCTCCCCTTCGCGGCGGGCGCGGAAGGTAACTTCGCCCTGTGGCGTAAACTTGACCGCGTTAGAAATCAAGTTGAGGAAGACCTGCTGTAAGCGCCGCCTGTCCCCGCGAATCTTGGGCAAGTCGCCCTCAATTTCTGTGATGAGTTGCACCGGGCGGTCACGCAATAAGCCCTTGCCCGTGCTGACGACCGACTTAATCGCCGCGTTCAGGTCAACATCTTCGATGAATAACTCCAACATGCCTACTTCAATCTTGGTGATGTCCAGCACATCGTTGATGAGGCTGAGCAGATGCTCCCCACTGCTGATAACTTTATTCAGCGCGTCCACCTGTTCGTCGTTCACTTCGCCTAAGTCGCCGTCGGCCATAAATTCCGCAAAGTTGAGGATGGCATTTAGCGGCGTGCGGAGTTCGTGGCTCATGTTCGCAAGGAACTGCGACTTCACCACGCTGGCCTCTACCGCTTCCTGACGTGCGGCTTCGGCATCGGCGTAAAGTTGCGCGTTGCGTAGCGCGATGGCGGTCTGCTCCGCGAGGGTGGTTAGCACGTTTTGCACTTCCACGCTGAAGTCTTCCCCTACACGGGCTTGTACCTCAAACACGCCGAGCAGATTATTCCCTAAGACCATCGGGATTGCCAGCCCTGCCGGGTCGGTTTCGTTGCCGCGTGTGTTGATGGGCGTGACGCTCAGGGCGGCACGGGCGGGGATGTTGCTCTCATCCAGGTTAAGTACCCGCGTCTCGTTGATGATTTTGCCGTATTCGTCGGAACTTGCCGCCAATATCAACTGATTGGTGCGCTCGTTAGCGCGATACACATTACACCGATACAAGCTGAAGCTCTGCGCCGTCAGCCGCGAGACTTCCTGCAAGAGCATGTTGATGTCCAGCACGTTAGTAATCTGCTTGGATACCTC
>DAIMZF010000189.1:0-5511 GCA_036734085.1 Aggregatilineales bacterium
AGCTATCTACCGGCGCATGAGCGGCCTCAAACTGGGCGATGCGCTCCGCATTAAAACCGCCAGAAGCAACAATTTGTACCGCCTGACAGTACGCACGAGCGGCATCGTGTTGATGCGGTGGCACTTCCCAGCGCGACCATGCGTTATCCAGTGCCTCACGCAACATTGTAACCAGCTTGATGTTTACGCCGGTTTCATCACCTGCGTTTAACGATGCGTCGCGCATATTCCCGGCAGTATCCACGCGCACGCCGTTGAGCGTCCAGCGTTGCATTTCTGGCTCGTCACCATCGTTCAGGGCTTGCAGATAGTGCGGCCAGTAAGCATCCAGCACGCGCAGGGAATCGCCTATCACATCATTGTTGAAGTCCACCAGTGCAATACGCGGAACGTCTAATGGTATCGTCCGCGCAAAGGCTTGCATCGCCTCCGCCGTATCCGCTAAAAAGCAAGCAATCAGCGCATGGGGGACTGTGCCACCGCCACGCCCGCCCCACCATGCCGCTTGCGCGTCCGTGCTGACCAAAGGCCGCATCTGCTGGTTAAAATCCTGATTATAGCGTTGCACAGCCAGCCAATAGGCGTATCCATCAAGGCTTTGTACTTCTGGTAAGTCAAACCGTGCCGGGAAGAACAATACCCCTTTGCCGTTGCTAGCCGTCAGCACTTCGTATACACGCGACGCGATGCGTGTACCACGTGTGAGATAGCCTAAAAGCGGAGTCTCCAGCGCGGCAAAATCACGGTAGCGCCCGCGTATCCGCAACACGGGCTGAACAGATAAAGAATCCCCGTCATATGTGGTGATATCTCCATCGTGGATGGCTTCGACTTCCAGCATATCCCACGTAGGTATAAAGTCCGCGCCATCAAAGTAGCCTGTTGCTTGTCGGAGCATGTGCAGGGCGACATCAACACCTACAATCAACGCGGATGGCTTACGCCGCGTGAAGACCTGCGCCTCAACTTCGATATCTCCCACCGGGAAGCCATCCGCCGAGAGGCCGCGCGGCGAACTGCCTGCAAAGGTATAGCCTGTAGTCTGCATCGCGCTTAAGATGTGCGTGACATTGGCAAAATAACGGTCTGTATAATCCCCACGCCGCAATTTAGCAGTGTTGAGTTGTGTTATATCCTGTGCGAGTCGCCTACGATTAAACAACGTCATAAAAATCACCCTTACCTGACTCGGATTCTAGTTTACAATTGCGCTTGCTAACCTTAATTGTATCGACAAATAACAAGAGACAGATTGTTTATGAAGATTGTTGCCACAGGCTCTATCGCCTATGACTATTTAATGCGTTTTCCTGGCAAGTTTACCGAACATCTATTGGCAGAACATTTAGAAAGTGTGAGCCTCAGCTTTTTGGTAGACGACATGACCAAACATTGGGGCGGCGTAGCGGCCAATATCGCCTATAGCATGGCGCTTCTGGGGCTTAACCCGCTACTGATGGGCACGGCAGGTCGCGACTTCCCAGATTACCGTCGATGGTTAGAGTCTCATGGTGTTAATTGTAGCACGGTCAAGCAGATTGACGATGTATTCACCGCGTCGTTCTTCTGCAATACAGACACAGACAATAATCAGATTGCGTCATTCTATGCAGGCGCGATGAGCCTTGCCGGAGATTACAGCCTTGCGGATGCTTACGATAGCACACCCGACCTTGTGGTTATTTCCCCTAATGACCCACGCGCTATGAGCAACCTGGCTCAGGAATGCCGTGAGCGCAACATCCGTTTTATTTACGACCCTAGCCAGCAAGTGCCGCGCTTAAGTGGCGATGCGTTATGGAACGATCTACAGGGCGCACACGCAATTATCGTGAATAAATACGAATCGGAAGTCATCAGCCAGAAAACCGGAAAAACATTTGAAGAACTCCGGCAAGTGGTGGATGTGATGGTCATCACACTTGGCAAGCACGGCTCCCGGGTATATGACAACAGGCCGGGAAAACCGGAATTTGTCGAAGTGGAAGCCTTCCCGACAGACGCCATGCAAGACCCCACAGGCGGCGGGGATGCGTTCCGCGCCGGGTTTGTTTATGGATTGGTCAAGGATTGGCCGTTGGATATTGCCGCGCAAGCGGGGTCATTGTGTGCGACTTACTGCATTGAGCAAATCGGCACACAAACGCATCACTTCACACCAGCAGATTTCGTGGCACGTTATCGTTCCGAATATGACGATGCAGGTGTCTTAGACACCCTACTGGAAACCGCCAAGATTTAAAGATACAATACCGCGCTTGTACATAACGAAAAAGACGCAGGAGAAAATATGAGTCTGGAATATGATATAAAAGATACGAGCTTAGCCGAAGGCGGGCGCTTTCGCATTAATTGGGCAGAGCAAGAGATGCCCGTTCTGCGTGCCATCCGTGAACGCTTCGAGAAAGAAAAGCCGCTTAAGGGCTTGCGCGTTAGCGCGTGCTTGCATGTGACTACCGAAACCGCCAACCTGATGCGTACCCTGCAAGCAGGCGGCGCGGAAATCGTGCTGGCCGCATCCAACCCACTATCTACCCAGGACGACGTAGCCGCATCGCTCGTAGCACATGATGAAATCCCGGTCTATGCCATCAAGGGCGAAGATAACGAAACCTATTATGATCATCTGAAGGCCGCACTCGACCACCGCCCGCAGATTACAATGGACGACGGCGCTGACCTGGTGGGCTTGCTCCACAAAAACCGCCGCGAATTGCTCGACGATGTCATTGGCGGGACGGAAGAAACCACCACCGGCGTTATCCGCCTGCGGGCGATGGCGGCAGAAGGTGCACTGATGTTCCCGGTGATTGCCGTCAACGATAGCAACACCAAGCACCTGTTCGACAATCGTTACGGCACAGGCCAAAGCACGATTGATGGCATTGTGCGTGCAACGAACATCCTGCTTGCCGGGCGTACCATCGTTGTGGCGGGTTATGGCTGGTGCAGTCGTGGTATCGCTAGCCGGGCACACGGCATGGGCGCAAACGTGATCGTGACAGAAATTGACCCGATGAAGGCGCTTGAGGCCGTGATGGATGGCTTCCGCGTGATGCCGATGGAAGAAGCCGCCGCCATTGGCGATATCTTCGTGAGTGCAACAGGCAACATCAGCGTGTTTGACGTGCATCACTTTGAGCGTATGAAGCACGGCGCAATTGTCGCCAATAGCGGCCACTTCAACGTGGAAATTAACCTGAAGGGTTTACAAGAGATCGCCAAGGGCACCCCGCGTCTTGTGCGTCCTTTTGTGGAAGAATATGCCCTCAAGAATGGGCGTGTTGTCTATGTGCTGGGTGAAGGCCGTTTAATTAACCTTGCGGCGGCGGAAGGCCATCCGGCCAGCGTTATGGATATGAGCTTCGCTAACCAGGCACTCGGCGCGGAGTACATGCTCCGTAATGCCGCAGACCTGACACCCAGCGTCTACACCATCCCGGCAGATATTGATAATGAAATTGCGCGCCTGAAATTAGAAGCGATGGGCGTGAAGATTGATACCCTGACCGAACAACAGGTGAAGTACCTCAACCAATGGGAAGAGGGCACTTAGTCCAAGCATCATAGCGGCGGGATGATATAGATTTTGTAGATAACATCCCGCCTTCAGCATTAGGGGATAACCAACCCACCACCACGCAGAACACCATCCCCGCATGTCATTAATCAATAGAGGGAGTTACACTACCATGAAACGATTAGCCTTACTTCTTGTCATGCTGTTTGCACTCGGTTTAACACAGGCCAACGCCCAGCAAGATGACAGCTTTTTACGCTTTGTTCATGCCATTCCCGGCGTGGGCGCTGTGGACGTTTACCTTGATGGCGACTTAAGCGTGGTCAATTTAGGCTACGGCACAGCCTCGAACTATATCCGTGTAGAAACGGGTACACGTCAGGTTGTGGTGCGCCCCACCGGGCTGACCACCGAGCTATGGCGTCAGCAAATCGGCGCACCGACGGGTACACCGCAGACGCTCATCGCTTCCGGCATTGACCCGTTAGAGTTCCGTGCTTTTGAGGATGATTTCTCCCCGATTGAGCCGGGAATCACCCGTTTGCGCCTGATTCACGCCATTGAGGGCGCACCTGCGGTCGATGTGACATTTGAAGACACCCCCGTTGTAAGCGGGTTAAATTATGGTGCAAGCTCTGGCGGCTTTGATATTCAGGCAGGAATCTATCCGTTTACGATTAGCGCAGGCGGCGCATCGCTGGCGACCATTGACGTAAGCCTAGTCAGCAGTACATCGCATGTGGTCATCATCTACGGTACGCCGAACAGCCCGCAGGTTCTGGAATTAACCGCCCCAACTAATGGCAATGGCGATTTCGGATTTGTACGCATCGCCCACACTGCCGATGCACCCGCCGTTGATGTTTATGTGGAAGATTTGCTCATCGCCGCCGGTGTTAACTTCGGCGATGTGACCGAACACTTGCGCTTTCCGGCTGGTACATACGCCGTTAGCCTGAGCGCCGCCGGAACGAATGAAATCCTGCTTGAAGCAGAACTCACCGTTGAAGCAGGGGTCGCGCTGACCGTCGCCGCAGTGGGTGATCTGGATAATCTGACAGTTAACGTGTTTACCGATGATGTTACCAATGTCGCGCCTGTTGTGGGTGTGGTAAGCGTGGTGAACACCATCCCGGATAGCACCGCAACAGTAACATTAGCTGATAGTACGGCATTAGGTAACGATGTGGCCTTTAATAGCGCCGCCGATGCCGTCAGCATTGATCCAACCAGCATTAACGGCACACTGACCCTGACCATTGATGGGCAAAGCCAGGATATACCGCTTGGATTGCTTCAATTCTACGGGGGTGTTTACGTCAATGCGTTCGTGGTGCTGGATGCAAGCGGCGCGTTCCCGCAACCGCGTATTATCTTCGCACCCACTGCCCTAGCGCAATCCACAGCCAGCGCACCGGGCGCGGCTCAATCCGTTGTGGTGGAAGTGCCGCAGGTTGAGGAAGTCGAAGAAGTTGAAGAAATCATCGAAGAAGAGGTTGAGGTGGTTGAGGTAGTTGAAGAAACTACCGAAGCTCCTGAAGTAAGTGAAGCCACTGAAGTAACCGAAGTCACGGAAGTGACAGTCGGCCCGACACCTGCACCTGCTCCGGTAGTTGCCGTTGGCCCGACAGCACAAATTCAGCTAAACCCGGATGCTAACCTGAACTTGCGTCAATTCCCTAGCGCAAATGCGCTTGTTTTAGGGCAAGCACCGTCTGGCGTGCGGTTGCTCATCAATGGGCGTGCAGGTGCGCCGATTGACCTTGAAGGCAATCTCCTTGATGAAGACGGCAACATCATTGAACCAGAAGACTATGTTGACCCTATTGACCTGTTGGAAGAAGGCGAAGACCTCGACTCCACACAAACATGGTTAAACATCACCTATAACACACCCGATGGTGGTCAAATTATCGCATGGATTAACGCGCAGTTCGTGCTGGTGCGCGATGAGCGCGGGAACCTGGGCGCTCTGCGTGACCTGGAGACCG
>DAIMZF010000190.1:0-5409 GCA_036734085.1 Aggregatilineales bacterium
AGGGCATTACTCTTTTTATGCGCGTGTTATCCGCTATAATCCAAAAGGACTTTTGACGACAGACGAAATGATAAAACGGATGCAATACGCACAACTCGTCCAGTGGGCACAGGAAGAATGGCAAAAGCGCCAGCCTGATAAGGCATCGGTGACAATTTGGGCCAGTACAGATTGTAGTAATCAGATTGCACAAGAACAGGTGAAACCCGGACGAAAACTGCGCGGAAAAGCCCGCTACGAAGGCTTCGAGTTACTCGACTGCCCCCACATCACGACGATTAACGATTATGGTTTACGTAGTAACCGTGTTGTGCTGATGGCGTCTTCCGGTGCGTTTGCATTTAAATTTTATACGGCGGATGGGGAGACGTTTGAAGTCATCTATACTTGCACTTATTTGGGTGAAGATGTGCAGGAACTAACCGCGATGGCGCTTGTGCCGGAAGGTAAGCTTGCGATATGGGCGGCGTTTGAGGAACAATGTAGCCGGGCGGTGCGTCCGCGTATTAAGCGCCGGCGAGATGTCTATATCATCGGCGGCATGGATGCTTACTTTGATCCCAGCGTGGACTGGAAAGACGTTATCCTGCAAGAAGACTTGAAAAAACAAATCTCCGATGATGTCGATTCATTCTTTAGCGAAGGCGTCGGCATCTACAAAGATTTGAAGTTAGCCCCCTTCCGAAAGTTGTTACTGGCGGGCGTTCCCGGCACAGGCAAGACGATGTTGTGTGCGGCCTTAGCGAAGCGAGCATTAGACGAGAAACGTCTGGTTGTGTATGTCTCCGGCTCCGACCGCGACGGCGCATCATTCGACAAAATCCAACGGGCGTTTCATGCGGTAGCATCAGCTAAGTTCCCTACATTGTTGATTGTAGAAGAATTCGACGCCTATCTGCGTGGGGACGACAAAGCACGAATCTTGAACGTGCTAGACGGTGTGGAATCACCTAACAATCCTAAAGGCTCTATGTTATTAGCAACCACCAACTATCCAGAGGCCATCGACGAACGACTCGTCAAGCGTCCCGGCAGACTAGACCGCATTTACATTATCCCGCCAATTCAAGATGAAGACCAAGCCCAGGCGATGCTCAAGCATTATATGGGCGAAAACTGGCATGACGACTATCAAGTGATTGTGCCGGACTTGGTTCATCAACCGGGCGCGTTTGTCCGGGAAGTCGCGCTACAGGCGCGGATGCTGGCCGCACATAATGGTCAACGGCAGGTCACGCTGGATTTACTGGAGCAATCCGTCGCCAGTTTGCTAGACCAGATGAAAGCGGAAGGCGACTTCCTGCTACAACGGCGCTCAAATGGCTTCGGGTTCGACAACCGCGTACGCCGTAAGCGGCCATAAATACTGGCGGCCATAGAACATTGGCGACTATAAATATTGATTGAACACAGAGAGAAAGAACGTTCATGTTACCGGATAGACCGCTCAGTAAAAGAGAAATTGGCCTGCTGTGTGTGGCAATTGGCGTCATCAGTTTTTTGGTTGTCATCGGCGTAGACATCGTGGATGCTGGACGTGAGGGCGGCATCGGCCCGGCACAACGACTGGCAATGGCAGGCACAGCCACACTGACCATCATCGGCCTGACGTTGATTCCATTGGGGGACGACACCGCATAGCTTATGACACAATCAACCACTTTATCCCCATCTGTCACCTCTATTGACCGTGTTTTGACGACGACTCACCGCATTTTGTTGGTGAGTGCGTTTGTTGTGCTGGCTTATTTATTTGTGGTCTATGTCGTCTATGCGCTGAATTTAATTAGCTTCCCGTATGATTATGACCAGGGCGAAGGCTTCGAGCTTTATGATGTGGTGCTGTTTGGTCAATTCCAATGGCCTTATGCCGATATTGAAACCTACCCTTTTTACGGAAGCATCTACCCGCCCCTTTATCACGTCTTGTTAGTGCCGTTTTACTGGATTTTTGGCCCAGCGTACTGGTATGGGCGGCTATTCAGCTTTGTTTCCACGCTGATAACAGCCTATCTCATCGGCTATACAGTCTATCGAGAAGCGTTCCGCTATCGGGCGGATTCTGCACGCAAAGTCGTATTATTCATCGCACTGATGTCCGGTTTGGCCTATCTGGGGTCTAATATTGTCTACCACATCGGGCCATTATTCCGTCAACATATTAGCATGATGCTCTTCGAGACAGCCGCAATTGTGGTTTTAGCGCACGTCAACGAGATTGATAACCCACAGAGGCGACGGCGCGTTCTGCTAGCTGGGTTTGCATTGCTACTTTTCGCAGGATACACCAAACAATTAGCGGCCTTTACAGCAGTAGCCGCGTTGGTCTTTTTGTTTATCCGCAATCCGCGCCGCGCTATCGTGTGGGGGTTGGGTTTTGCGCTTGTCGGCGGTGGAATCTTCGCGTTCCTCACGCTTGCCACTGACGGCCATTGGTGGACGCAAACCATCACCGCTAACGTAAAAGATTTTAGTTTTGACCAGGCAATCGGGTTATTCTGGTCATTTGTGCGCTCTCACTTCTGGCTGCTCATCCCTACGGGATTGGTCATCCTGTACGAAGTTTATTTCGACCGTATCAGCATTTATAGCCTCTGGTTCGTGGCCGTCTTTGCCCTCAACGCCTTCAGCGCGGGAACGTGGGGTGCGGGAGATAGCTATTACGCGACGGCTGTCGCCGCGATGAGTATTTTAAGCGGAATCTTTGCCGTTCGCACGTTAACCGCCAGCTGGTCTTTCCGGCAGAATTACCTATCGCGTTTGGTGGTCTTTCCGTTGCGCCCGGCACAAGCGGTATTTCATTGGGGGTTGTTTCTCATCGTGCCGTTGCTATATCTTGGCTATGGGCGCGGCGTATTCCACACTCCCACACAGGGCGCTTTTTTTGAGGAAGTGACGGCACTTATCGGCATTGAGGACAACACCGGCTTTAACTTCTATGACCCGGACGGTTACATCACACTGGCTTATGCACAAATTGGGCATCTGCTCACTGAACAAGATCGTGCTGGTGGCGATGCTATCGTGGCAAGGATGCGGCAAATCCCGGATGATGTGCCCATTCTTAGCGAAGAGGCCGGGTTCAGTTTTGCCACCGGGCGCGACATCATCACAAACCCGGTTGTGCTTAAAATTCTGGATGATGTGGGCGTTTATGACAGCACAGAACTGGTTGGCATGATTGAAGCACAAGCGTTCGGCCTTATCATTCTACGGGCGCAATTCTTCCCTGTTACAGTCAACCAAGCCATTACCGCTTATTACGAAGAATCGGAACGAATCACCATGAACGGGTTCGGCTACCTCATTCTGATTCCGCGTGACGAACCCTTACAAGCTGACTGAGAGCTACCATGACTACTGTTTATCTCACGCATCCACACTATACCCAGCATGATGTCCCCGGCCACCCGGAACGCCCGGATAGAGTACGCGCTATCTGGGCGGAGTTGGCGGCATGTGGCCTGCTGGATAAACTCCACGCAGTAGAGCCACAACCCATCAGTGATGAACAGATTTTATACGCGCATACACAAAAATATTTAGACCTCCTGCATTATGCGTCGGAACATGATTATGGTATCCGCTTTGATTCTGATACGCTGGCGTTGCCAGAAACGCCGCAAATCGCGCGGTTGTCAGCGGGGGGGGTAGTCGGTGCGGTGGATGAAATCATGGCAGGCCGGGCGAAAAATGCGTTGGCTATCACGCGGCCACCCGGCCATCATGCCATTCCAGAAGGCGCAATGGGATTTTGTTTTTTGGGAAACGTCGCTATCGCCGCCCGCCATGCACAAAAAGCATATGGCCTTAAGCGTGTACTCATTGTGGATTACGACGTGCATCACGGCAACGGCACGCAGGATATTTTGTATGATGATGCGAGTGTACTGTTTATCTCCACACATCAACACCCATTTTATCCTGGTACAGGCGCAATTACAGAAACAGGCCGAGACGCGGGGAAAGGTTATACCCTCAATATACCCATGCCCGCCGATTGTGGAGATGCTGAATACATGAGCGTTTTTGAGCAAATTGTATGGCCCGCCGCGATGCGCTTCCAGCCGGAATTTATCATTATCTCTGCGGGGTTTGATGGTCACTGGGATGATCCACTGGCTATGATGAACCTGAGCCTGACGGGTTACGACCACCTGACACGGGAACTCATCCGCATGGCGGATACATTATGCGGCGGGAAAATTCTTTTTGCGCTGGAAGGCGGTTACAATACCCAGGTTTTAGCGCACGGAGTTCGTAACATCGCCCATGCGTTACTAGGAGAAGACATCATCAGTGATCCATTTGGTGCAAAATTGGCAAGCGACAAGGACATCCATGCGCTTATTCATCGGGTAAAAGCGGTACATAATCTATAGTATTACGCGACTGTTGACTGTCGTTGTGATAAACTGGCAGTTTACGCAATAAAGCAAGGATGAGCCAGATAATCAGCGTGACGCCTAACGCGGCCAGCCATGCCCCCACACCGACTGCCATCCCAATGGAGGCTGTCGCCCAAATACTGGCGGCTGTGGTTAAATCGTGGACTTCGTGTTTATTTTTGAAAATCACGCCTGCGCCCAAAAATCCGATGCCGGTTACGACGTTCGACGCAATGCGCGTCGGGTCGCCTTCCGGGAAGGCTAAAGCAGAAAGTGTTGTAAAAACACATGCCCCCACCCCAACAAGCATATGTGTCCGCAAACCGGCGGACTTACTGCGGCGTTCGCGTTCCAAGCCGATTAACGCCGATAATATCGCGGCCAACAGCACATATACAATTAGCAGGGATTGGTCATAAAGAGACATCATCGCCTCACTTTCTCGTGTTAAATATCAGGATATTATCAATTTAACACAATCTTAAAGAAGGCGTAAGACAGAACTATCACCTTTAGAGGATGACATCTGGCAAGAGCAGACGGAGACCAAGATACAAAAATACCGCCGCCATAAACCAGTTTAGCCAATCGGCGATATGAGGTGATTCACGCAACCATATACTCACTGTGCCAGACATCAGCGCGATGGTAGATTTAACAGTCAACGCAATAGCGGCATAAATCAGACCCAGCATGATCATCTGTGCAGTGGCATAATTCCCGGTTGTGGTGACGAATTGTGGCAAAAATGTAAGGAAGAACAGCGCGACTTTGGGATTTAAGACATTGCTCATCATCCCCCGAAAAAAGTATTGGCGTGGATGCACGGCAATCACACCAGAGACTGTGGACTGTGCATGAAAGCTGGAACCATGCCGGATTGCTTCTATGCCGAGATAGACCAAATACGCGCCACCTGCATACTTCACAACATCATAGGCTAATTCCCATGTTTGCAACAATACTGCTAACCCTAGCGATACCATCAATGTATGGACTAATACGCCCGCGCTTACCCCTA
>DAIMZF010000191.1:0-5394 GCA_036734085.1 Aggregatilineales bacterium
CCGCCCGGCACACCTTCCGCAACCATTCCAGTTGTACATCGGTCAGATGCCCGGCAGGAGGGTCTGCCAGGCCGTTGCTGTCGACCGTCACCAGTTGCACGCCGTTAACCTCTGTGGTGTAGTGCAACTGGCGCTGAATATCCCGGTTATGGATGAACGTCTTTTGTAACGCGGCGCTGGAATCGTGGTTGCCCGCGACATAAAACACAGGGGAACGCAGTTCGCCTAAAATCTCCGCGCAGGTGCTGTACGCTTCTTCGTGCGGGTCATAGGCGACATCACCCGTATGCAGGATGAAATCCGGCTTGAAGGGCAGGTTATTCAGCGCGTCCACCAGCGCCCGCGCTCCGGCCTGTGTGCTAATCCCGCCGCCAAAGACGTTATACGCCGGGTCGGGGTGGATGTGGGTGTCGGAGATGTGGACGAAGGTCACATGGCCTTGCGGCATCAGCTTTGCCTTACGGTTTATTTTTCTTCGGCGGGTGGGGTCAGTTCTTCATACTTCTTCTGGATGGCCTCTGCGCGTTTTTTTGCGGCCTGCACCGCACGGGAGGACTCCGAACTGCGGATGGAGGTGTGCGGGTCGTGCTTGACGCCGTACCACAGCACCGCAACCACAACAGCAAGTGTCAGCACGATGATGATAAGCATAATGATATTTGCGAATGGCATAAACGCCTCTTTTCCTTTGCGAATTGGCGGAATGTCCTCCAATTATAAGGGAAGGGCACGCCCAAAGCAACGGAAACCGGGAAACGCCAGCACGATGATTACATCAGGCGTCAGGTGCAAGCCAGCGTTCCCGCTTTCGGCGTGGAATTATTACTCTTCGCCTTCCGGCTCTGGCTCTGGCGTGGGCGGCGGTTCCGGCGCGGCCACGCGGATGACGGGCAGTACCGTCACGGAAACGCCCAAATCATTCCCCAGTCGCCCCCGCAGGCGCGATGCGATGCGCCGCGTGTCTTCAATCGTCAGGTCTAGCGGGCTACGCACAACCACCAGCACGTCAGAGATGCGGTTGATGTTCACGCGGTCAAATTCTATGCTCACCAGTTCCGCCGACGGCGGCAGTTCCAGTTGAATTTCCCGGCGTACATCTCGTTCGATGTTAACTTCGCGTGTGAGGATGAATAGCTCCGCGCCGACGGGCACAGTCGCCAGGATGAGCAGGGCAGTTGCGGCAATCTGCCAGCGAATCGGCACATCTTCATAACGGCGGAACGTCATCCCCAGATACACAAAGACCGCCACCCCCGCCAGCACAATACACAGGATGTTCGTCAGGAATAACACCATCGCGCCGAAGGCTAACTGCGTATCGCCCAGCGCCAACCCCAGCCCAACCGTACACAACGGGGGCATCAAGGCCGCCGCAATAGCGACACCGGCTAAAGCGGCGGGGATGTCTTTACGGGCGGTGGCATACGCGCCGATTGCGCCACTGGCAAACGCGACTGCCGCATCCAGCAGGGTGGGCATCCCGCGTGCGTTCATCTCCGGCGTGGGGGTAATGGGAAACAGCAACCCCGCCAGCGAAGCCACCATCAACGCAAAGCCCACGCCCACAAGTACAGAGAGTAGCGCCTGCCCTGCAATCCGCACGCGCCCCACCGTGACGCCCACCGACAGCGCAATCAACGGCGACATCAACGGGGCAACCAGCATCGCGCCGATGATGACTGCCGCACTATTGAGCATCAAGCCCAGCGTAGCAATTGTGGAAGAAGCGCCAATCAGCGCGAGATAGTCAATATCCAGCCGCGAATCCCGGTCGGACTGGCGCACAATGTCCTCTTGTTCCGTGCGCGTCAGCAGGGGGCGTACCCAACTCACCACGCGCCGACGTATCTTGTCGGCTTTGGTTTCATCCTGTATTTGCCGGGCAATCATGATGACTGGCCCTTCGGCTTTCTCCAGGATGACGCGCCCCACATCGCCAAACATCATACGCTCAAGCTCGGATCGCTCCGAGAAGCCCACGATAATCAGGTCATCTTCACTCGTGCGGCTGACGATAGCATCCGCCGCGTTATTCGCCGTGACCACCGTGCGCTTGATGTTGTGCCCGTTTTGCACATCGGCCAGTGCTTCTTCGATGTGGGCTAAGCCTTCAAACTGGGCGCTTGCACCGGCCTGCACCCGCATCGCCTCGATATTCGTTCTGTAGAACTGCCCCAACCGTACCCCAATCCCGGCGGCGGTGCGGGCTTGGGCGGCACTGCCCACCGGGATGACCACCCGGTTAAAATCTGGCGTGCGTGCGGCACGGTACACCATCACATCACACGGCGCGGTCTCAATCAGGTTTTCCACCACCGTGCCCAGTTCTACCTGCCCGCGCTTGTTCTGCTTAATGCCCACAATCAGCAAATCCGCGCCTGTTTCGCGCACACCGTCCAAAATCCCGCGTGAGATGCTCACCGAGACAACGGTCTTATGCTCTATGGTGTAACCTTCCGTGCGGATGCGGTCTACGATGAGTTTTACATCGTCAACGGATTTTGCCTGCTGTTCGGCGTCTTCCACGACGGAAAGCGCGATAATTTTACCGTGTGTGGGTTCAACCAGCGCACCGGCGATGTGTAACAAATCGGCGGCGGTGGATGGATTTGCCACCGGGACGAGTACCGTATCGGAATAACCCGGTACAATGTCGTGAGGTGGATTGCTTAAATCAGGTTGTGGAATCCTCGCTTCCATTTGCCCCCTTATCCTGGCAGTTATGGCATTTGCCGTAGAATTCTAATAAATGGCCGTTAATTTGCATATCGTATTGACGTTCCAGCTTTTCTGTAAGGGCTTTCAGGCCGCAGTCATCAAACTCAATCACGGTGTTGCAGATTGTACAGATGACATGATGGTGGTGGCCGTCCGGCAGGAGGACATAGCGCGGCGTGGCGCTACTTTCGATGTACGTCGGGCGGATAACGGCTAATTGAGTCAGCAAATCCAACGTGCGGAAGACGCTCGCCCGCCCGATTTCCGGCGCGGCTTGCGCGGTGGCTTCTATCACATCAGCGGAGGTCATATGGCCGCCGCCTTGCTCCAGCACGTCAAGCACGGTCAAACGGGCGTTGGTGAGTTTATAGCCTGCGTCGCGCAGGCGTTGGGCACGTTTACTGAGTGTTGTCATGGCTTTTACGCTTTTTATGCATTCTACAGCATTCTAACACGTTTGCTTGTGTCTGTCTTGGCGCATATAATAGCAGGAATGTGTGGCCTATGCACCCGCCGAAGGCCGATACCTGTCCAGATTGTGATGACGCTTAAAATCTTACGAGAGCCTGCCGTATGATAGATGATGCCCCTCCCTTAGAAGACATTCTGGCCGCCAAACGCGCAAGGATCGCCCGGCGCGAAGCACGGACGCCATTTTTAGCGATGTTAACATTAGCCGATATGCAGGCGCGTCCGTTGCCTTCCCTCAATGAGGTAAGCACAGGTATGATGTTTATCGGTCATATCCTGCTGGACGAAGTCTACGACCCGGTAGCCGCCGCGTTACGCTTCGCCCGGCTACAGGTTAACGCCATTTCGCTGTTTACGGATAACACCATCTACGGCAAAAGCTCGGAAGATTTACTGCTCGTCAGCCGGGCGATGAAGAACCTGCCCGTCATCAGCCAGAACTATGTGCTGAATCGTTATAATCTGCTGGAACAACGCGCCAACGGAGCCAGCGCCGTTATCCTGCACGCGGGCATCCTGCCGGAGGCGGACTTGCGCGATTTGGTCAGCCTGAGCCATCGCCTGAAGATGGCCGTCATCCTGCATGTGGAAGATGTCGCGCAGGCCGCGCTCATCAGCACATTAGCCCCCCATGCCGTGTGCGTCGGTGGTGGCATCCGCTATCGTGCGGAGCGCGACCTGCCCTTAATGGTGGAACTCCGCGCCCAACTGCCGCCGGATGTGCGCTTCTTCCCCTATGGCGCGGTAAGCCGTTTTGATGACCTGGAAAACCTACTGGAGTACGACATCCACGCGCTACAACTCAGCGAGAAGCTCATCAACACCCCCCACCGGGCGGAGCGCCTGCGCGGGATGATTGAATAATTCATAAGCCTGTAGCTTAAAGAGGATTTATGCGTCGTTTACTATTGTTATGCTGTATTGTGTTGTGCATCCCCGCCTTAGCCGCCTGTGATGAAATGGCCGCACCCCTCCCGACTCCGGTTGTCGTGGTTATCACGCCTGTGCCATCGCTCACGCCCATCCCCAGCCAGACCCCCACACCGACCATAACGCCGTCGCCCGTGCCGACTGCAACCGAAGTGCTTCTGCCGACGAGCACGCCTTTCCCCTGTGAGGACAACGGCGGGCGCATCGAGGAATTCACCAACTTTCGGAGCGCGGTAGGCAATGGCGAAAACCTGCGTTACCGTGTGTATCTGCCCCCCTGTTATATCGACACACGCGCCCGCTTCCCGTTGGTGGTTCTGCTACACGGCCTCAGTTACCGCGAACAACAATGGGAAGACATCGGGCTGATTGCCGCGCTGGATGACGGTATTCTGCAAGGCGAACTGCCGCCGATGGTCTTGGTCATGCCGTATCTCGGCTCTTTAGGGCAATTTAACGCCTTCCCGCCCAGCCCATCTTACGAAACCTACATCCTGGAAGAATTGCTCCCGGCGGTGGAGCGCCAAATCTGCACCATCGCAGACCGGGATTACCGCGCCATTGGTGGCATCTCACGCGGCGGCTTTTGGGCGTATAGCGTCGCCCTGCGTCACCCGGATGTCTTCGGCGTGGTCGGCGGGCACAGCGCGTACTTCCCGGATAACCTGCGCGAGATTCCGGCGGCGTTTAACCCGTTGGAGATTGCGCGGAATTCCGCGTTGTTGCCGCGTGCGGAACTACGGCTTTATATGGATAACGGCGCGGGCGATTCCGCCGGGCCAAGCCAGCAGTTACTTTCCAGCCGCCTGCGCGAGCAGGAAATCGCGCATACCTATGTGATTAACACCATAGGCGAGCATAACAATGATTATTGGTCGGCGCATGTTGCGGAATATCTGGCGTTTTATGGCCGCGATTGGCCGATGGATTACGGCGCGTTGCCGCCCTGCCAGTAAGCAGAAGATAATACAATGCCGGATGTGATAATCTGGACAAGCCTACGGCTTCCCGCCGTTATTCCGACTGAATCGTGAGGCAAACACCCGACATGGCAAAGTTAAAGCTGGATTTACACGACATCTATAACAAAGGCTATAAGATTGAAGCCGAGCTAAACCGCATCATGCAGGAGGCAATTGACAAAAAAATCGCCCTTGTGGAGATTATTCCCGGCAAAGGCAGTGGGGCGCTCAAGAAGAAGGTCTTGCGCTTTTTAGACCAGAAGCACATCCGCCAACTGTACCACCGGGTAGAAAAAGACGACAAGAACTTCGG